>CAMEJP010000034.1 GCA_945920185.1 uncultured Eubacterium sp. | reverse complement strand
TTAAGGCACTGGGTAAGCGTAAGACCTGCATACGTTACAGTTCCCTTTGATGTTGAAAGATTACCTGTAATTGAGAATACACTGCTAGTCTTTCCGTCTGTGGTGAAGTTGTGTACATAATCGGCTGTAGCGACTTCTCCGCCGCTGTACTTAACCATTATGGAGTTGATTACAAGATTATCAATGTTAGTATTGTAATTCGGTCCCTTAAACAACAGGTAATCGCAATCCGTAGATGCAGTAAATGTTATCACAACATCCTTAGAAAGGTCTGCATCAGAACTAAGGAAAATGTTAGAGTTACTTGACTCACTTGCATTCGTTGTCCATGTTCTGAAGCCCGAAGTTCCTGAATATGTGACATTCATAATCACACTTACTTCCTGACCTTCCTTTAATGTAGAAGGCAGATTAACTCTGGCTGATAATATATCACTTAATGTAAGAGTCTTAGATAAACTGTTATAAGTACCGACATTTGCTGTGCTTAAATCAAGTGCCGTATATCCTGTTGTATCAATTGTTGAGCCACTGCCTGGACCGCCAATTGTGTATCCTGCCTCTAAGTATGCATCAATTACTCTATAGTAATCATCCTTTGGCTCATCAATACCTGTAAACAATAAAGGTGTTGTATTCTCCTTACCTTCCATCTTCGTAATCCAAGAAAGAGAATCCCACATTCCCCAAAGAGTTAAACCTGTGATATTGCCTCCGGATTTCTTTACTGAAAGAATCGCGGCTGCTATATCATGATAATATTGTGGCTGGTCATAATTTTTAAGGTTAGCCACATCAAGCTCTGTAATCTGGATTTCAAAGCCTGCATTCTTAAACGTTGTAAGTGCACTCTTGTAGTAATCAACAGATGGGAAATCTGTTCCAAGATGTGACTGCATACCGATACCGTTACAAATCTTAGCATCTGAATTAATATAATTGATAAGAGTAACAATATCGTTCTGATTCATATATGTATTATAATCATTGTAGAAAAGAGCAACCTGATTTCTTATTCCACGATTCTTTAACAGAGTATCAGCTATTGTAAATGCTTTCTTAACGAACTCAGGACTTGTTCCCTGCTCGCCGTAAACCTGTACCCAGTCAGAAGAAGACGCAGTTCTCGCATTAAGATATTCATTGACTACATCCCATGCATAAACAACTGAACCATACTGGCTGTCATATACATGATTGATAACATTTGTTATATAAAATTCCATTCTGGCATCCATTACGGACTTACTTACATATGAACCACTGGCATCATAACCGGTTCTGAAGAAATATGAAGGTGTCTGGCTGTGCCATACAAGTGTATGAGCTCTCATCTTAAGACCATTCTCATAACAAATCTTCATAGCCTCATCTACATTATCAAAATGAAGCTTAGGAACCGTAGATTCCGTATAGCTGCTTGGAATGTAATAGCCTAACTGCTTGGCTTCACTTACGGAAATAAGTTCCTTATTCCATGTGCCAAGAATTGCATCCGGCTTCATCTCATTTTCAAGAGTAATGCTGTTATAATGCTTCTTAAGGAAATTAAGTTTGGCTGAATCCTTAAGTTCTGAGACATTAATACATGTACCTGAATAACCTAATACCTTTCCGTATGTATTAAGAAGTGTGGCAGCATCATATTTATCCGATGACGTATTATCACCTGTCGTAATAACGAAGGTTGAAACGCTGTTAGCCGGAAGATATGCATAAAAGCTGTCTCCGCTTGTTGCAAGATTCTTTGTTTCCGCTATATTTTCTGTCTCTGACGTCCTGTATCTGTCAACATTTGAAATGGTTTGACCTGATACCTGAAAATTCTGTGCATAGCTGCTTGAACCACTGTTTATAGCTACAATTACAACTTTGTTATCATCGCCCGTATATGCAGAAACATACACATCGCTAGATGGCTGTTCTGTCGCATCAACTCTTACATATCCCGGTCTTACCCACTTTGAATACTGTGCCATGCAGTATCCTCGCTTACTGATATTGCCATCTTCTTTCATAAGACCGTAACTTCTGCGGATATACCACCATACATAGGCGCTCATATTTCCTACCACAAGACCGTTATGAATGTTTTCAGAAACTTGAAGAGCCTCAGGCCAGTTATCAGCAGAGTCTGCTGTACTATTCGGAACGTAGACTTCCGTCATCCAGATTTCCTTGCCGCAGTTCTCCAATGCCGAAAAATCCATCTGGCTTCTCTGTGTGCCGTAAAAATGTGTACCGAAGACATCCGTATTTGCAAATGCCTTTTCATTGTTAAGAATCTTTGTGTAATAATCCTTGTTTGTATACTGGAATGTTTCAGGAGACATTACCCTGAAATTAAGCTTATCTCCGTAATTTGCCAAAAAGTCAGTTGTCTCATCTGATGTCCATCCGGTCCACTCTGACGAGTAATCAGGTTCATTCTGGATTGATATTGCGTAGAGATTAACTCCCTGATTGGTCATATAGGTATAGTAATCATTCAAATGATTTACATATGCCGAATAATTACTTGATGGCATATGATACTTTCCGCCCTGCGAAGTTCCCGTACCTTCTTTGCGGATGCTTGACGGCGGATTCCACGGCGTTGCAAATACCGTTGCACCCATCTCCTGTGCATACTTAGCCGTAGGAACGGCTTTTGACCATGCATTTTTATCATCACTGACATAGATACGAAGAACGGATAATCCAAGTTCATCTTCACCGTTTCCAAATGCCTTCTGTCTCTGTGCATCAGTGAGATCCTGTCCTGTCCATTCAGGATGATTCATGCCGCCAAAGCCTCTGATATTCTGATATTTCTTAGTTACATCAACCACTACCGTGCTTGGCGTTTCCGTCGTAGCTGCCTTCACTTTCGGCATCGGTATAAACAGCGTAAATGCCATTACCGAAGCCAGTCCAAGAGCCAAAGCTTTCTTAGTAAATTTCATCTTTAAACCTCCTAGTGATACTTTATATACATCAACAGAACCTTCTCCACTTTTCCATTGATTAACATATTATAATATTACCAATTTTTTCATAAAAAGTTAATAGGGACAGCGTACTATTTTTACGGTACTTTTGTACTAATTTTAAAAAGGGGCCACGCACTAATTACTTAGTGCATAGCTCCTTTTATGCGGCAAATATGGCAATTATGCATATTATTCGTGCGCCATAACTTCTTTGTAGAATTCCGAATAGTCCTCTCTGCCTTCCTTTGTAAACTGAATGGCAGTTCTCGGATGCTGATTTAAAAGTCCTGTCATAAGATATTGCAAATCATATCCCCACACAACACCGCTCTTTTTAAGAGGCACCATATGCTTCTCAATAAACTGTATTACAGGGTAGATATTGTATTTAGGATTTCTAAGGAAACCAAGCAGTGTTTCCATGGCGCAGTTTCCTGCTCCACGACCCATCTGCGAATATGTAGCATCAAGCCAGTCAACGCCGTCTCCTACTGCCTCTATAGTGTTGGCAAAAGCAAGCTGCTGATTGTTGTGAGCATGTATTCCTACCTTTTTGTTATATTTAGTTGCAAATTCCATATAAATGCCTGCAAGTCTTTCTATCTGCTCTGGATACAGTGAACCGAAGCTGTCAACAATATAAAATACGTCAACAGGTGACTGTCCAAGCATATCAAGAGCGGTTCTAAGGTCTGCCTCCTGTGAATTTGATATTGCCATAATGTTGCAGCTCACTTCATATCCCTTGTTTGCTGCATCTTCTATCATATCGATGGCACCCGGAATTGTATTAAGATATGTTGCGACACGTATAAGGTCAATAGGGCTGTCTTCTCTGCTTATTATATCATTCTTATAATCACATCTTCCTACATCAGCCATCACGGCAATCTTAAGGTCAGTATTATTATCGCCCACGATTTTTCTTATATCATCATCATTACAAAATTTCCACTTTCCGAATTTGTTGACATCAAAAAGTTCCTTTGAAGCCTTATATCCAAACTCCATATAGTCCACTCCGGCTTTTACGTTTGCCATATACAAATCTCTGACAAATTCATCCGTAAAATAGAAGTCATTCACCAATCCGCCGTCTCTTAGCGTCGCGTCAATTACCTTCACGCTCTCTCTGTAATTCATTAAATCTGCAATGTTTTTCATTTTTTACCTCGCTTTTCTTTTTGCTTTTTTATCTTACTGTTGTGCAATACAGTCAAATACTTTCTGTGCTATCGCTTTCCCCGTATTTCCGCCGTCATAAGTGCTTTCAACCACAGCACATACGACAATGTTACGGTCTCCTATCTCGGCAAAGCCCGTAAACCATGAATGAAATAGGTTTGGATTGGAGTCATCAAACTGTGCCGAGCCTGTTTTTCCGTAAGCGGTATACGGCTTATTATTAAGATTTGTAGCAGTGCCGAAGGTAACCACATCTCTCAGATACTTTTTTAAAATTTCACTTTCCTGAGAAGTCAAAAGAGTCTTTGACTCTGATTCAAATTTCATCTTTTCTCTGCCGTTTTTGTCCACTACTTTAGCCACGGTATGTGGTTTAACAAGCACCCCGTCATTTGCCACGGCACTCATTATCATCGCATTGTGCATAGGCGTCATCAGCGTTTTTCCCTGACCTATGGCTGTCTGCATAATATCAAAATCAGTACTGTTCTCATCAAGATAAAAGCTGCTTTTTTTACATTCAAAGTCAGTAAAAAGGTCTGTGTTAAACATAAGTTTGTCACACAAAAGTTTATATCTTGTCATATCAAGTTCAATTCCGATAGTGGCAAAGGAACAGTTGCACGAATAGGCAAACGCCCTGCTTAAGTTCACATTTCCATGTGCACTGTGGTATATACATGACATCTGGCTTCCGTTGTAATTTATGCTTCCTGTACAGTTATAAGAAAAATCATCATAGCTTTCATTTTCAATTATATACTCAAGAAGTGTGACAAGTTTAAATGTCGAACCAGGAGGATACTGTCCTGCAGTTGCCCTGTTAAGAAGCGGGGAATTGTCGGAATCCTCAATGATACTGCTCCACTCCTCTTCTATGGTGTTAGGATTAAAATCCGGCTTTGATATCTCACAGAGCACTTCTCCAGTAGAAGCGTCAAGTACAACAACCGCTCCCTTATTGTTACCGAGGGTTGCACTTGCCACCTCGCCAATCCTCGTGTCGAGTGTGGTTATTACATCAAAGCCTGTGCTTTTTTGATTTGAAAGCTGATTTACGGCCTGTACAAGCTCGTTGTCGTTACTGGTCAGCAGATAATAATTCATCTTAAGCTCAAGACCTGATTTTCCGTTGCTGTTGTATCCTATGACATGAGAAAAAAGATTATCATACGGATACACTCTTTTTTCCGTACCGTTTTCATCAGTTACGGTCTGTGCCAGTATATTGCCGTCAGCAGAATAAATGCTTCCACGCACCACATTTTCTGCCCATGAATCCACTCTTTTATTGTAGGAGTTGTTTTCTATATTTTTTCTGCCGACAATATCAAGATATCCTATCCAGACAATCATCAGCACAAATAATACCACAACGGCATATGTCACTATAAGTATACATTTATTGCTTTTTAGTTTCATATTTACCTCTCATTCTGAAGCTTATCATTCCGAAGTGCCGGCTTATTTTCAAGACATGATATTCCGAGTACAATCGAAATCATTATGATGCTTCCTGCAAATGAACTTCCGCCATAGCTTACAAACGGAAGCGTAATTCCCGTTGACGGTATGAATTTTGTAGCTCCTCCGATTGTCAGAAAAACCTGAAAAATATAAATCATTCCGTATCCGAAAACAATATGTTTTCTGAAGCTGTCCTTAATTTTCATGGACATATTCATAAGCATAAGAAAATTGTTCACGCATATAAGTATAAGGCATATTGCCACTATCGCTCCAAATTCCTCAGCTATTGCAGAAAATATGAAATCCTTCTCCACAACAGGAATTTTCCCCGGCATACCCTTTGTAAGTCCTGTTCCAAGAAATCCACCCGCCACAATGGCAAAAAGCGACTGACACATCTGATAGCCTGTGTCATCTATGTTTGCAAAAGGGTCCAGCCATGCCGACACTCTTACCCTTAAATGTGACACATACTTATACGCCACTGCGCCAAAACCACCTGCACCTACGGCACCTGCCAATATATAAAGAGGATTTCTGCTTGCCACAAATACCATAAGTATATATGTTACCAGAATTATAAGCACTGCGCCAAAATCATTGGCATAAGCCAGTATTGCAACGTGTATAAGCGTAACTATTCCTGCTGCCACGACATTTTTAAATTTGCCTTCTCTTCCCAGAGCACCTGCCAGATATATAACATACAATATCTTTACTATCTCAAACGGTTGCAACGAAAATATTCCGAAATCTATGGATAAAAGCGCACCATAGCTTTCCTTTCCGAGAACCGCCACCATACAAAGCATAATTATCGAGACAACAGAAGCGGCGATATATATGTTCTTAATATTAAGGAGTTTTCCTGCAATCCACGGCAACATAAGACATATTGCAAGACCTCCCACCACAAATATAATCTGACGTTTCGCCTTTGTCTGCGAAAGCCTTAAAAGCATTATCATGGATATGCTTATAAGCATCAGCATATTTGTGATAAGGAAATTGCATTTTCCTTTGTATATGGCATAATATACTGCATAAAAGCACACAAATACGCCTGTAAGAACAGCCAGCATACCAAGCGTTTCATCGCTTTTGGTATCTGCGTACAGTATAAAAAATCCCAAAAACAAAAAGAGCAGGATACATACAAGCTGCATTACGGAAAAAATATTCAGTTTGTTATTCTTAATATTGTAAGTTCTGTATGCCGCAAACGTAAATATTGCAGCCAGAATAATAAATACAAATCGCGAAAGCACAATGACTATATCGTTCATCTGTTTTCACTCCTTTTTACAGCGTCACTGCACACCTCTTAAGAAATGTCCTCTTGTATAATTCTTGACATTATTTGTATGATTAACCACATCAGCTATAATGTCATCAACATAGTCTTTATCGGTTTCATTAAGCATAATTCTAAGTCCTCCGGGAGAAATGTTTTTTATCTCCTCCCATTTATCAGAGAGTACAATCGGTTTTGAATTGTATATAATGTTGTAACAGTCCTCGCATACGTTTTTGACACAAAAATCATTTTTACATCTGTCGCTGACCTTAATATATTTTGTGATACCGTCGCACTTATCGGTATTTTTATTAATGCAGCCTGCGCTTATCATCATCGGGAGATATCCGTACACAATAAGCTCACCTTCAGTGCAATCCATCTGTGAGAGCTGTTTTTCATTAAGCTCTGCGCCCAATGTATATCCGCCGCCCCATTCGTTCACAAAAAGCTCTTCTGCGGCAGAATTATAAGCGTACATATTGTAATCAAATATAAGCCTGCGTGTATCATTTTGTTCTCTTATATATGCGTACTCTTCGATATTTCGCACAAGAAAACCGTCTGCCGGAAGTTTTAGTAACTTTTCCATGGCTTTATATGAATTATCCCGCAAAATATACGGCAAAGCAATATAAAATTCTTTACCCGTAAAATGTGCCTTTTCCATAAGCAGATTGATATCACACTTAAAGGCGTTGAAGGATTCCATATACACACGCGTAACATTTTTATTTTCTATTGCTTTTAATACGGTATCAAAATTTTCCGAAAGAACGCTTACAGTTAAAGCAGAAGTATCATTGACTTTCCTTTTCTCAGCCGGTTCATCAAAGCACACGCTCTGTTTCATAGTCTTAATCTGCCTGTTTACAGGCTTTGTGCAAAGCAGTTCTTCCATATCATCTATGGCAGCCCTTCTAATATCATTCAGACTTTTTAACGGTATAAAAAGATTGTCGCCAATATAGATATCCGTTTTATCTGCCGTATAATCCGTGTTTCCAAGTTTTGTGAGCTGCTTTTTCACATCCTCGGCAGTTGTAGGTCTGTTCTGCGCCACGCTTAAAATATCTGCATAAACCTTGACCGTATATTCTTTATGACTTAATTTTAGCAAAGCTTTTTTGTTATCACAAGCCTCAAATCTTATATCAATCGGAATTTTCCTGTTGTTTTCTATATATTTTTTTCTTATGTCATTGAGCAGGCTTTGATTTTTGGTTCTGTATACAATATCTCCCGGCTTAAGTTTACTGTCCTTAGACACTTTCAGCAAAAGTGTGTTTCCTTTTGCTTTTCCTTCTCCAAGCGTATATTCAAATTTATCCTTTACATCAAGTACATCCTGACTATTCACTGTTTCGGTTAAGTTTAATGTGACATCATTTTTCTTTCGTGCCACAACCTTACCCACAGGCACTCCCTGATGATTAGGCTTCTTATCCGCAAGCATCTCTGATCCGTTTCGCACATTGTAATACCCTGTTATGGAGCCACCCCTGTTGTATAGGTCAAGCAGTGCCGTAACATCATTTTTATCAACCCTATATCCGTCACGTCCTACTGAAATATACATATCTGCGTATTTTCTGTACATAGCCGTCACAAATGCCGTATATTCAGGGCTTTTCATTCTGCCCTCTATCTTAAGGGAATATACTCCCGCGTCTATAATGTCCGGAAGTATATCAAGAGTACACATATCCTTAAGGCTTAAAAGATAGCTCTCGCGGCCGTTGACACCGTAAGGCAGACGGCACGCCTGAGCACAGCGTCCTCTGTTTCCGCTTCTTCCTCCAATAAAACTGCTTAAAAGGCACTGACCGGAATACGAATAGCACATTGCACCGTGAACAAAGCTCTCTATCTCTATATCCACATTTTTATGAATATTCTCTATCTCTTTCAGTGAAATTTCCCTTGCCGTCACGATCCTTGAAGCACCCATTTCCTTAAGAAGAGCTGCACCGTATGCTCCCGTTAAAGACATCTGTGTGCTGGCATGTATATCCATATCAGGAAAATGCTCATGTACAAAGTTTAAGACACCGAAATCCTGAACTATTACGGCATCAAGTCCCGCCTCATACAATGGCAAAAGATAATTGTAAAGGCCTATAAGCTCGTCATCCCTGAAGAGGGTATTTATGGTTAAATATATTTTGACATCATATTTATGTGCATATCTTATAGCCTTAAGAAGCTCATCATTGTCAAAATTATTGGCGTATGCCCTTGCTCCGAACATGCTTCCGCCAAGATATACCGCATCGGCAGAAGCATTTACGGCTGCTACCAGACTTTCAAATGAGCCTGCCGGCGAAAGAACTTCAATACTTTTATTCATAACTGTCTCCATATTGAAAAAGTGTGAACTTTTACAAGCCACACTCCTTTTGTAATCTATTTTTTCAAGTCTTCAAGCTCTGTTTCAAGCTTTACTATATTTTTCTGATACTTCAATATCTCTTCCTTCAATTCCTTAATCTCTGCAAGATTGGCATCTGTCTTAATCTGTGCCGAAATGGCATCATGTTTCAAATCATATATCAGCTTGTCCTTCTCACTAATCTCTTGTTCAAGCGTATCTGCCATTTTCTTCGCTTTAAAGTAGTCGTCTGCTATATTAAGTTCAATAAGTATTGACTGAATCTCGTACGTCTGCTTTTTAAAGCCCTGCTCCTGCTTAATCTCAGATATCTTATTGTTAATATATGTAGCTACCTTCTGCAAATATTCCTCGCTCTCATAACCGCTGAGAGTGAATACTTTTCCGTCAATTACAACATTTGCATCATTTTTATTTCCCATACGACTGCTCCTTTAACCTGAAAACTTAGTATACTAACCTGTGAAGATTATTTTACCACATTTGTAAGAAAATGTAAATTACTCATTAAGATTAAGTGCAAGATAAGCTAAATCAGTTGCTATTCGTCCTCGCGGAGTTCTGTTGATATATCCGTTCTGTACAAGATACGGCTCATACACATCTTCAAGTGTTCCGACATCCTCACCCATGGATGCCGCTACCGCCTCAAGTCCTACCGGACCTCCTGAATACTTGTTGATAATGGTTGCCAGAATATTTCTGTCATTTTTATCAAGTCCGTTTTTGTCCACGTCAAGCAAATCCAATGCGTAATCCGCAACTTCCTTTGTTATTCTTCCGTCGTATTTTACCTGTGCAAAATCTCTCACACGCTTTAAAAGCCTGTTTGCAAGTCTTGGAGTACCGCGTGAACGCCTAGCAAGCTCCAGTGCACCCTCTTCGTCTATATCAACACCTAGAAGTCCTGCAGAACGTATTATAATTACCTTGAGTTCTTCATTTGTATAGAATTCCAGCTTGCTTACAACACCGAATCTGTCTCTTAAAGGTGCAGTAAGCAGTCCTGCCCTTGTAGTCGCACCTACAAGCGTAAAACGAGGAAGTTCAAGTCTTATGGAACGCGAAGTCTGTCCCTTTCCTATCATAACGTCTATGGCAAAATCCTCCATGGCAGGATACAGAACTTCCTCCACCTGCCTGTTAAGCCTGTGTATTTCGTCCACAAAAAGCAAATCGCCTTCAGAAAGGTTATTAAGTATGGCTGCCATATCTCCCGGCTTTTCTATAGCCGGTCCGGAGGTAACTTTAATATTTACCCCCATTTCATTTGCAATTATACCGGCAAGCGTGGTCTTTCCAAGTCCCGGAGGTCCATACAAAAGTATATGGTCAAGGGAATCTTCCCTGTCCTTTGCCGCCTGTATATATACTTTGAGGTTTGATTTTAACTTTTCCTGTCCTATATATTCATCAAGATATCTGGGTCTTAGGTTGCCCTCAATCTTAATGTCTTCATCGATATATTCAGTTGATATAATCCTTTTGTCCATGACATACCTCTTTTAGCCAAATGTTACATAGCTGATATATTTTTGAGTGCAAGCTTCAAAAGCTTATCCGTATCCATATTTTCCGCGTCTTTTACACTGTTCACTGCCTTATATGCTTCCGTGTTGGAATATCCGAGTGCCACAAGAGCCTCAACAGCTTCATTTGCCGTGCTTTCCAAAGAAACATTTTGCGTGATACCTGTTTCACCTGTTCCCGTGATATCTATCTTATCCTTAAGTTCAAGGATTACCTTCTGTGCAGTCTTAAGGCCTACGCCCTGAGCCTTTGAAAGACTCTTGGCATCTCCTGAGAGAATTATAAACCTGAGCGTATCCGTATCAAAAGCGGACAGTATGGCAATGGCACCCTTAGGTCCTATGCCGTTTACCGTTATAAGCCTTTTAAAAAGTTCAAGTTCATCTCTCGTCAGAAATCCAAACAGGCTTATATCATCCTCTTTTACGGACAGATATGTATAGATTTTGATTTCAGACGAAGGGGCAAGATTTGAAATATTTCTTTCCGAAATATTGATATTGTAACCTATTCCGTTATTTTCAAGCAAAACCATGCCGTTAAATATGCCTGTAACGGTTCCTTTTATATATCCTATCATAATACCTCACATTCCAAAGCGTTAGCGTAAGGTCCAAAGCGATGTCCGAAGTGTTCTTATTCCTCAGCCGCATCTCCCTCAGAAACCTTTCCAGTTATCTTTATGACCTTTACAGGGCATTTTTCTGCACACTTACCGCATCCGGTACACTTGTCGTAATCTATATGGGCAAGATTGTTTGTAACAGTGATGGCACCTGTTTCGCACTGCTTTGTACAGAGCATACAGCCTATACAGCCTGTTTCGCAGCCTTTCTTTACGACTGCACCCTTGTCATTTGAATTGCATGCCACTTTCACGGGTGCCTTGTATGGCACAAGCTCGATAAGATGTTTAGGACAGGTAGCGACACATTTTCCGCACGCCTTACATTTTTCTTCATCTACAACGGCTATTCCGTCAACAATATGTATGGCGTCAAATTCACATGCCTTCACACAGCTTCCGTATCCCATACAGCCGAATGTACACACTTTCTTTCCAGTGTTTTGCATATACATCATTGCTTCGCATGTTTCAACACCTGAATATATATACATTTCCTTAGTCTTGTCACATGTACCTGAACACTTGACATACGCGGTAAGTCTCTGTCCTTCTTCCGCTTCAACTCCAAGTATGGCTGCTATTGCCGCCGCAACAGGCTCGCCGCCTACAGGACAGGCATTTACCTTTGCCTCCCCCACCGCGATAGCCTTTGCAAGGGCGTCACATCCGGCAAATCCACAACCGCCGCAGTTATTTCCCGGCAGAGCTTCACGCACTTTAATCTCTTTTTCGTCTACCTCTACTTTAAATTTTTCAGCGGATACTCCAAGAAATATGCCGATGAGTATTCCGACTCCGCCGACAACAGCGGCGGCAATGATTATTTCCAACATACATTTACCTCCTAAAGAATACCTGAAAATCCTAGGAATGCTATGGACATAAGACCTGCCGTTACAAGCACGATAGGCATACCCTTGAAGCTCTCCGGCACGTCATTGTACTCTATACGCTCTCTTATTCCTGCCAGTATTACAATGGCAATGGTAAATCCGATTGCCGTAAACAGACCGTTTACAACTGACTGCAATATGTCGTACTCTTTTGTAACATTTATAAGAGCCACGCCAAGCACGGCACAGTTTGTTGTTATAAGCGGCAGGTACACGCCGAGAGCCTCATAAAGACTTGGACTGTACTTCTTTATAATAAGCTCTACAAACTGCACAAGTGCCGCAATTACGAGAATAAATACAATAGTGTTAAGATACACCAAATCAAACGGCTTTAAAATGTAATTGTATATAAGGCTTGTAATCAATGAAGATATGGTAAGTACAAACACAACCGCCATACCCATACCGAAAGCAGACTTTAATTTCTTGGACACTCCAAGAAACGGGCATAAGCCCAAGAACTGGCTTAATACAACATTATTTACAAGAGCAGCACCTACTCCGATTATAAGTAATTCTTTCATAGACTAGCTCCTTTCTATTGTGGACTTGCCACACATTTTGTTGCCGCATGCAGAACAGTCAGAAAGACATCCCTCATTCTTAGGGGC
Source organism: uncultured Eubacterium sp. (assembly GCA_945920185.1). GTDB lineage: Bacteria > Bacillota > Clostridia > Lachnospirales > Lachnospiraceae > CAMEJP01. The sequence goes on along the minus strand of CAMEJP010000034.1, from coordinate 13,374 downwards.
TTTTCCCTTTTTAAGTTTAATCTTGTTCTGAATGGCTACAAGGCATGAAAGCACAAAAAATGCTCCCGGTGCCAATACAAATACGGATATAGGCGTAAATCCCTTATCCACAAGTCCGAGGTCATGTTCAAAGATTGTTCCTGCTCCCAAAAACTCTCTGAGTGCTCCGAGAATAGTGATGGCTATGGTAAATCCTAGTCCCATTCCTAGTCCGTCAAATATTGACGGAAGTACTGGATTTTTTGAAGCATATGCCTCTGCTCTTCCCAAAATGATACAGTTTACAACTATAAGAGGTATATATATTCCGAGTGCGTCATATATGCTTGGAACATAAGCCTGCAAAAGGAACTGTACCACGGTAACAAATGTCGCCACGATAACTATGTATGCGGGAACACGCACCTTCTGAGGTATGACATTTCTGAGCATTGATATAAACATATTTGACATAACAAGTACTGCCGTTGTCGCAAGACCCATTCCCACACCGTTTGTCGCGCTTGTTGTTACTGCCAGCGTAGGACACATTCCAAGCATAAGCACAAATGTAGGATTTTCCTTGACAATGCCGTTATATAATCTTTCTACACATTTATTCATTAGAAGCACCTCCAGTCTTAGCTGCGTCTATTGTTCTATACGCATCAAGAGCTGCATTTACCGCCGTGGTCACAGCATTTGTAGTAATGGTTGCTGAACTTATCGCATCTATTTCCCAGACATACTCTGCACCGTTCTTTGTATACTCAAAATCACGTTCGCCTATGTCCTTTCCTGCAAACTGTCCGTAAAATTTTTCCTTTGTCGCATTCATACCAAGACCTGCCGTTTCTGATATGCTAAGGAAAGATATTCCGTTTACGGTTCCGTCATTTCTTATGCCTACTGCCAGTGTAATGTTACCGCCGTAGCCTTCATTTGATGTTACGGTGATAACGTAACCTAAATCCTCAGTATCATTTTTTGCGACAAGGACCTCGTCCACCGTCACTTTTCCTTTATATGCTTCTCCAACAAGTTTTTCGGACTCCACGCCCTCATATTCTGAAAATGTTCTGGCATCTTCAAAAACAGCCTTGTTTGCATTATCCTTCTTAATCTTTTCCTGCTTTGCAATAGGCTCCTTTGTCACATGGTATACGCCGCCAAGCAAAAATCCTGCCGCAAGAGTAATGACAAATAAAATAACTGTATCTTTTATTATTCCTTTCATTTATTTGCCCTCCTTCTTTGGTTTTACATATCCAAAAGGCTTTGGCATGGTAACTTTCTCAATAAGAGGTACCAGAAGATTTGAGAATATTATTGCATAAGATACGCCTTCCGCACTCTTTCCGTATATTCTGAAAAGACCCGTAAGGATACCAAGAATAATACCGTACACTATCTTACCTTTTTCCGTTACCGGAGACGTCACATAGTCGGTTGCCATAAAGAAAGCACCAAGCATAAGACCGCCGCCGCAAAGCTCGCCGAGTATATAGTTTGAATCAAAGCCGTATCCGCTGAAAATGAGCAGGAATACGACAAATGTCAAAATGTATGTAACAGGTATCTTAAGGCTTATAACCTTCTTTGCCACAAGATATATTGCACCGATAAGTATGGCTATCGTTGATGTTTCTCCTATGGTTCCTGCAGTAAAGCCCTTAAACATCTCCCATACGTCCACAAGTTTTCCGTCTTTAAGCTGTGCAAGCGGTGTAGCCGCAGAAACTCCGTCATAGACAAAGTTTGTCATGCTTCCGGTAAAGGATACCAAAAGGAAGCATCTTGCACCGAGAGCAGGGTTCATAAAATTCTGTCCAAGTCCGCCAAAAAGCTGCTTTACAACTATTATGGCAAACAACGAACCAAGAATTGCCATTCCTATATTGATAGTGTGTGGCAGATTAAGTGCTAAAAGCAGACCTGTCACAGCTGCACTGAAATCCGCTACCGTAACCTTTTTGTGCATAAAGTACTGAAAAGCAGCTTCGGCTGCCACGCAGGTAGCTACGCACACAAGAATAACCATAAGGGCTCTGAAGCCAAAATTATATACGCCAAACAAAGCAGCAGGCATAAGTGCTAACAGAACATCAAACATAATGTCAGATGTAGTTACCTTATCCCTCACATGAGGCGCACTTGATACATTGTATAGTTCGTTCATATCAGTCAACCTCCTACTTCTTTCTGCTTGCTAAAACTGCTTTACGCATAGATTTGATTCTCTGTGTAAGCTGTCTTTTCGCCGGACAAATGTATGAACAGCAGCCACATTCACAACATTCCATACCATTGTTCTTAACAAAGGCTTCCATATTGCCCTGTGCCGCCAAAACAGCAAGCTTTGCAGGAAGTACGCGTCCCGGACATACACTGGCACATCTTCCGCATCTGATGCATGCACTTTCATCTGTTTCCGACACTTCATCTTTCGTCATTACAAGAAGTGATGAAGAACCTTTAACAACAGGAACATCTATACTGCTCATGGCAAAGCCCATCATAGGACCGCCTGAAATCAGCTTCTTAGGTTCGCCTTCAAAACCGCCGGCTGCCTCCAAGACTTCTCTGTAACTTGTTCCTACACACACATAGAAATTCTTAGGTTCTTTTATTCCGTCGCCCGTAACCGTTATGATTCGCTTTGTAAGAGGGAAACCGCATACCACGGCGTTGTATATGGACACAATCGTATCGATATTATGTACTATACAGCCCTTGTCGGCAGGGAGCATGTTTGAGTTAATCTGTCTCTTTGTAATGGCATATACAAGAGTTCTCTCTCCGCCCTGAGGATACTTTGTCTTTACTGCTTTAACCTGTATCCTGCTTTCATTCTCAGTAAGCTTTTCCATAACCTTTATTGCTTCCGGCTTATTGTCTTCTATGGCAATATAACCTGTAGCATTGTCAAACAGTCTGAGTACTATCTTAAGTCCCTCTACCACTTTCTCAGGTTCTTCAAGCATTCTCCTGTAATCCGAAGTAAGGTATGGCTCACATTCCGCTCCGTTTACAATTATGGTGTCAATATCATCAATGTTCTTAGGCGTCAATTTTACATTTGTAGGGAAGCCTGCGCCACCCATTCCCACAACGCCTGCATCTTTTATAATGGCTCGTATGTCATCCTTTGAAAGAGTGTCAAGAGGCTTAACATTTGCCGCAAAATCAACACTTTCATATTTTCCGTCATTCTCGATAATGATGGAATCCACTTTTGCTCCCGTAGCAACATATCTCGGTTCTATTGCCTTTACCGTACCTGACACTGAGGAATGTATGTTGGCTGACACGAAACCGTTTGCCTGTGCGATTAACTGTCCGTCAAGAACATAATCGCCTTTTTTTACCACCGGTACTGCCGGTGCGCCTATGTGCTGTGACAGAGGAAATACGCACTCTCCCTTTGGCAGCAATACTTCTATGGGCTTATCCTTGGTGTACTTTTTTCCGTCAAACGGGTGAACACCACCTTTAAAAGTCAACTTTCCCATTTATAGAAATCCTTCTTTCATTGAAATAGTATCACAACTTCCCTATCATATTTATACACTATATTTGATAAAAAATCCACTTTTTTTTACCCGAAACATGGTATATAATTGTGTATATTCAATGAAACACACAAAAACAAAGACCAATTACAGGAACACAGGATATTATGAAAATTTTTGATTATAAATGTAACACCGTCCCAAACACGGAATATTTTTCCATTAACCCCAAAGAAGCTGTTTTTTTTGATATTGAAACAACCGGCTTCTCTGCGCTTTCAGGAACGATATACCTGATAGGCGCAGTATATTTTGAAAATGAAGAATACCGTCTGACACAATGGTTTGCTGATTCTCCTGCCTCAGAAGCTGATATTATAAAAGCTTTTTTTGAAAGAATCGGGAATTTTAAGTATCTGATTCATTTTAACGGTGATTCATTTGACATACCGTTTATCGCAAAGCGTTGCCAGAAGCTTGATATAAAGCCGATTTTTGAAAATATTTTGAGCATAGACATATATAAGCGTATCCAGCATTACAGGAAAATGCTGTGTCTTGGAAGCACCAGACAAAAGTCAATAGAAATATTTCTTGGAATATCAAGGGAAGATGAATTTGACGGCGGTAAGCTGATAAATGTATATAAAGAATATCTGCATGACAATTCCGAAGAAAAACTTAATCTGCTTCTTCTGCACAATCATGACGATATGCTTGGAATGCTTAGTATCCTTGATATTTTCAAATTTGAAGCAATTAAAAATCATTCAGAAAGCGAAGTTTTTATTGAAAAATATGACGAAACATCAGTCCTTATTACCGCTGTTTTTCCCGAAAACTTCCCTGCTCCGTTTTCGCACAGGGGCGACTGGTTCTATATGGTATGCAGCGCTAATAAGCTAAAAGTAAAAATCAATCTTTTTAAAGGGGAGCTCAAGCATTTCTTTGCCAATTATCGCGACTACTTTTATCTTCCCCTTGAGGATATGGCTGTTCACAAAAGTGTTGCCATTTACGTTGATAAGGAACACAAACAAAAAGCCACAAAGGAAAACTGTTTTGTCAAAAAGTCAGGTACATTTCTTCCTGTCTTTGACACACTTGGATATGATGCCTTTGGAACTTCTTATGGAAATGACAGCTACATAGAATTAAAAGAAGCCTTTATGGATAATAAGGACTTTGCCAAAGCGTATTTTGACAGCATAATCGAGTATTTATAGCAGTATTTTGAAACACATAACCTTTTATTAATATTAAAAAGAGCATTGCTACACAGATAATTTGAACAATTATCCATTTTGCAATGCTCTGTTATTTTATTTCTTTTTTTTGTAGAAAAATGATTTGTAAATATCAAAACCTATGTCACGATACCTAATAACCTGCTCCGTACTTCCTATAAAGAGAGTAGAATTATCAGACATCGCATTATAGAACTTATTGTACACTTCATTCTTTGCCTGCTCGGTAAAATATATAAGCACATTCCTGCATACAATCAGGTCAATATTCTGAGGATATTCATCCTTGATAAGGTCATGCTGTCTGAACGTAACACAGGATTTAACTGACTCAGAAATCTTGTAAGTATCATTACCTATCATTTCAAAATACTTACTTTTAAATTCTGTCGGAAGACTTTTCAAGCTGTTTGCAGTATAAATTCCGCTTTTAGCTTTTTCAATAATCTTTAAATCGATATCCGTGGCAAGTATGTTTATTCTGTTCATAGGAATAAACTTAGCCAAAAGCATAACCAGCGAATAAGGCTCATCTCCGGTAGAACATGCTGCACTCCATACATTTATATTACCGTTATGACTACTTATAAGTTCAGGAAGTATGTCCCTTTCAAGAACATCCCACTGCTCGGGATTTCTGTAAAACTCCGAAACATTTATAGTCATATAACTTAAGAACTCATCATACTCTTCTGTATTCTGCTTTATATGTTGAAAATATTCTTCATAGCCGGCAAGACCTTTTCTGCTGATAAGCGTCGATATTCTGCGCTTCATCTGTTCTTCCTTGTAACAGCTTAAGTTGATGCCTGTAAAATCGAGAATATTCTTTTTAAATGCTTCGTAAGTATTTTTCATTATTCTGCATCCTGTGCGTTTTCTTCCTGTTCTTCCTCTTTAACTTCAGGTGGTAATGTAGCTTTAATGCTAATGCTTATCTTCTTCTCTTCAAGGTTAAGGTCAACTACTTTTGCCGTAACCTCCTGTCCGATTTTAAGAACATCTGAAGGTTTGTCAACATGCTCTCTGGCAATCTGTGAAACGTGAAGTAATGCGTCAATGCCGTTCTCCAACTCAACAAATGCGCCAAAATCTGCCATTCTTGCAACCTTACCTGTCACTATATTGCCGACTGCAAATTTCTCCTCTGCTCCTGCCCAAGGATTCTCGTCCTCAAACTTTGTGCTGAGAGCAATCTTATCGCCGTTAATCTCTTTTACAAATACACGTACTGTATCGCCTGTCTTGTAAAGCTTTTTAGGATTCTCGATTCTTCCCCAAGACATTTCTGAAATGTGAAGAAGTCCGTCAACTCCGCCAAGGTCAATAAACGCACCGAAATCCGTTACGTTCTTTACAGTGCCTGTAAATACGTCATTTACCTGAAGCTTAGCAAAAAATTCTTCCGTAAGCTTAGCCTTCTTTGCTACAAGAAGCTGCTTGCAGTCACCGATAATCCTTCTCTTCTTAGGATTAAACTCTGTGATTACGAACTCAACTTCTGTTCCCTTATACTTAGAAAGATCCTTTTCATAAGTATCTGACACAAGACTTGCAGGTATAAATACTCTTGTCTCGTCTACCATAACGGTAAGACCTCCGTCAAGCACTTGTGTAACTGTTGCCTTGAGTACTTCCTTGTTTTCAAAAGCTTCCTCAAGACGCTTGCTTCCCTGCTCTGAAAGTAGTTTCTTATATGATAATAACACCTGGCCTTCGCCGTCATTAACCTTAACTACTTTTGCGCTCATTTGGTCACCCACTGACACTACTGTACGAAGATCTACGCCCGGTGTATTTGTATATTCGTTACGACTGACTATACCATCTGCTTTATAACCGATATTAAGTACGATTTCGTCTTCTTTTACATCGATAACAGTACCTTCAACTACCTCTCCTGTATGTATTGTCTTAAGTGATTCTTCTAACATTTGTTCAAAACTTAACTCTGACATTAGTGTGAACCTCCTGGATAATATTATTTGGAGTCGATGCTCCAGCCGTAATTCCTATGTGCTTTGCTCCTCGGAGGCTACTCATATCAAGATTTTCTATCGTCTGGATATAAGTAGTGTTCTCACATTCATTCTTGCATATCTCATACAGTTTCTGTGTATTAGAGCTACTCTTACCGCCAATAACTATCATAGCATCAACGTTCCTTGCAATATCTCTTGCTTCTGTCTGCCTTTCTTCTGTTGCATTGCATATAGTATTACATATATTACTATTGTAACCTTTTTTTGAAATAATTTCAACTATATCTTCAAATTTCTTGTAATTAAATGTCGTTTGTGATACAACACATACCTCAGTGCCTTCAGAAAAACTGATTTCCTGTGCTTTCTGCACAGTGTCAACAACCGTAACTTCTGAATCACACCAGCCTTTTATGCCAAGCACTTCGGGATGACCTTCATTTCCCACGATTATAATATTCTTTCCTGCTTTGCTCTCTCTTTCAACTATTTTATGAATCTTGAGCACAAAGGGACATGTGGCATCGGCTATATTTGCACCTGTGCTGTCGAGAATATTGTAAATGCGTTTTTCAACGCCGTGTGAACGGATTATAACAGTGTCCTTAGCAGAAAGATTATAGAGTTCTTCTTCACTTTCTATGACTTTTATGCCTCTGCTTTTTAAGTCATTTACCACCTCTTCATTGTGAATAAGCGGTCCGAAAGTATATACGTTTTCTTTTCCGGCAAGCTCATATGCTTTGTCAATCGCCCTCTTTACTCCAAAGCAAAAACCTGCACTCTTAGCAACCGTTATCTCCATTATGCTTCATCCTTTATAAGATTTTTAACGGTATTTATAACTTCTTCTATGCTCATATCAGACGAATCAATTTCCACGGCATCCGCTGCCTTTGTAAGGGGCGATTCTTTTCTGTGCATATCCTGATAATCTCTTTCCTCTATATCCTTAAGGATTACGTCATAATCGCATTTCTCGCCTTTTTGCACAAGCTCGTCATACCGTCTTTTCGCCCTTGCCTTCGCACTTGCCGTCAAATATATTTTCAAATCTGCGTCAGGAAGCACTTTTGTTCCTATATCACGTCCATCCATAACCACATTTGTAACCCTTGCAAGATTTTGCTGAAGTTCAACCAGTTTTTCCCTTACTTTCGGGTATGCACTTGTTTTTGAAGCCATCTTTCCGACTTCTTCGGTTCTAAGCCTTCCTGTAACATTTTCTCCGTTAAGAATAACCTGCTGTATGCCATCCTTGTATTCAATGCGTATGTCTATCTCAGGTATAAGACTGTTAACAGATTCTTCGTCATCATATGCCACGCACCTGTCCATATAAAATACGGCTATTGCCCTGTACATGGCACCCGTGTCCACATATACGTATCCCAGTTCCTTGGCAAGTATCTTTGCTATGGTGCTCTTTCCTGCGCCTGCAGGTCCGTCTATTGCAATATTGTGTGTCATAATTACCTCTCATTCCAAAGCGTTAAAATAGGGACGCACCACAAATTTTAGTTTTTTTGATGCTATCTTTCCGGTGTCTGTGACGCTTCGGCACAAACACTGCGTATTATCTGTGCTTTTTACGCATACATATTTATTTTACTACATATATGGCGGTTATGTCCAGCCATAAAAACCGGTATCAGTTTAACTCTGGCATTTTACTATATCCATCGCGGCGGCATGTGCGCTCGACCATGCAAGTTGCAGATTAAAGCCTCCCGTAAGTGCGTCAACATCCAGCACTTCTCCGACAAAATAAAGTCCGTCAATCAGTTTGGATTTCATGGTTTTAGGATTTATTTCCTTCACACATACTCCGCCCTGTGTTATTATCGCCTCATTATAATCCCTTAGACCCGTAACAGTGAACGGAAATGCCTTGATAAGATCCACAAGTCTTGTCCTCTCCTGCTTTGATACGGCATTTATCTTTTTCTCGGCAGAAATGCCTGAAAGCCTTATAATTACCGGTATCAGTTTTTTAGGCAATAAAGAGTCAAGAGCATTTTTAAAACTCTTATTCTGAAGTTCAGCAAAATCCCTTAGTATCCGTGCGTCAAGCTGCTCCACGGTAAGTGCCGGCTTTAAGTCGACCTCTGCCCTTAAGTTTTCTGTCTTAAGCCTTTTTGCCAGTCTTCCCGAAGCGCTCAGTATAATAGGACCGCTTACTCCAAAATGCGTGAACAGCATCTCGCCAAATTCCTCATACAGCACCTTATTGCCCGACTCCTTTGTGTTTTCAGGCATTATCTTTATACTGACATTCTTAAGGCTCAGTCCCATAAGTTCCTTTACATAGTCCTCTTTTACATTAAAAGGCACCAGTGCAGGCGAAAGCTCTGATACAGTATGTCCGCATTTTTTAGCAAATCTGTAACCGTCGCCCGTAGAACCTGTAGACGGATAAGAAAGTCCTCCCGTTGCCACTATCACATTGTCTGCCCCGATAAACCTGCCATCGCCTGACACAACACCTGAAACTTTGGTTTCATCAAGTACTATATCCTTAACTGTGGTATTAAGCATTATATTGCAGCCAAGCCTTTTCATCTCATCCGTCAACGCTTTCAATATGTCCGAAGATTTATCCGATTCGGGAAACACCCTGTCTCCGCGTTCAACCTTCAACGGCACTCCAAGCTCATCGAAAAATCCCATAACATCATAATTGTTAAAAGCATTTATGGAGCTGTACATAAATCTCTCATTGGAAACTATATTTGCAAATATATCCTCAACGGCACAGGCATTTGTCACATTGCAGCGTCCTTTTCCCGTTATGTAGAGTTTCTTTCCAAGCTTCTCATTTTTTTCAAAAACAGTTACTTTCTCACCGTTTCTAAGGAGCTGTATGGCAGCCATCATACCTGCCGCTCCTCCGCCGATTATCACCGTATTACTCATCAGACATATCCTCCCTGGCATCATCCCATTCATCATCAAGCATATTTATGTCATCATCACCGACAAATGTGTAATCGGTAAGCACTTCATTTACAAGATTGAGATTTTTCATTACCTTTGACTTATTGAGCTCGACAAGCTTTGTCACAAACAGATTAACAATACTCATAGGTGCAGATAATGACTGTGATATTGAGTGTATGCCTGTCCTTGTAAATATATTGCAGGATGAATACATTATCATAGGTGAATTTTTGTCATCCGTTATGGCTATGATGTTTGCCTGACGCGTATTGGCATATTCCATAGCTTTTAAAACATTATAAGAATAATTAGGGAAACTGATTCCTATCATTACATCCTTTTTGGAAATCTTGTATATGCCCTCAATAATCTCGTTACTGCTGTTGGAAGTTATAAGCACTACGTCATCTACTATGTAATTCAGATAATATGCCATATGCGCCGCAAGTACGGCACTCTCGCGCACGCCGACCACATATACCTTCCTTGCCTTCTCTACAAGTTCAACAGCCTGCGAAAATACTGCCATATCAAGTTCTCTGTATGTATTTCTGATATTTTCTATATCTTCCTGCATAATTTCATGAGCAGTCAAATCATTTACGGATACTTTTTCTTCCTTTTCAGAATTGGAACTTACAAACTCTATAATGCTTTCCTGCAGCTTAGGGAATCCCGAAAATCCTATATTAGAAGCAAATCTGACAACGCTTGATTCACTTACGCCAACCTCTTCGCCTATCTTAAACGCCGTCATATATGCAGCTTTTGAAGTATTCATCACTATATAATCAGCTATAAGTTTATTACCCTTACTAAGCTTACCGTAATGTTCTTTTATTATACTTATGACATCAGACATTTTGCACATCTCCAACAATATTTTTCCTACAAATAATACCATACATATAGAAAAATAGCAAACCAAAAGGAATTTAATGCTTTTGCATAAAAAAGGCACGGGGCCCAACCCCCGCACCTTGAGAAACCAGCCCCACTGCCTTTAGGCGGTGGGGCTATCTTTTACTTTTTGTCAATACTCGCGAATTGCTTTGCAATTTGCTCGTTATAAAAATGGCACTTCGTGCCTTTCAAGGCACGGGGTCCAGCCCCCGCACCTTGAGAAACTAGCCCCACTGCCTTTAGGCGGTGGGGCTAGTTTTAACTTTTTATACATTATACAGGATATGCCTTGTTCTTCTCATCAGCCACAGAAGCATCAACCTTTGTCTGCTGTGCCTCTCTGTACTTGAAGAACTCTGTAGCTACTGCAGGGAACAATGCATAAGACAAGGTATCCTCGTCCTGCTGCTTCCAAGGAGCTACTTCCTTCTCAAACTTCTCAAGCTGTGGCTCGATAAGGTCTGCAGGACGGCATGTGATAGGTGTAACATCACCTATACACTTCTTCTGAACTTCAGGATTAAACGGCTTAACTGTCTGTCCGAACTCACCTGAAAGAACCTTCTTAGACTCCTTTGTTACCATCTTGTAACGCTCACCCTGAAGAACGTTAAGAACAGCCTGTGTACCGACAATCTGTGATGAAGGTGTAACAAGAGGCGGCTCTCCGAAGTCCTTACGAACCTTTGGAATTTCCTCCAATACGGCATAATACTTATCCTCAGCCTTTGCTTCCTTAAGCTGTGAAACAAGGTTAGAAAGCATACCGCCCGGTACCTGGTAAAGAAGTGTCTTAATATTAACACCCATAACCTTCGGATTGAGAAGTCCGCTCTTAAGTGCATCCTCCTGGATTGGTCTGAAGTAATCAGCTATCTCTGCAAGAAGATTCTGGTCAAGACCCGTATCATAAGGAGTTCCCTTGAAGGTCTCTACCATAACCTCTGTTGCAGGCTGGCTTGTACCCATTGAGAATGGTGAAATAGCCGTATCGATAACATCTGCGCCTGCCTCAACTGCCTTAAGGTAAGTCATTGAAGCAACACCTGATGTGTAATGTGTGTGAATCTGAATAGGGAGCTTTGTTCCTTCCTTAAGAGCCTCAACAAGCTCTGTTGCCTTATAAGGAACCAAAAGACCTGCCATATCCTTGATACAGATTGAATCTGCACCCATATCCTCTATCTTCTTCGCTGTTTCTTTCCAGTAATCAAGTGTGTAAGCATCACCTAATGTATAAGACAAGGCTATCTGTGCATGACCCTTTTCCTTATTGGCAGCCTTAACAGCTGTCTGAAGATTTCTAAGGTCGTTAAAGCAGTCGAAAATACGGATAATATCAATACCGTTAGCGATAGACTTCTGAACAAAGTACTCTACCACATCATCTGAGTAGTGATTGTAACCCAAAATGTTCTGACCTCTGAATAACATCTGAAGCTTAGTATTCTTGAAGCCGTCTCTTAACTTTCTGAGTCTCTCCCATGGGTCTTCCTTTAAAAATCTGAGAGAAGCGTCAAATGTAGCACCACCCCAGCACTCTACTGAATGATATCCAACCTTATCCATCTTATCAACGATAGGAAGCATCTGCTCTGTTGTCATTCTTGTAGCTATAAGCGACTGATGCGCATCACGCAATACAGTTTCTGTAATCTTTAATGGTTTTTTAACTATATCTGCCATCGTTTTTACCTCCTGATTATATTAAGCAATACCGAAGATTGCCATAAACGTACCGGCTGCAACCGCCGTACCAATAACACCTGCAACATTTGGACCCATAGCATGCATCAGCAGGAAGTTCGTAGGATCCGCCTCTGAACCAACCTTCTGCGATACTCTGGCTGCCATAGGAACAGCAGATACACCGGCAGAACCGATAAGAGGATTTACCTTACCATGAGTCATCTTACACATAAGCTTTCCAAACAGTACGCCTGCGGCAGTACCAAATGCAAAAGCTATAAGACCCAATGCAACAATCTTAAGTGTCGTAACTTTAAGGAATGCCTCTGCACTTGTTGTAGCACCTACGGATGTACCAAGAATAATAACTACGATGTACATAAGAGCATTTGAAGCTGTTTCCTGAAGCTGCTTAACAACACCTGATTCTCTGAAAAGATTACCTAACATAAGCATACCGACAAGTGGTGCCGTTGTAGGCAGGATAAGTACTACAACTATTGTAACTATAATAGGGAACAAAATCTTCTCAAGCTTTGAAACAGGACGAAGCTGCTCCATCTTAACCTTACGTTCCTTCTCAGTAGTAAGAAGCTTCATAATAGGCGGCTGAATGATAGGGACAAGTGACATATAAGAATATGCCGCAACTGCTATCGGTCCCATATATTCAGACTGTCCAAGCTTTCCGGCAAGGAAGATTGATGTGGGACCATCAGCACCGCCGATGATTGATATGGCTGCTGCTGCCTTATCATTAAAGCCCATAAGAATAGCCATAAAGTAAGCGGCAAAAATACCAAACTGAGCGGCAGCACCTAAAAGAAAGCTCTTTGGATTTGCTATAAGCGGTCCAAAGTCCGTCATAGCACCAACGCCAAGGAATATAAGCGATGGCAGGATACTCCATTCATCAAGCAGATAGAAATAGTGTAACAAACCTCCTACTCCGTTGCTTGATTCCTCTATTGTCATCATAATGTCCGGATAGAGATTTACAAGCAGCATACCGAATGAAATCGGAAGCAGAAGAAGAGGTTCGAATTTCTTTGCAATAGCAAGATACATAAATACAAAAGAAATAAGAATCATTACTATTTCTTTGATTCCAAGCCCTGCAAA
>CAMEJP010000033.1 GCA_945920185.1 uncultured Eubacterium sp. | reverse complement strand
AAAAAACTTCTGATTGATGACCATGATAGCAATCGTCAACAATAGCTGCAAAAGCCCCATTGCCACGTGGTTGTCATCAAAAAACGGTGGCAGCGGCCAGCCCCACATCATATGCCCCATGGAAACATACATAAGTACTATCCAAAAGCCGAGCGAGGTAAATAACCGTTTTTTTAACACGGGAGTTTCCTTGTCCTTCAGCGCATCCCCGTCAGAGGATAAACGTGTAGTTTGATCTTTATTTCCATTTTTCAGAGATGCTTCATATCCCGCATCACGAACCGCCGCTATGATTTCCTCGGCAGATGCTGTTCCCTCCACGCCCATGGAATTGGTCAACAGGCTCACCGAACAGGAAGTAACTCCTTTCACACCTGATACCGCTTTTTCCACACGGGCTGTGCAGGCGGCACAGCTCATACCGGTTACTGTATATTGTTCCATAATTGATTCACTTCCTTCTATTTCATGAGTTTTTGCAGAGTTACAACTAACTCATCGATTACTTCATCCTTACCCTCACGGATATCTCTGGCAACGCAGCCTTTGATGTGATGTGCCAGCAATTCCTTGTTAAAAGCATTGACCGCAGCATTCACAGCGGCGGATTGCACCAATATATCCGCACAATAAGCATCTTTTTCCACCATCCCACGAATCCCGCGAATCTGCCCTTCAATCCGGTTCAGACGATGTATCAGTTTCTTTCGCTCTTCCTCTGAGCGGACTGTCGTTTTTTCACAGCATCCGCATATTTCTTTATCAGTCACTTTATCAGTCATAATGCTTTCTCCTTCCGCTTATACCCCCTTAGGGTATTTATATTATATACCCCGTATGGGTATATGTCAACAAAAATTTAAAAACGGCAGTCTGATTTTTCAAACCGCCGTAATACATTTTTTACAACATGGAAGGGATGTTCCTTAAAGTCGTGTAAATCCTTAATTTTAACGTTTCCCAATCTAACACCATGAACGTCACCCCATGATGGATACATTTCCTTTGTTTCTCTCATTATCGCATTCCTCCATTCTGAAATCTTAGATATGAAAGCTGACAAAAAAGGAAAGACCGTCTGCTTTCACATCCAAAGATGTTGAAAACAAACGGTCTTGCGACTCTTTTAATATTTAGTTGTTGATTAAAACTCTACCCGAAATAACCTTATATATGAACTGTAGATTTTTGTGTCCACTCATACCAGTTCCATAACTACTGAGACTTTAATCTCATGAAAAATCTCTTTTTTGCGTCCGATTTCGCCGGTATGATTAAATCTAAAAACCCGTGAAAAGTGCGTAAACTCAAGGATTTCTACATATCCACCCTTTGTAGACATGCGACGGTCTCCACATGGCATGTGTGAGGGAACTGGTCGAAGCATTGCACCTGTCTGACGTCATAGCCGTTTGAGGTCAGGAATTTAAGGTCGCGTGAGAGAGTGGCACTGTCACAGCTTACGTAGACTATGCGCTCAGGCGACATTGATATCATTGTGGAAAGGAGTTTTTCGTCGCACCCTTTGCGCGGCGGGTCAACCACCATAACGTCAGCATGCTCGTCCCTATGTTCATCGTAGTAGGCAGGCACTACCTCCTCAGCCTTGCCGGCAAAAAATGTAGCGTTGTCTATGCCGTTTAGCAGGGCATTTTGACGGGCATCCTCTATCGCCTGCGGCACTATCTCAACACCGTAGACCTTACGGGCTTTCTTGGCGAGGAAAAGCGAAATCGTTCCTATTCCGCAGTACAAATCCCACACCGTTTCGTTTCCGGTAAGCTCTGCAAGTGACAGAGCTTTGGTGTAGAGTTTTTCAGTCTGAATCGGATTTACCTGATAGAAGGAATTTGGTGATATGCGGTATCGTATGTCACCGATAAAGTCCTCTATATAGGACTTTCCCCAAATTGTCTTTGATACAGGTCCGAGAATCACATTTGTCTTTTCTTTGTTTATGTTTATCATAACGGAAGCTATTCCGGGTACGCTGTCACAAAGCTTTTCAACAAGATATGACGTGTCCGGGAGGGTATCTGCGTTGATGACAAGGCATACCATAACCTCTCCGGTTTTCTTGCCGACTCTTATGAGAATGTGGCGTACCGTACCGCTTGTGTCAATTTCGTTGTACGGCGGTATGGTGCAGACTGTCATATAGTCACGCACTGCTGCCAGGACAGGCTCATTTACCCTGTCACCGATGTGACAGCGTTCACACCCGATAACAGAGTGCGTTCTGCCCGCATAAAAGCCCATAACGATATTGCCGTTCTTATCCTTAGCCACCGGAAACTGTGCCTTATTCCTGTATTCGTACGGATTATCCATACCGACTATCGGAAGAAATGCGTATGTGTCAGACTCTATGCCGCCTATGCGCGACAGATTGTTTCTGACCATTTTCTCTTTGAAGGCAAGCTGTGCCTTATAATCCATCGCCTGTATCTGGCAACCGCCGCACTGTCTTGCAATAGAACAGTGCGGTGTCACTCTGTCGGGCGACGGTGTAAGGACGCTTTCCACTCTCGCATAACCGTAGGTTTTCTTAAGTTTGACAACCTTGGCACTAATCACGTCACCTATTATGGCATCCTTTACAAAAAACGGAAAGCCGTTATATTTTCCGATTCCTTCGCCATCGGCTGTCATATCAGTTATATTCAGTTCGATAATATCATTTTTTGATAAGGCGTCCATCATCAGACCTCTGTGCTTCTCTTTATATTTGTTTCAAGGAGTTTGCTGTAACCCATCCATTCACGTGTCATATCCGCACTCTCAAACATTTCCCTGAGTGTTTCCATTTTTGCGTCCATATTGTCGGCAAAATGAAGTGCCAATCCTTCGGCTGTAGCCGGCTTTTTTGGTGCTCCGAACTCATACTCTCCGTGATGTGAGAGTATGCAATGTTTTATCTCGCTTGCAACTGCGGGAGAAAAATCAGAAAAGCCCCTGAGCTTTTCATCGAGCATTTCTATTCCCATAACCATATGTCCGAGAAGCTGACCGTCGTCAGTGTAATCATTCTGAGGGAAAAGTGAAAATTCCTTTATTTTTCCCATATCGTGAAACATGGCTGAAGCGAGCAGGGTGTCTTTCTTTAACATAGGGTATGTATCCGCAAAAAATGCACAAAGCTTTGTCACTCCCAGAGTATGCTCAAGAAGACCTCCGATAAAACCGTGATGCACGCTTTTTGCCGCAGAGCTTTTCTTGAAGGCTGTGATAAAGTCCGCATCTTCCACAAAAAATGCTTTGACGAGAGCGTTAATCTGCGGATTTTTAATCATATTGACATAGCCCATAAGCTCGGCATACATTTCCTCTATGTCTCGTCTGCTGACAGGCAGATAGTCGCTTTCGTTGTACTCGCCTTCAGAACATTTTCTTGCCCTGTCTATAGAAAGCTGTATACTGCCGTTAAATGTGGTAACCTTTCCCGTCACTTCCACATAGTCAAGTGCTCCAAAATCCTCTATTCCAAAAGAGTTAGGTTCCCAAATCTTGGCGTCAAGCTGGCCTGTCTTATCCTGAAGAATGACATTGTCATACTCCTTTCCCGACTTTGTCAGAGCAGAATTTTTCTGCTTGCAAAGGTAAATGCTTCTTATATTCTCGCCTTCGTGTAATGTTTCTATATATCTCATTTTTTCAAGCCTTTCTAATCTTTTTTCTGCTGCGAAATTTTATTCCAGAACCAGTTCATACTTCATTTCCTTATATCCGTCCTTGCCGCGTCTTGCGATTGTCATCGGCATGGTACTTCCGGAAGAATACTTAAATGTGGCTGTTCTGTAAGAAAGAAATGTCGGTGTAGGTGATGACCCTACGCTTACGATTATATCGCCTATCTGGATTCCTGCCTTATGCGCCGGAGAATTTGCAAGCACCTCCGTCACATATATACCGACAGGTATGTCATAGCTCTCTCCTATACTCTCAGTGACTTCATTTCCCGATATTCCTACATATGTCACGCTGCCGCCGTTTACGAGTTGCTCTATAAGACTCTTAAGTCCTGATATGGCATAGGCACTCACAAGACTTGTTCCGTAATCGTCAGCGTAGTTTTCCGTTACGACGCCCACAAGCTCGCCCTTTTCGTTGACAAGGACACCGCTCACATTTCTTCCGCAGGCGATATTTGTATTGATAATGCCATACTTACTGTCTGTTTCATATTTTACATCGGACAGATTTGTTGCCATGCCGTAATTCATGGAAAACGGTCCGTTGCAAATGTTTCCGACAGCCACAAGCATATCGTTGGCTGACACAAAACCTGAATTTCCAAGCTGTATCGCCGTAAGTCTGCCGCCAAACTGTTCGTTTACGTCCGATTCTTCAACAGATATTATGGCAATATTTGTCACATCATCTCCCGATATCAATGTTGCCGGTATGGTTCTTCCGTTTTTCATAGCCACTTTTATGCTGTCCGCACGTTTTACAACTCTGTATTCCGTCAGAATGTAATGCTTATTTTCAGAGCTTACAATGCATACACCGGTAGTGCTTTCCTCGTATATGGTTCCGAATATTTCAGAAGTGTTAAGCACCGCCGTTACCGTTACCATAGATTTGTTTGCCATATTGTATATTGACATAGCAATTTTATCGGTGCTTTCTTCTTTTTCTTCAGAACCGCTTGCCACCTCCGTCGAGGTGCTTTCCGTATGCTCCTCGGGCTTTGTTTCACTGTCATCCGGTATGCTTATATGATTTTTGGTAGGAGGCTCATTTGCCCCGCTGTCCTTACTGTCCAAAAATCTGAATGTCAGAAAGAATACTATTGCTGCTATTACACTGAGCATAATCGTGGCAATGGTATAATTAAAAGCCTTAATTACCCTGCGGTACTTCCTTTTTGGTATCTCTACTATCTTTTCCGTATATAGACTGTACTCGTTTTCGTTCTTGTCGTTATTCATCTTGACCTCCGTTTACAAGCGGCAGTGAAAATACAAATTCTGTTCCCACGCCTACCGTGCTAATGACATCAATGTTAGAATTGTGTGCCTGAATAATCTCTTTTACAATACAAAGTCCAAGTCCTGTTCCTTTTTTGTCTTTTCCTCGCGAGAGGTCTGACTTGTAAAACCTGTCCCAAATTTTAGGAATGGCTTCTTTAGGAATGCCTATTCCCGTATCCTTTACGGATACAAATACCTTATCGCCCTTCTCCACGGCTGATATGTATATTTTTGAATCATTGTTGCTAAATTTAATTGCGTTGTCAACAAGATTATATACCACCTGGCATATCTTATCAACATCACCTTTGACAAGAAGCTCCTTGGAAGAAAAGGTAAGGTCAAAATTAATATTTTTTCCCTTGCATATTCCTTCAAAGGTTTCTATGGTCTGTTTTATAACGTCATTTATGCTGAATTCCTTTATGCTTAAATGTACACCTCTTGTATTCATATCGTTTAATGAAAGCATACTTTTCGTAAGTTTTTCAAGACGTTCCGTTTCCGATATGACTATATTAAAATACTTTTCCTGCTGCTCGACGGGTATGACTCCGTCCTTCATTGCCTCCACATATCCTTTTATGGAGGTAAGAGGTGAGCGGAAATCGTGTGAAACATTTGCTATAAATTTTCTCTGAAAATCCTCAATCTCGTCAATTTCATTTGCTACATAATTGATTGAGGTTGACAAAGCACCTATCTCATCATCAGGGTCTATTATAGGTATTTTGTGTTTAAGATTGCCCTTCTCATACTCTCTTGTAGCCTTCAGCACATTTTTGATAGGGCGGTATACATCCAGAACAAATATCAGCAGTATTATGAATGACAGAAGAAACACAAAAGCATACGTAATATATGAGACATCATTACGCCTGTTGGCCGCACTTTCAAGCTTTGCCTTGTCGTAATGCACCGTAACATATCCTCTGACGGAAAAGCCGTAATTGATAATGGATTTTACGCTCACTACGTCTTTATCGATGTATCCGTCAAAGTCTCCAATCTGATATATCTTATTGCCATTTTCCAACGGGTCGAAATCATATATGAATGCTGCATTATATTCTCCGAGATTTTTGTCTGTGTCTATAATAACATTAAAATCCTTGTTAAGTATAATAATTCGGGTGTCCGTGTATTCTGCAACAAGTTTTAATTCTTTGTCCAGTTCCTCCTGCGATATCGGATTTCTGGTGTTATAAAAGCTCATCATGGTATCGTTTGAAATTTCCTGAGCCATATCGTACATTTCGTCCGCCTTTTCGTTAACACAGGCATTGTAATTGATACGGTAGGACAGAAAGGTTACAAGAAAAAATCCTATAACGCCAACTGCAAAATACCCGAAGAGCATTTTTGAAAGCAGTCCGTTTTTCATTTTTTGACCTCAAATTTGTATCCGATACCCCACACTGTAAACAGGCTCCATGTATCGGTGTCGTGTATTTTCTCTCTGATTCGTTTTATATGCACGTCCACGGTTCTTGTGTCTCCCACATACTCATATCCCCAGATGTGGTCGAGAAGCTGTTCACGCGTAAATACCTGATTAGGCTGTGACGCCAGAAAATATAGAAGTTCCAGTTCCTTTGGCGGCATTTCGATGGATTTTCCGCAATAAGTTACCGAATAGTTCGTGCGGTTTACTATCAAATCCTTATACTCTGCGATTTCAAGATTTGCAGTATCCTTCTTTGGTTCCTGAATTGCAGGGGCAAAACGCCTGAGTACCGCCTTCACCCTTGCCACCAACTCTTTAGCGTCAAACGGTTTCATAATATAATCGTCAGCACCGAGTTCAAGTCCAAGCACCTTATCAAACACCTCGCCCTTTGCCGAGAGCATTATTATAGGCACATTTGACTCTCTTCTTATCTCTCTGCATACCTGATATCCGTCAATTCCAGGAAGCATAAGGTCAAGAAGTATTATGTTCGGTGCAAATGTTTTAAATTCCTTTAAAGCATTTTCTCCGTCATATACTATCTTAGTCTCAAAGCACTCCTTGACAAGATACAAGGATATAAGCTCTGCTATATTTTCATCATCATCTACTATTAAAATTTTTTGCTTTGCAGCCACCCTGCCGCCTCCTATCTGAACTCAACAATAGTTACGCCTGCTTCGCCTTCTCCGTACATTCCCAGTCTGTAACTTTTAACGTATTTGCACCTTTTTAAGTAGCCGTGAACGGCATTTCTTAAAATGCCTTCGCCTTTTCCATGCACTATTCTTACGCTCGGAATATGTGCCAAATAAGCGTCATCCATATATTTATCCAGATGGGCAATTGCCTCATCCTTTGTCATTCCTATGAGATTTATCTCTGAGGAAATGGTTGCCGTCTTATTCATGCGGACCTTAGAGGATTTGCTGCTTTGCTTTACCTCTTTTTTCTCTTCCTCCGTTATCTCAAGGTCAGATATATTTACCTGTGAGCGGAGTATTCCCATCTGCACATACACATCGCCCTTGTCATTTACCTTAGAGCATATCGTTCCCGACACATTAAGGCTTAGAACCCTGACGCTTGTACCAAGTGAAAAATCCTCCGGCTTATTGTTTCTCTTTTCTGTCTTTTTCTTTTTTACAAGTTTATCCGATACGCTGTTTATGGACTGACGCAGACGTGTTCTCTCCGCTTCAAGCTGCTTTGTACTAAGCCCGTATTTGTTGATGTTTTTGATTGCCGTATCCGCAGTATCCTTCGCCTCTCTTAAGATTTCATTTGCCTCCTCGTTGGCACGTCTTATAATGGCATCCTGCTTCTCGTTCAGTCTGTCCTGCTTTGCCTTAAGTTCAGACTTTAACTTCTCTATCTCCTGCTTATACGCCTTTATCTCTTCTTCTTCTTTCTGAATGGTTACCTTGCTCTTTTCAAGGTCTGCTATTACATCCTCAAAATGTCTGCTGTCATCGGACACTCTGCTTTTTGCCGAGTCAATAATGTACCCGGGCAGTCCTAGTTTTTTTGATATTGCAAATGCGTTACTCTTGCCCGGTATACCCATAAGGAGCCTATAGGTAGGCTGTAAGGTAGCCACATCAAACTCGCAGCTTGCATTAAGCACGCCTTCGGTACTGAGGGCATACAGCTTTATCTCGCTGTAATGAGTAGTAGCCATGGTTCTTATTCCCTGCCTGTGAAGGTGGTCGAGTATGGCTATGGCAAGTGCCGACCCCTCCGTCGGGTCCGTTCCTGCACCCAGCTCGTCAAAAAGAACGAGAGAATTAAGCGTCATTTCATCAAGTATCTTTACGATATTTACCATATGTGAAGAAAATGTACTGAGACTCTGCTCAATGCTCTGCTCATCTCCTATATCGGCAAATACCTCGTCGAATACCGAAAGTCTTGAGCCTGTCAGTGCAGGTATATGCAGTCCTGCCTGTCCCATAAGCGTAAAAAGTCCGAGTGTTTTAAGTGACACCGTCTTTCCGCCCGTGTTGGGTCCCGTGATTACCAGAAGGTCAAAATCATCGCCAAGCCTTACATCTATCGGCACTACCTTTTTAGGGTCTATAAGAGGATGCCTTCCCTGCTTTATCTCGATACACCGCTCCGTATTATATACAGGCTCGCTTGCCTTCATGCTGCGGGACAGATATGCCTTTGCAAATATGAAATCAAGCTCTGCAAGCACACGCACATTTTCCTTTAACGCTGCTATATGCTCTGATGCCATACTGCTTAAGTTTGCAAGGATTGCCTCTATCTCCTCCTGCTCACTGTTTGCAAGCTCTTTTAACTCGTTGTTAAGTTTTACTATTGCCATAGGTTCAACAAATATAGTGGCTCCCGTAGAGGACTGGTCATGTATCATACCCGGAATGTTGGAACGGTACTCAGCCTTAACAGGCACACAGTATCTTCCGTTTCTTGTTGTGATAACACTGTCCTGAAGATATGTTCTCATAGTCTGTGAATTTACTATCTTGTTGAGCTCGGTGTGTATTCTGTCATTTGAAAGTCTTATCTGACGCCTTATGGCACGAAGCTTAGGGCTTGCATCGTCGCTTATTTCCTCTTCCGAAATGATACATCTTTTTATCTCACTGTTAAGAGCTGTCAGCGGTTCAAGGCTTGAAAAATAATGGCTCAGCGAATCTGTAAATACACCCTGCTCTTCATTTGCGGATGTAGTGTCCTTTACCGCATAATCGCTTGCTCTCTTTGCCGTATCAAGAACAGAGCTTATCTCAAGAAGCTCTGTAATACTGAGTGTTGAGAACACTTCGAGTCTTAAAAGCGAAGCTCTGATATCCTTAAGTCCTCCGAAGGAAATGCTTCCCTTCTTAAACACTCTCTCAAGTGCGTCGCTCGTATTCTTCTGTGCCGACAGAACCTCATTCAAATCTGTCATCGGCACCAACTCGCGGCACTTATCCTTTCCAAGTGTGGAAGAAGCATTAGCTGTCAGCTTTTCTATTATTTTGTTGTATTCTAATGTTCCAAGACACTTAGTGTTCATGTTTACCTCTCATTCCAAAGCGTTGTCATGCCCAAAAATCAGTTATTCCTTCCAATGAAGGCGGTGAAGATTGCCGCTTAAATTCATATTTTCAAAATTATTCTGTCTTAACGCTTCATACAAAACTATGGCAACCGAATTAGACAAGTTAAGAGAACGTATATCACCTACCATAGGTATTCTGATACAGTTCTCTTCATTATCCACAAGAATTTCCTCCGGAATTCCGGCACTTTCCTTTCCAAACATAATATAACAGTCATCTTCAAAGTTGACATGGGTGTAAGCTTTCTTTGCCTTTGTTGTTGCCATATATATCTTTGCGCCGGGATTTTTCTCCAAAAAATCGGCATAGTCGTCATATATCGTCACATCCAGCTTGTCCCAGTAATCAAGTCCTGCCCTCTTTAACGTCTTGTCGTTAATCATAAATCCAAGAGGACCTATAAGATGCAGTCTTGTGCCGGTAGCCACACAGGTACGTCCGATGTTACCTGTGTTTGCCGGCATTTCCGGTTCATGTAAAACTATATTTAACATTTCTTTTTCTCCGTTTCCAGTCATCACATGAATAATCCAGCCTATCTGTTCCTACACTTTCAGAGAAACATTTATTTCCATTGAATTTCTCTCGTCAAGATGTATAGGTATACATATATTTGAGGTGACTGTAGATATCTCTACCGAACCTATAATCATTACAGGCGGCGTGATATCTATACCTATCTGCTTTGTGGAAAATATGGTTGCTGCATTTCCCATAATCATATTTCCAAGTTCGCTTATGGCACTCTTTGATATATCGTCCAGCTCCGTTACAGGCATCATCATCATTCTGGATGCCACAAAACATGCCACCGCTTTAGGAAATGCCATAATTGTCTGACCTTTTATTTCTCCGGTAATGCCTATATTGATGGTTACCGTTTCTTCTTCGTAGTTTGCCTGCTTAATATACGGTTTTCCCATCTTTACATTAAGCTGACATACCTGATTAAGTATAGCCACCGCAGACATTATAAACGGATTGATATAATCTGCTTTTATCTCTTGCATATTCTACATCTCACTTTCCAATCTTTGTATAAATTTCTCAATTCTTGCTAATGCCACCTTGAGATTTTCAATAGAATATGCATACGATATTCTAAGGAAGCCTTCTCCGCAGTCACCAAATGCCGTACCCGGAACTACCGCTACCCTTTCCTCTTTAAGTAACCTTGTCGCAAATTCATCTGAAGTCATACCATACTTCTTGATACATGGGAACACGTAAAATGCTCCGTGAGGTTCAAAACATTCAAGACCCATTTTCTTAAATTCATGGAGGAGAAAACGTCTTCTCTGGTCATATGCCTTAACCATTTCCTGAACCTCTTCGTCGCAGTTTTTCAAAGCCTCGACTGCTGCAAACTGACTGTTTGTAGGAGCACACATGATGGCAAACTGATGAAGCTTTGTCATCTGTGATATTATCTCCACAGGTCCTGCTGCATATCCAAGTCTCCATCCGGTCATGGCATGTGACTTTGAAAAACCGTTTATAACCACGGTTCTCTCAGCCATTCCTTCAATGCCTGCAATGGATACATGTCTTCCTTTGTAGGTCAGTTCTGAATATATCTCATCTGATATGACAAATATATCCTTTTCTATTACAACCTTGGCAATCTCCTCAAGTTCTTCTCTTTCCATAATAGCTCCCGTAGGATTGTTAGGGAAAGGCAGAATAAGTACTTTTGTCTTGTCGGTTATCGCTGCCAGAAGTTCTTCTTTTGTAAGTTTAAAGTTATTCTCATTCTTTAATTCAATTATAACCGGTTCAGCGTCCGCCATAACGGCGCAAGGAAGATACGAAACATAGCTTGGCTGAGGGATAATTACTTCATCGCCCTTGTCTATCATACAGCGAAGAGCCACGTCTATTGCCTCGCTTCCTCCCACAGTGACGAGTATCTGCGTCATAGGGTCATAAGTAAGATCATATTTTCTGTTCAGGAAGTTTGCAATTTCTACCCTAAGCTCCTTGAGTCCTGCATTTGAAGTATAAAAGGTTCTTCCCTTTTCAAGAGAATATATGCCTTCTTCACGCACTCTCCAGGGAGTATCAAAGTCAGGTTCACCTACGCCCAACGAAATAGCATCCTTCATCTCGCTTACTATGTCAAAAAATTTTCTTATGCCAGATGGCTTAATATCTACAATTTTTTCTGATAATGGATTTCTCATGGTGTAATCAGTATCCTTTCGTCCTTTGAATTGTCATCTAAAACTGTGCCATGGTCCTTGTATTTTTTAAGGACAAAATGTGTTGATGTGCTAAGTACAGCCTCAAGAGGTGCAAGTTTTTCGGATACAAACTGCGCTACTGACTTCATGGTCTTACCCTCTATGATAACCGTAAAATCAAATCCGCCTGACATAAGGTAAACTGCACTGATTTCACTGTAATTATATATACGCTCTGCTATACTGTCAAAGCCAAGTCCGCGCTGTGGCGTAACCTTCACCTCGATAAGAGCCGTTACCTTGTCATGGCTTGTTTTATCCCAGTTGATAAGTGTGTGGTATCCGCAGATAATATTCTCCTTTTCCATCTGTGCCACTTCATTTGCCACCTCAACCTCGGATACTCCAAGTCTTACCGCAAGTTCTTCAATATCTATCCTGCTGTTTTTTTCCAAAATCTCTAATATTTCTTCTCTCACTTTTCTTCCTCCATTCTAAAGCTCTCAGAGGGCTTTAATATATTTTTGGTTATCCTAAAATCTTATAAATTTCATCTCTGGACGGTGTGTCAAGATACCTTATCTCGTCACCGTTTAATATTATTTTGTCATTGGTATCTGTGGTCTTTCCGATAACTTCGGCCCTTATGCCTGATTCCTTAAGACTCTGCACAAGTTCATTTCCGTTTTTGGTAACCAAAAGAAGGCTTCCTCCGGAAATAAGCTCATACGGATTCAGGTCATAAAGCTCGCAAGCCTCGATAAGCGCCTGCTTTACCGGTATCTTTTTTATGTCTATACTGATACCTTTTCCTGAGGCTTCGCAGATATCCCAAAGTGCGGCAAATATGCCGCCTTCCGATAAATCGTGCATGGCAGTTACGCCATGCTTAATGGCGACTGCGGCCTCGCTGAGTATCAGAAAATCTTCATTGGAATACTTCAGGCTGTCAACAAACTGCTGCGAAAAGCGGGCTTTAAGCTCCTCTTCTTTCATGTCGGCAATAATTGCAGAGCCTTCCATACCTATGGTTTTCGTAATGACAATATCCTCTCCGGGAGTAATGCGCTTTAACGACGCACTCTGCGCATCGTCACCGTCACCCATTCCCGTAATACTTATAACAGCCTGTGAAAGCCCTGACATAACGCAGGTATGGCCTCCGGCAATCTGAATGTCAAGCACGTCACACATGGCCTCAAGACGCTTCATAATGCTCTTTAACTGCTTTTCATCATAACCGGCTCCAAACATCAAATTTACAAGTACGGCGCGTATGTTTCCGCCCATACATGATATGTTGTTTGCCGCCTTGATTATGCCCATTTCACAGTATCTTTCACCGCATATGACAGGATTGACGGTTACATACGTATAATCCTTAACATTTTTCATTACTGCACAATCCATACCGACATAAGGCGCACTTACGCTTTCGGGATTTCTCTTTTTTATATTTTTAAACACAGACCGTTTAAGGACTGTGACTGATATTTTTCTCGGGTTCATTCCAAACTTCCTTTTGCTGCTTTTAAACAGGCAGCGTATATGCTATAATATACTCAATACCATCGGTGCAACCATTGCAAGCACCAATACCACGATGATTATTGTTGAGATGATTTTCCTTTGCTTTCTGTTACTGAAATTAATCATTTTACCATAATCCTTTCAATCAATATATTAACTAACGCTTCAGAATAGAGGTAGAATATGAACGGTTTTATATTTACTCTTCTTTTAATTGTATTTGTAATATGGCTTCGGTATGAGCTTAACAAAAGCAACAGACATATGAATGAGTCTTCTGATAATTTCTGGGAGGCCGAGGATAAAGCAAACAGCACCAGAAAACAGTCCATCGATAACCTTGACTACATTTGTCTTGATACCAAGCCTTTTACCGTAAGTACGATAACAAACTGCGGTGACACATATGTAGATGAATTTGTCCGCACGATTACGTCCCTTGCCGACAAAAAAATCCTTAATCTCACCGGCATTACCAACACAGAGCTTAAAAGCATGTACGGTGCCGCCAATATAACTAAGCTGTCAGAATATGATGAAAACTACACACAACTGGTCAACACCATCTCCCGCCTTGGAGAAAGGCTTATAAGCTTAGGTCTTAAATCCGAAGCAACTGCCATTCTTGAGTACGGCGTAGATATCGGAAGCGACGTGGGCGCAAATTACTATATGCTTGCAAATCTCTACAAAGAAAACGGTGAACACGATAAGACAGACAAGCTGCTTCTTGCCGCTTCTTCCTTAAATACAATCAACAAGACCGCGATCATCAACCGTATCAATTCAATCCGGACATCAGACAGTGGGACGTCCAAGCTCTGATAATATCTTGTCAATCATTCTCGATGCCTGACTTTTGGTCAGGCTTTCAATTTTTGATAATGCAGGATTATCAAAAAACACTCCTGCATCTTCTATTTTATGATACTTTAGCAAATTCTTCAAGTACTCATTTTGTGATTTTGTTATCGGGGAGTCCTTTTTTACCTTAAAATGAAGTTCTTTGGGAGGATTTGCCTCTACTTCGTCGGGATTTTTCTCATAAAGTATGTTGTAAATCTCCATTGCCTTTCTTGCATCATACAACGCCCTGTGGCTTCCTCCTTCGTCTATCCCAAAATGCTCACACAGATACGAAAGACTTCTGTTTGGAAGCTCAGGCAGGACTTTTCTTGCTATTTTAAGCGTATCAATACCGCACTTTTCAAAAGTCAGTTTGTGATTTACACACGCTTTTTTCAAAAAGCTGTAATCAAAAATTATATTGTGTCCCAGAATCGGCAGTTCACCCATAAATTCTGCTATTTCCTCTATACGTGCGTCAATCCCCGCACAGTCCCTTACCATATCATCAGTAATTCCCGTAAGTTCTGCCACCTTGTCATTTATGGGTATAAACGGGTTGATAAGTTTTGAATATTCACCGCACACATTGCCGTCAACCACTTTTATCATACCGATTTCTATAATTCTGTCCTCTTTCGGATTAAGACCTGTTGTTTCAAGGTCAAGTGCCACGTAGTTCTTTATCATTCATTTTTCTCCGTATCTTTAAGCGGTTTTAACTCATATTTTCGTATCGCCGCCTCATTGTTAATTCTGCATTTATGCTCATAATCAAACAGAATATAGCATGGTTCTTCCAGTACTTCAAAGGTTTTGACGTCTGCAAAAACAGGCTCTATGTGACTTAGCCTGTCCTTAAATTCTGCTGCCTCATTGTCATAAAGGCTTCTGATTTCGCTCTTATACGGCGAAATGTCCTTTGCAAATGAAGGTCTTTTCTTTAATCTTTCGCGAAGATACATATCGTAAGTCATAAGCTGTGACAGCACCAAAGCGTCTGCTCCGACGCTTATGCCAAAATCGTAGAGTATTTCATATCTTGCCGTCCGCGAGTGATTGACTCCCCAGAGGGAATTCTTCGTATAGTATTGCGACACGGCTTCATATAGTTCATAAGGCGTATCAAAAAGCGTCTCAAGATAGCTTACGGTATGCTTGTACTGACCGCTGTTGTAATAATTTTCAACCACATCCTCTATACGTTTAAGTATAAGGATATCCGCATAGGAAAGCCATCTCGTGGAAAGCACCTCATAAGGAGGTGCAAGCGTATATTTTATCCCGTACTCGTCCGCCTTCTCGTGCATATACGAACCTTTAAGAACTTTTAGAAAACCAAGCTGAAGTTCGGAAGGTTTTAAGGCATATACATCATTAAAGGATTTCTTGAAGGTTTCAATGCCCTCATAAGGCAGTCCTGCGATAAGGTCAAGATGCAAAAGCGTATTGCCGAATGTATTTATGCGCCTCACAACCTCATAAAGCCTTTCAAGACGCATGGTCCTTCTGATTTCCTTTATGGTAGGCTCATATGTGGACTGCACTCCTATTTCAAGCTGAATAAGACCCTCGCGCATATGGCTTATAAGCTCTATTTCCTCATCATCAATGAGGTCTGCGCTTATCTCAAAATGAAAATTAGTTATGCCGTTGTCATTATCTGTTATGAATTTCCACAGCTCCTTTGTCCTTGCGTGGCTACAGTTAAAGGTTCTGTCCACAAATTTCACCTGTGGTACTTTATTGTCGATGAAAAATTTAATTTCACGTTTCACAATATCAAGACTTTTAAAACGCACGCTCTTTTCTATCGAGGAGAGACAATAGCTGCACGAAAACGGACATCCCCTGCTGCTCTCATAGTATATTATACGATTCTCAAACTCGCCCAAATCCTCATAGGGAAAAACAAGTCTGTCCATATCCATAGTCTCTCTGTAAGGGTTTTTAATGATATCTTCACCATTTCTGTACACTATGCCTTTTATATAAGCATGCGGAATTTTGTTCTCCACAAGCTCGCGAAATGTTTCCTCTCCTT
The DNA here is from genome assembly GCA_945920185.1 of uncultured Eubacterium sp. Classification (GTDB taxonomy): domain Bacteria; phylum Bacillota; class Clostridia; order Lachnospirales; family Lachnospiraceae; genus CAMEJP01. Next base: position 11,374 of record CAMEJP010000033.1, on the reverse strand, counting down.
CAAGAAGCATAAGTACGTCTGCCCATGGATTTTCACGCATAAAGCTCTCCGGCTCATATGATACCTCCGGACCTCCAAGCCAGATCTTTGCCTGCGGCATTACCTGTTTTATCTGCCATGCAACCTTTTTTACATACTCAACATTCCATATGTATGTAGAAAATGCCACCACGTCAGGACTTTCCTCATATATACCTCTTACTATATCCTCTGTCAGATTATTGATGGTAAAATTGGCTATCTTTACGGTATTTTCGCAGTCCTTTGTGTACGCCCTGAGGCTGTAAACGGCAAGATTTGAATGTATATATTTGGCATTTATCGCCACCAGCAATATTTTCATTGACATACCTCTTTTATTCTGGTTTTCAGAGTCGAATATCGTTCCTGTTCCCTGTCATTTTCAACCATTCCGTAGAACACGTCCGCCACTCCCACCATGCACACGCAGGATTTTGCACGTGTAACGGCAGTATATATAAGATTTCTGTTCATAAGGCGTCTTGGCCCGTGTGCCAAAGGTATGATTATGGCAGGATATTCGCTTCCCTGCGACTTATGAATGGTTATGGCATAGGCAAGCTCAAGCTCATCAAGCTGTTCGGCGGTATATACCACTGTCTTTTTCCTGCCTGCGTCATAATCAAAGCTTACTGTTATCTCATTGGAAAATGTGTTTATCTCTTCTATGATTCCCACATCTCCGTTAAATACACCTGTTCCGCTTTCAGCAAGAAAGCCGTATTTAGACTTGACCTCCCACTCTATCTGATAATCATTTTTTATCTGCATTACTTTATCGCCTTCGCGAAATACATAATCGCCGTATATTTTTTCGCGTTTCTTTCTGTCAGGCGGATTTAAGTTTTCCTGTAGTATCTCATTAAGGCGTACCGAACCGTATGCGCCCACCCTTGTAGGCGTCAGCACCTGAACCTCATACGGCGATACCCCGACATACCTTGAAAGCTTGTCTTTTATAAGCGTAAGCATGGCTCCCATAATCATGTCCTGACTTCTGTTTACATAGAGAAAATCCTTGCTCGGCTTTTTAATGTCAACGTATTCTCCTTCATTTATGCGATGTGCATTTACAACTATGTCGCTGCCCTCCGCCTGTCTGAAAATCTTGTTGAGCTTTACCACGTTAAATTTTTCCGACTCTATGATGTCTTTGAGGACATTTCCGGGACCCACTGACGGCAGCTGATTGGCATCTCCGACAAGTATGAGACGTGTTCCCGGACACACCGCACTCACAAGAGATTTCATAAGAAATATATCCACCATGGACATTTCGTCAACCACAATGACGTCTGCTTCTATCGGATTGCTCTCATCTCTTCCGAAGCTCGCATCTTCGTCTTCGCTCACCGCTCCCGATATTTCAAGAAGTCTGTGAAGTGTCTGCGCCTCATATCCCGTCGTTTCCGACATACGCTTTGCGGCACGTCCCGTAGGTGCTGCCAGACGTATGTCTGCGCCCTCAAGCTCAAAGTATTTTATTATGGTATTGATGGTCGTGGTCTTTCCCGTTCCCGGTCCTCCGGTTATGACGGTTATGCCGTTTCTGACCGCCTCTTTGACCGCATTTTTCTGTATGTCATCAAGCGTTATGTCTCCCGCACTCTCAACCGCCTTAATCTTTTCTTCCATACGCTTCTCGTCTGTGTCATACTGAACATTAAGCTCATTTAACAGTCCTGCCACCTTGATTTCCATATAGTAATACGAAGGCAGATAAACAATATCCGTATCGTCAAGTTTTTTTATTATGAGTTTTTTCTCAAATGCCAGATTGGAAATGTTTGTGGAAATGTCTGCATTTCTGTCAAGCTCCAATATGTCAAGTGCCTTAATTTTAAGGCTTTCCATAGGAAGATAGACGTTTCCCGCACCGCTTTCAAGCTGCATGGCATAGACTATGGCACTCTCTATTCTGAAATCGGAGTCGCCTGCTATTCCCATCTTCTTTGCTATCTCATCGGCAGTCTTAAAGCCTATGCCCGATATGTCCTCCGCCAGCTTATATGGATTGTTCTCCAAAATACCGTACATTTCTATCTTGTATCTGTCGTATATTTTAAGCGCGAGATTCATGGAAATTCCGTACTGCTGGAGATACATCATGGCATCTCTTACGTCCTTCTTTTCCCTCACCTGTTTTCCGAAGTCAAGCGCCATATTTTCGCTTATTCCCTTAATTTTTGATAATTGGTGCGGCTCTTCTTCCAAAATTCTGAAGGTATCCTTGCCAAATTCCTTGATTATTTTTTTAGCCATGGCAGGACCTATGCCCTTTATGGCACCGCTTGAAAGGTATCTTTCCACTGACGCTGCATCCGTAGGGCGTTTTATGGCAAAGTTCTGCATTTTCATCTGCTCACCGTACACAGGATGTACCGTAACGGTTCCCTGAACGCTTATATAGTCGCCCTCGCTCACTCCCGTAAAATAACCCGTGCAGGAGCTTACAAAGTCATCCGTTTCAAGTTCAAGAACAGTATATCCGTTGTCCTCATTCTGATATACAATTTTTTCCACAAATCCTTCTACAATGTCCATACCTTTTTCCATTCCCAAAGCGTGAACTATACACGAAACCAAAGCTTCGGAGAGTTCTCGGATAATTTTTAAAAAGAACCGGCAAAAGCCGATTCTTTTATAAGTCATAATTTCGTTTCATTTGCTCGTATAACATCTGTGCTATGCCAAGTCCGTCGCCCTGATTAGCTGCATTTGAAGCATATTCGCTTATAAGCTGCTCCTTGTAGTACTCTGTCATAGTCTTTGTTGACGATGACGTGTACTCGCTTTCAGGCACCATCTTCTGCATACTTTTAAACATCTGCTCTATAAAATATGTTTCAAACTCCTTGCAGGCGTCCATCAGTTCTTCGTCTGTCGCACCTGCATAATCCTTATTGAGCGTATTGTCATATTTGGCTGTATTATCAACCGCCTGACTGTACGCCGTGGAGTTGATTAAATCTGCGCTTCCAAAATCCATAGCCTCTACTCCTTCTGCTTATCAGGACAATACTATCTCTTCAGGTTATTTGCCTGCTGAAGCATATCGTCTGACGCCTGTATTGCCTTAGAGTTAATCTCATACGCACGCTGTGCAACTATAAGATTGACCATCTCGTCCACTACCGCAACATTTGAAGCCTCCAGATAGCTCTGTCTTATGGTACTTTTCTTCAGGTTAGGATTATCTGCCTCACCCATAGCCTCTCCTGAGGCTTCAGATACCTTAAGAAGGCTTCCGCCCATTTTTTCAAGTCCGCCCGCATTGGGAAACTGATATATTCCAAATGTTATGCCGATAGGAGCAGGATTGTTGCTTTCATCAGGATAACAGAACTCTCCGTCTGCCGTTATGGTTATCTTGCTTGCCTCATAATCATCCGGGAATATGATAGGTTCTCCGTTCGTATCAAGTACAGGAAGACCGTCTGAATTGCAAAGCTGCAGGCCCTCCGAACCGATAGCTATATTAAAGGAACCGTTTCTTGTATAATATGTCTCGCCGTCAAGTCCCCTGACTGCAAAAAATCCGGCACCGTTAAGGGCAAAATCCGTTTTCTTTCCCGTGGCGGTAAATGCACCGTCAGTATATTTTGTCGATATTGATGAATTTCTTGAACCAAGTCCAACCTGTGCTCCTATCGGCTTTTGCTCTCCGTTGGCGCTCGTTGTCTTAGTCTGTATGGTCTGGTAGAGAAGCGACTTAAATTCTGCCGTCTCTGCCTTATAACCGACTGTATTTACATTTGAAAGATTGTTTGAAATAACATCTACATTTGTCTGCTGTGCAATCATTCCTGATGCCGCAGTCCATAATGAACGCATCATATATGTATCACCTCTGTATCATACGAAAGCACTACAACTGCCCAAGTGTAACCGCCTTTTCCAAAGTCTCGTCTATTGATGTGATAAGCTTCTGATTTGACTCGTAGGCTCTTGATATGGTAATCATCTCAACCATCTCCGAAACCACATTTACATTTGACATTTCAAGATAGCCCTGATATGTCTTGGCATTAGACGGTTCTTTCTGTGTTGCACCGTCCACCGCGCGATACATGCTCTCGCCAAACTTAGCAAGATAATTGTAATCTTCAAAATCCGCTATAGCAAAAGAGTCCACATACTCGCCATCGGCAAATATCCTGCCTTCTTCATCAATGGCTACGCTTGCTTCCGTAGGTATATTTATAGGTCCGTCCTGACCCAGTACATAGTCGCCATCCTTGGTTACCAAGTATCCGTCGCTTGTAAGAGTGAAACTGCCGTCCCTGGTGTACATCGTGGATTCCACACCGTTTTTAGAGGTATATGATATGGAGAAAAAACCATCTCCGGCTATCGCCACATCAAACGTGTTCTCTGTCTGTTTAAAGGAACCCTGCGTATAATCCGTATAAGTTTCGCCGACCTTTACGCCTAAGCTCATATTGCCGACAGGCAAATCCAGATAGTTAGTGCTTGCATCCTTTATTTTTATGGTGAGCACCTCATCAAATGCCTGTGATGTAGAGCCCTCCTTCTTAAAGCCAACGGTTGTAGCGTTAGCAAGGTTGTTGGACACAACATCCAATCTGTTCTGTTGCTGAATCATACCTGTATATGCCGTATATAAGCCGCGTACCATAAAGTCAACTCCATTCCGTAAAAAGTAACAAAATGTTACATCCCGTGCAGATTACAGATCCTTATATCCGCTTAACGCCTCAACGAACTTGCCCGTTCCGATGGCAACTGCCGTCATAGGGTCGTCCGCTGTCATGGTATTGATACCTGTCTTAGCTTCTATAAGATCCTCAAGTCCCTGAAGCAAACTTCCGCCGCCCGTAAGCACGATTCCTCTTGTGGCAATATCTGCCGCAAGTTCAGGCGGAGTCTTTTCAAGAACGCTGTGTACTGCCTCCACTATCTGTGCGGTAGCTTCTCTTAAAGCTTCCTCTGTCTCCTCTGAAGTGACTGTTACTGTCTTAGGAAGTCCCGTTACAAGGTTACGTCCTCTTACATCCATAGTCATAACTTCAGGTCTTGGATATGCACAGCCAATCTTAATCTTAATATCTTCCGCTGTACGCTCACCGATAAGAAGATTATGCTTCTTACGCATATAACGAACGATAGCTTCGTCAAAATCATCTCCGGCAATCTTGATAGAAGTACTTACAACAGTACCTCCAAGAGATATAACGGCAATATCGGATGTACCGCCGCCTATATCCACTATCATATTTCCGCAAGGCCTTGCAATATCAATACCTGCGCCGATAGCTGCCGCAATAGGCTCTTCTATGATGGCTACTTCTCTGGCACCTGCCTGAAGTGTAGCATCCTCAACAGCCTTCTTCTCAACCTCCGTAACACCGCTAGGTACGCACACGCTTATTCTCGGTTTTTTAAAGGTTCTCTTGCCTATAGCCTTCTGAATAAAGTACTTAAGCATCTTCTCAGTAACCGTATAATCTGAGATAACGCCCTGTCTGAGCGGTCTTACCGCCACGATGTTGCCCGGCGTTCTTCCGAGCATCAGTCTTGCTTCCTCGCCGATAGCCTTGATTTTGTTGGTGTCACGGTCAAAAGCAACTACTGACGGTTCTTTAAGAACTACTCCTTTTCCCTTTATATATACAAGGATACTAGCTGTTCCTAAATCGATTCCAATATCGGTTGATAACATAATGTTTCCCCTTTCCATGGTCTGATGTAATGTTCTATAAATCAAAGTACACCTCGGAAATCCCGAAGTTTTTCTGTCTAATCACTGTACGCATATACCTGCAAAACGCAAGTACTAATATTATATACAATAATCTGCCATTTTTAAAGAGGTATTTGAAAATTTATATTTTTTTAAGATATAGCTTTCATATCACCTTTTATATCGGCATATATCCGCAACAATATTATACTATTTTTCAAACAAAGCAGAATAATTATCGGTTGAAAAATGTATGGCATTGTACAGCACAAGCACGTCAGTCACGCCGTTTTCCTCGATAAACTCGCTTATGCTTGACCTGAAGTATCTGAAATCCACCATATATGTGGTTTCAAAGTGGTTAGCCGCCAGCGTGGCAAACGCATTTGCATAGGAGTCCTTTATAATGAGCAGCACCCTGCCGTTATAAAGGTCAGTATCTATGCGGGTTACGGAATGATTGCCGTCCAGATACACCTGATACTTATCCTTCGTTTCAAGATGTTTAAGCTCATAAAGACTGTCGTGTTTTTCGTCATTCTTTTCATATGTAACTTCATAGGAAATATCAAACTTCGGTCTGTATATATCTAAGGTGTCAGTTTTAAACGCAAAATTTATCTTAGAATATATGGTTCCCTTAAAACCCTTCACGGTTTCAATGTCAAAGTCAGACATTTTGTACGGAGTAAGCCCGATTTCCTCTGCCCACTGCTCATAAGCATAATATGCGCCTGCCATGGTCCAGTGGTGATCCGTCTTATAGTAAATGTAATCCTCACTGTGTGACTTAAGCGTATCCGACACATTTACAAAACTGTTTCCAAGTCTGCCCTCAATATAACCGATTAAAGCCTTCTGGTCATATGTTGTGGCAAAAGCAGGGAGCTTATCCGAAAGGGTGATTACCGCCGTAGGCACTATCATAGCCTTAGCATGTCCCTCTCCTAAGCTTTGTTCACATTTCTTTACAAATTCAATCATTCTATCGCTGTTTTTCTTCGCCTTTTCACTGTCTATCGGCTCTGCCTTATCCTCAGGGTCATGAATTTCTATAAGATAGTTATCATCGGCAAGATAGACACCGTTAATATCTTTTTTAAGAAGTGCCATCTCACTTAACGTCTTTATGGCAATCCATTTGTCGCGAAGCACAAACTGATCCGCAAGATACGTTTCATAAGCGGTGGCAAACTCTCCTTTAAAAAGCCTGTCGGCGCTAAACTTAGGATCCGTCACAAGAGTTCTGTTCTCATTTTCGGAAAAATCCTTTTTGGGAGTCAGAAGAGTAGCTGCCGTAAGCCCAAAAATAAGCACAAGAAATATAATTGTCGTTGCAATATCATTGAGTTTTTTCATAATTACCTCTCATTTCAAAGCGTCAGCGTAGGTACATGCGGTGTCCTTACGCTTAAGCACAAACTAAAATCTGAAATACAGAAAAGGATTGTAGGTGGCATTTACAAGGTACGCCACTACAAGTACAAATACGGCTACCAAAAATACATTCTGAATAATTGTCGCTGCAAGCGGCTTTGCCTCAAGCCTTGACATAAGCTTTGTGGCAATACGCTTCGGTATGCTTGTACACGCGACAAGCGCTATCAGCATCAGAAGTCCGTACGAACTCAAAATGTACAATGTGTGGGTATCGGCAAATCCGTTTCCGTATCCTCCCAGCATGGCTTTTAAGTAGGAAAATACTGAAGTCATAGAGTCCATCGAGAATATTACCCAGCTTATTATGACAAGAAGCATTGTGTATAAGCGCTGAATAAGCTTTGGAAGTCGGCTTAGCGGTTTTAACAAAAATGTCTTCTCGACAACAAGCAGAATACCGAAGTACACACCCCATATGACAAAGTTCCAGCTTGCTCCATGCCATATTCCCGTAAGGCACCACACAATGGCTATGTTGCGAAGCTGCTTTAATTTTCCTTTTCTGTTTCCTCCAAGAGGAATATATACATACTCCTTAAACCATGTGCTTAAGGAAATGTGCCATCTTCTCCAAAATTCCGTTATACTCAGTGACTCATAAGGATAGTTGAAATTTTCAAGAAATTTAAAGCCAAACATAGAGCCTAAACCTATCGCCATATCGGAATATCCCGAAAAGTCAAAATATATCTGAAAAGTGTATGCAATCGCTCCAAGCCATGCCGTCAGTGCAGGTGTTGACGATATGTTTCCTGCCGATATGGCATCAAAAAGCATACCTATGTTGTTGGCAATGAGTACTTTCTTTCCCATACCGGTCACAAATCTCACAACACCGTAAGAAATGCCCTCCACAGTTTCTTTTCTGCGTTCAAGCTGCTCGGCAATGGTATTGTAACGGACAATCGGTCCTGCGATAAGCTGCGGAAAAAGTGCCACATATGTTCCGAAAGAAATTATATTCTTCTGAGCCTTAGCGTCGCCTCTGTACACATCTATGATATAGGACATAGTCTGGAAGGTATAAAATGATATACCTATTGGCAGTGCCAGCTTAAGGCTTGGAATCGAAGTCTTAAATATGGCATTCACATTTGCAATGAGAAAATCCGCGTATTTAAAGTAGCCAAGAATTGCCAGATTCACAACCACCGACACGGCAACCACTGCCTTAGCCGCCTTGACCTTTTCGCGGGCTTTCGCCCTGTCAACAAGAATACCAAAGATATAGTTGAATATTGTGGAAAATATCATAAGAACAACATATACCGGCTCGCCCCACGCATAGAACACAAGACTTGCAAGAAAAAGCACCGTATTTTTAAGCTTTCTCGGAGCTATATAATAAAGCACAAGCACTATAGGCAAAAATCTGAATAAAAAAAGTATACTGCTAAATACCATTTCGTTCCTCTCTCACTGTTTTAATCATTAACGCATTCACTATATATTAAACCATATTTTCACGCAAAAAGAAAGTACGTTTTACGTACTTTCTTTAATATGGTTATATTTTTCTTTTGTTGCCATCCCGCCTCTTATATGTCTTTCGCTTTTGTTGACATCAAGAATTTTTCTCACCATATTTGCCAGAGCAGGGTCAATCATAAGAAGTCTCTCGGAAACGTCTTTATGTACCGTGCTTTTGCTTACGCCGAACTTCTTGGCTGCCTGACGAACCGTAGTGTTATTCTCAATTATGTATGTAGCTATGGTGATGGCTCTCTTTTCTATATACTCCTTCATACGCATACCTAAACTTAATATTTATACAAGGTATGCCTGCGTGTAAGGATTTATGCGTTTATTTTGCTGTCATTTAGTCAGTGGAGTGACAACAGAAAACATTTCTTTCTCAGAATGCCACTCTGCAATAACGTGTCATTTTGAAAAGTCAGAATTTTATCGGATATTTTTTATTGAAAAGTCATAAAATATGTACTATAATTTATTTGAAAAGTCAGAACGGAGGTAGATTTATGTTATATCGTAAAATTGAATCGCTGATAGAAGCACATTTAAAATCAGGCTCTCCAAAAATTCTTTTGATCGACGGAGCAAGACAGGTAGGAAAAACTTTTATCATCAGATATGTCGGCAATAAGCTGTTTGAAAACTTTATTGAGATAAATATGGTCGAGGATTCTCTCGGCGACCAGCTCTTTGCAAATACTAAGACAGTGGAAGATTTTTATCTTCAGGTCAGCATGCTCGCCGGCGACAAAATGAAAAGCAAACAAAATACGTTGATTTTCATTGATGAAATTCAGGCATATCCTCATCTTCTAACACTGCTCAAGTTCCTGTCACAGGACAACAAATTTACTTACATTACCAGCGGCTCGCTTTTGGGTGTCACGCTTTCACAGACTACCTCTATCCCGATGGGCAGCATTCGCAAGGTAAGAATGTTCCCGCTTGACTTTGAAGAATTTTTATATGCAAACGGAATGAACGAAATTGTCATTTCCTCTATGCAAAAAAAGTTTGAACGATTGGAAGCTCTGGACGAATCCATGCATAACAAAATGATGGATTTGTTCCGCAAATTTCTGCTTGTGGGTGGTCTTCCTGATGCAGTAAACTCCTATCTTGCAGAAAAGAACATTCAATCTGTAAGGGAAATTCAAAGCGAAATTCATGACTACTACGCTGCCGATGCCTCTAAATACGACATAGAAAATAAGTTGAAGATTCGCAGAGTTTACGACCTCATTCCATCCAATATGGAAAACAAAAAGAAACGTGTCATTGCACAGAACATCGAAAACAAACGGGGGAAGACCTTCAGTGATTACAGAAGTGAATTTGAGTATCTTATCAGTGCCGGTATTGCACTGAATGTTCAGGCAATTTCAAATCCCGTGTTTCCGCTGATTGAATCCACCGGAAAAAATTTGCTTAAGCTGTATCTTAACGATGTCGGCATCCTTACCGGTATTCTCTATGGAAATAACATCCGTGCAATTTTGGACGATGAAAAAAGTATAAATCTCGGCTCGGTTTATGAAACGGTAGTTGCAAGTGAACTAATCGCACACGGTCATAAACTGTTCTACTATGATAACCGTAACAAGGGAGAGGTGGACTATCTTATTGATGATTACGACAGTCTTTCCGCAGTTCCGATTGAAGTAAAGTCAGGCAAAGATTACACTGTTCACAGTGCGCTCAATACTTTCGTTCAAAACGAAGATTATCACATCAAAAAGGCATTTGTTGTATCTAATGAAAGAAAGGTTACTCAAAACGGGAAGATAACTTATATTCCGATTTATTACATTATGTTTTTAGGTCTTGATTCAGGCAGGAAAAACATAGAATTCTAAATACTTGAATTGGATCTATTATATTTCACTTTTCGCTAATTCCTGTCTTATTTATTAGCAATATAATATCAAAAGAACCACCTACTGTTTTATAAATTCAGTAGATGGTTTCTTTTTTGATATAATTAGATTTTTGCTAATAATTCTTCCTTGTCTTGTTTCAACCTTTTTGATTTCGTCATAATAAAATCTGCTAATATATGAATGTAACCCAATTTACTGATAATCTTTGCCAGAACCTATGAAATCAAACAATAAAAAAAGACTACTTCCGTAGTCCAAAATTTGATGCGGATGACAGGAATCGAACCTGCACGGTCTCCCACTAGATCCTAAGTCTAGCGCGTCTGCCAGTTCCGCCACATCCGCAAAACAATCAACTGAACTCACTATGAGTTCTTGTACAAGTGAGACACGCGGGAATCGAACCCGCGACACCTAGATTAAAAGTCTAGTGCTCTACCGACTGAGCTAGTATCCCATATAAAAAAATAAAGTCATCTCTGACAAACTGGGCTAGTTGGATTCGAACCAACGTCTGCAGCAGTCAAAGTGCTGTGCCTTACCGCTTGGCGATAGCCCAAAAACAATAAAAACACGCAGTGCGAATCTCTTTAACCCTGATATATACATTCTAAATAACGAGAAGTATCTATCGGGTAAAAAGGGTGGGTACAGGGATTCGAACCCTGGACCTTCAGAGCCACAATCTGACGCGCTAGCCAACTGCGCTATACCCACCATGAAGTATCTACATAAGTATCGTGTTCAGCAGTGCTTACATATGCCGATATAGCGATACCACCACCATACACGCAAAACATATATGGTTAATGTGCCCGAAGGGATTCGAACCCCCGACCCACGGCTTAGAAGGCCG
>CAMEJP010000032.1 GCA_945920185.1 uncultured Eubacterium sp. | reverse complement strand
AAGGTCAGAAAAAATGCCGCGCTTATACTGGGTGAGCTTGAAGACGATATATGTGTAAGTATGCTCTTTGATGCTTATGCAGGTGAGAATACGCTTTTTGTCAAGCCGGCGTATCTTAAGGCTATGTATAAGCTTGACTGCAGGGGGTATGTCGATGAATTTAAAACTGTCAGAGATGAACTTACATCAGGAAAATTTCAGGAAGATGAATTAAAGCATGTAAGAGAACAGATAAGTCTTCTTAACAGGCTTATATCGAAATATGAGAAGAATAAGAAACATACCTTCAAGGGTTATGATGAGAAATATGACATAGTTCTTACCACTAACAGGGAACAGGTTAAGGTTCTGGCGGACATGCTCTCCCACTATGACATAAGGCTGCTTAAAGCGGGAGTAAGACTGTGTGTTGACGATATAAGAAGCATTCTTGGAATAAGAATATATAATGAGATTTTATTTCCGTTAAGTATGGGAAAAACTGACTGCGGACGTGATAATAACGGCGATGACGATGCAGAAAGTGATTTTTCAAAGCCTTATGATGCAGCATACGGTATTTTAAACGGAAATCTTAAAGAAATACTTCAAAAAGCACATAAGGACAATTCTCCTTACCGTTTCCGAGTGGAACTCAGAGGTATTGCTGACAGGGACGAAGAGACCGCATTTGCCAGAAAATTTGCATCGGAGCTTGAGAGGCTTTCCGCATCTTTTCTTGTCAATGACACTTCTGATTATGAGCTGGAGATAAGACTTGTAAAAAACAAAACAGGTGCATATATCCCCTTTCTTAAACTGATGACGCTTAAGGATGAGAGATTTTCGTATAGGAAAAATGTACTTCCTGTATCTATGCATCCGATGAATGCGGCACTTATGGTAAAACTTGCAGAAAAGTACCTTAGTCCGGATGCAAGAGTCCTTGACCCGTTTTGCGGAGTCGGCACCTGCCTTATAGAGAGAAGATACCTTATGGAGGCAGCAACTCTTTACGGAACGGATACATTTGGAAAGGCAATAGACATGGCTCGTGAAAATGCCCGCGCAGCCGGAATAATTGTCAATTATATCAACAGGGATTACTTTGACTTTACGCATGAACATAGATTTGACGAGATAATCACGGATATGCCTGTGGTCACAGGTAAGCATACATATGAAGACATTGTTAGAATTTACAGCCGATTTTTTAAAAAGAGCAGTGAGCTTTTAAACAGTGCCGGAGTGATTGTAATGTATTCCAATGAGAAAAAACTGGTTCTTGAAAATGTTAAGAACCAAAAAGAGTTTGAGATGGCGGAAGAATTTGTGGTGTCAAAGAAGGATGAAAGATATATTTTTGTCATAAAGAAACTAAAGTGATAGGAAGTGAGAATCATGGATAAAGTGTTTGTTGAAAATGAGGCATTGACCAAGATAGTACAGATGCTTTCAGATGATGATGAATTTTCTGAAATCAGCAGTAAAGTTATTAAACTTGCCGGTGAGTGTGTGGAATGTGATCATTCTGCCATTGTGCAGGTGTCGGATGACAGTGACGGGATATCTCTTATAGCTGAATGGGGAGATATAAGCTGTAATGTTCCAAGCAGCTTAAAACGAAACGCAAGTATTTTTGATGATGACATTGTTGTTGTAAACGATACTTATACATATGACGAACATCAAAATGCTATGGAACTTCTTAATGCTAAGAGAATTGTGGTGTCACCGCTGTCAATAAACGGCGAGATTGCAATGTATCTTATGTTCGTAAACACAGAAGATAAAGAGTTTCTGACTTCTGACATTACTTTTATGTGCAACGTTGCAAGCGTGCTTCAGGCAGTCGTTCAGAAAAAAGTTATCAATAATTCGCTTTTAAGTTCATATACGGCACTTCAGGATGTGCTTAATAATGTAGGTTGTGGTGTTTACGTGTATGACAGTAATACGGGAGAAATACAGTTTGAAAATAAAATTGCCAGAGAAAATGCAGGGTTACTTTCCCTTGTAGATGAGTGTGCAAAGGATTATTTTGTGAAGAAAAGCCAATATTCATCTGAGGATTTGGCTGTGATGGAAAAGTATGATAAAGAGAACAGCCTTTGGTATGAGATAAAATTCTGTGAGCTTAACTGGATAGATTCAAGACCGGTAACAATGTGTACGGTGTTTGATATTACACAGAAGAAGAAAAACCTTGAAAAGATACAGTTTCAGGCACAGAATGATTTCCTTACGGGACTCTATAACAGAATGAAGTGCGAGAGTGACCTTAAGGTTCTCATAGATGAAACGGTAAGAGAAGGAAGAAAAGCTGCAGTATTGTTCCTCGATTTGGACGATTTTAAGCACATTAATGACGGACTTGGACACCAGTACGGAGATGTTCTTTTACAGGAGATTGCTCTGGGATTACGCAATATACCGGGACTCTGCGGACATTGCTACAGAATGGGCGGAGATGAGTTTGTCATACTTCTTGTACCGGATGTATATGACAGGCTTGGCGAGATACTTGAGGCAATTACAGTTATGTTCAATAAGCCGTGGTATATTATGGATACAGAGTACTATTGTACCATGAGTATGGGTATAGTGGAGTTCCCGAGTCAGGGAGACACTGTTCATGAACTGATTAAAAAAGCTGATATAGCAATGTATAAGGCTAAGAAAAACGGAAAAAACAGGTATAGCTTTTACGAGGAGGCTTCAGAGAACACTTCGGCAAGACGTCTTGATGTTGAACACAATATGAGGCAGGCGGTTGAAGCAGAATGTGAAGAATTCGTGGTATTTTATCAGCCTATCATAGACAGGAATACTTCAAAATGTGTTGCCTGTGAGGCTCTTGTAAGATGGAACAGCAAAGCATTCGGACTTGTGGGACCGGATGAGTTTATACCTCTTGCGGAGTATCTCGGACTTATAACATATATAGGAGATTATGTGCTTGAAAAGGCATGTATTCAGTGCAAGGAATGGAATGAACTTTATGACCCTTCATTTAAGGTAAGCATCAATCTCTCGGTAGTACAGCTCTTACAGAATAATGTGGTGGAGAATATCGAAGAAATCATAACAAGAACAGGTGTAAATCCTGAAAATATAATTCTTGAAATAACAGAAACGCTTGCCATAAACGATATGGAAAGAATCATAAAGATAATAGACGGCATAAAGAAAATGGGCGTGATGATAGCTCTTGATGATTTTGGTACAGGCTATTCTTCCCTTAATTATATAAAAGAGCTTAAGCTCGACATCATAAAGGTTGATAAGAGCTTTATAGAGGATATTACCGAAGAAGATTATGAACTTGCTTTTATTAAACTTATTGCTGAGCTGTCAAAGACCATAGGCGTAAAAGTGTGTATTGAGGGCGTGGAAAGAGCAAATCAGGTTCGTATGCTTCAGGGCGTTGACGTGCAGCTGTATCAGGGTTTTTATTATTCTGTCCCTATTCCGCCGTCAGATTTTGAAAACCGTTATCTTTCAGTATAAATAATACGAAGGGAATTAGAAAATTTTAAGAAGAGTGAAGTAAAATGGAAAATAAAATATTTCTTAGAAACGTTGCAGTGCTGGTAATACCTATAGCACTGCAAAATTTGATAAATGCGGCAGTTTCGGCAGCTGATGTGATTATGCTTGGAAGAGTTTCGGAATATGCCCTGTCAGGAGCATCTCTCGGCGGACAGGTGCAGTATATTATGATGCTCATTTTTTTTGGACTTACCTCAGGAGCTTCGGTTCTTATAGCACAGTACTGGGGAAAAAAGGATATGAAATCCATAGAAAAAGTACTCGGGATAGCTATGAGATTTGCGCTTGTCATAGGAACGCTGTTTACCGTGGCAGCCTTCTTTTTTGCCGAACAGATAATGTATATATATTCAAATGATGCAATGGTAGTAAGCGAAGGCGTAAAATATATACGGATAGTATGCTTTTCTTATATAATATTCGCTTTTAATATGGTGTACCTCAATACTATGAGAAGCATTGAACGGGTAGTGGTATCGACGGTGGTATATTCCATATCTCTTGTGGTAAATATTATTGTAAATGCACTGCTTATATTTGGTTTGTTAGGATTACCGAAACTTGGAGTAGTAGGTGCTGCCATAGGAACGCTTGTAGCAAGGATAATTGAATTTGTAATAGTGCTTATATATGACAGGCGTTTTAATAAGGTGTTGAAATTCAGGCTGTCATATCTTTTTGAACGTGATAAGGTTTTGTTGCGTGACTTTATCGTATTTTCAATACCAGTTGTGATAAACGAGCTTATGTGGGGCCTTGGAACCTCGACAAATACCGGAATACTTGGAAATCTTGGAGCATCCGTCAGTGCGGCGTCCTCCGTTGCACAGACATTAAGACAGCTTGCTACCGTGGTATCGTTTGGAATAGCAAGCGCAGCGGCAATTATGATAGGAAAAGTTATCGGGGAAAATAAGCTTAAGCTGGCTAAAGAGTACGGAAAGAGATTTATATTTCTTACGCTTGCAGCAGGAGTTTTGGGAGGTCTTCTTATATTGGCGGTACGCCCTATAGTACTTGCCGTGTTTGCACTTGAACCTCTCACAAAGAAATATATGTCAATGATGATGTTTGTAATGTCATATTTTGTGGTGGGACAGGCGTTCAATACGACAATCATTGTCGGAATACTCCGGGCAGGAGGAGATACAAAGTTTGGTCTGTTTCTTGACGTAAGTACTATGTGGTGCTGTTCAATACTCATTGGTTATCTCGCGGCGTTTGTGTGGAAACTTAATGTTACCGTTGTATATATGATACTTATGAGTGATGAAATTATAAAGATACCTATAAGTTATATGAGATATCGTTCAGGAAAATGGCTCAGGAATGTTACACGTGACTGATGCAATAAGGATGTGAAACTGATATGAACAAATTAAATTACCAGAAAGAATTAGATAAGATAATAGATGAGGTACAAAAAAGCGATACAACTGTACCGAGAGTGCTTTTACATAGCTGCTGTGCACCTTGCAGCAGCTATGTTTTGGAGTATCTGACACAATATTTTGAACTGGGTGTACTGTACTACAATCCCAATATAAGCCCCAGAGAGGAATATGAAAAAAGAGTTGATGAACTAAAGAGGCTGATGGAAAGTATGCCGCTTAAGAATAAAGCAGAGCTTATACAGGGCAGGTATGAGCCTTATGAGTTTTATGATGCAGTCAGAGGACTTGAAGAGTGCAGGGAAGGTGGAGAACGCTGCTTTATATGCTATGAGTTAAGGCTTCGCGAGGCGGCTGTAATGGCAAAGAAGCTTGGATATGATTATTTCACGACTACACTTACCATAAGCCCTCTCAAAAATGCAGAGAAAATAAATGAGATAGGGGAGTGCATAGCTAAGGAGTACGGTGTCGCTTTTTTGCCGTCGGATTTTAAAAAGAAAAACGGATATAAGAGGTCCGTTGAGTTATCAAAAGAGTATGATTTGTACAGACAGGATTTTTGTGGTTGCGTGTATTCTTTAAAAAACAAAATTTAAGTATTGACAAAGTATTTTTTCAGTGATATTTTAATTATGAAGATGTTAGCACTCTGATTAAATGAGTGCTAATAACGGAAAGGATGTGGATAGATGGAATTAGATGACAGGAAGCTTAAGATTCTCACGGCGGTCATCAAGAATTATCTTGAAACCGGAGAGCCGGTAGGTTCAAGAACTATTTCCAAATATACTGATATAAATCTAAGCTCTGCTACCATTAGAAATGAAATGGCAGATTTGGAAGAATTAGGTTACATTGTTCAGCCACATACCTCCGCAGGAAGAATTCCTTCTGATAAGGGCTACAGGTTATATGTAGATAACCTTATGGCAAGAAAAGAGGCAGAACTTATCAAACGGGAGGAGGATGTCAGCCGGAAGGAGGACCTTCTTATAGAGAAGGTAGATAAGGTTGAAACCCTCTTGAAGAATGTTGCCAAGGTGCTTGCTAATAATACCAATTACGCAACTATGGTAACCAAGCCTAAATATAACCGAAACAGACTTAAATTTATCCAGTTGTCCAGGGTGGATGAAGCCAGCGTGCTGGCTGTCATAGTAATGGAGGGCAATATTATTAAGAACAAGATTATCAATACGGAAGAAGATATTGATAATGAAGATGTTCTTAAACTGAATATATTGCTTAACAGCACTCTAAACGGACTGACACTTGAAGAGATAAATCTCAATATGCTGTCAAAACTGAAAACACAGTCCTTTGGACACAGCGAATTAGTGAACGATGTGGTTATGGCCATTTCAGAAACTATAAGCGAAGAGGAGAACCTTGAGATATATACCTCAGGTGCGACCAACATTTTCAAGTATCCTGAGCTAAGCGATACAAGCAAAGCCAGTGAACTTATATGTACACTTGAAGAGAAACAGCTTCTTACAAATCTGGTGGACGACAGTGCGGATGACGCCGGAGGCATACAGGTTTATATAGGAAGCGAAACCCCTGTTCAAAGTATGAAGGATTGCAGCGTAGTCACTGCTACATACGAGATTGAAGAAGGTGTTAAGGGTACAATAGGTATCATAGGTCCAAAGCGAATGGATTATGAGAAGGTTGTGGAGAATCTTAAGACGGTAAAGAAGCAGCTGGATATAGCATTTAACAGGCAGAAGAGTACTCTTGACAAGGATGAGTAGAAAGGAGGCAAAACAGTTGGAAGAAAAGGAAATGGACAAAGATATAGACAAAAATATAGATAGCGAAGCGACAGAGGAAGCTGTATCAGAAGCGGATGATGTTAAAGAAGAACAGAATGTTGAAGAAGAGCAGAATGCTGAAGAACAGACTGACAGGAAGGAAGATAAGAAGGATGCTCAGATAGCTGAGCTTACCGACAGGTATAAAAGACTTCTGGCAGAGTTTGACAATTACAGAAAGCGTACGGAAAAAGAAAAAAGTGCGATGTACGAGGTAGGCGTCAAGGATACTCTGGAAAAGATTTTGCCGATAGTTGACAACTTTGAACGTGGTCTTGCTACAGTTTCAGAGGAAAACAAGGAGGATGCCTTTGTGGTAGGTATCGACAAGACCTACAGACAGCTTACAACTACTCTCGAGAATATGGGAGTCGTGGCTATCGACACATTTGAAAAAGAATTTGACCCTAATATTCACAATGCAGTGATGCATGTAGATGATGAAAATTACGGTGAAAATGCTATTGTCGAAGAATTCCAAAAAGGATATATGTACAAGGAATCGGTATTAAGACATAGCATGGTCAAAGTTGCAAACTGATTATTTTATTATAGGAGGAAAAGAAAATGGGAAAGATTATTGGTATTGACTTAGGTACAACTAATTCATGTGTAGCCGTTATGGAAGGTGGAGAGCCTGTCGTAATTACAAACGCAGAGGGCTTCAGAACAACTCCTTCAATCGTGGCTTTCACAAAGAACGGTGACAGACTTGTAGGAGAACTTGCTAAGCGTCAGGCAGTTACTAATCCTGAGAAGACTATTTCTTCAATTAAGAGAGAGATGGGTTCTGATTACAAGGTTACCATTGATGATAAGAAATATTCTCCGCAGGAGATTTCAGCTATGATTCTTCAGAAGCTTAAAGCAGATGCTGAAAGCTATCTCGGAGAGAAAGTAACAGAGGCAGTTATCACGGTTCCTGCATATTTTAATAATGCACAGAAGCAGGCTACACAGGATGCCGGTAAGATAGCAGGCCTTGATGTTAAGAGAATTATCAATGAGCCGACGGCAGCAGCTTTGGCATACGGTCTTGACAATGACCATGAGCAGAAAATTATGGTATACGACCTTGGTGGCGGTACATTTGATGTATCTGTTATTGAAATTGGTGACGGCGTTATCGAAGTACTTGCTACAAGCGGTGATAACAGACTTGGTGGCGATGATTTTGATAAGAAGATTATGGATTATATGGTAGAAGACTTCAAGAAGAAGGAAGGCATCGATCTTTCAACAGACAGAGCCGCTATGCAGAGAATTAAGCAGGAAGCAGAAAATGCCAAGAAGCAGCTTTCACAGGCTACAACGGTAAATATCAACCTTCCGTTCATCACGGCAGTTAACGGCGAGCCAAAGCATTTTGAAATGGATCTTACAAGGGCTAAATTCAATGAGCTTACGGCAGATTTGGTTGAGAGAACTGTTATACCTGTTCAGAATGCTCTTAAGGACGCAGGCATTACGGCAAGCGAGCTTTCAAAGGTACTTCTTGTAGGTGGTTCTACACGTATACCGGCAGTACAGGATAAGGTTAAACAGCTTACAGGCAAGGAGCCAAGCAAGTCACTTAATCCTGATGAGTGTGTTGCACAGGGTGCTTCTATTCAGGGTGGTAAGCTTGCAGGTGATGCAGGTGCAGGCGATATCTTACTTCTTGATGTTACACCACTTTCACTTTCTATTGAAACACAGGGCGGTATCGCTACAAGACTTATAGAGAGAAATACTACAATTCCTACAAAGAAGAGTCAGGTATTCTCTACTGCAGCAGATAATCAGACAGCCGTAGATATCAATGTGGTTCAGGGTGAAAGACAGTTCGCAAGAGATAACAAATCCCTCGGACAGTTTAGACTTGACGGTATTCCACCTGCAGGAAGAGGTATTCCACAGATTGAAGTTACATTTGATATCGATGCAAACGGTATTGTAAATGTATCAGCTAAGGATCTTGGAACAGGCAAGGAACAGCACATCACAATAACAGCAGGTTCAAATATGTCTGATGATGAGATTAACAGAGCTGTCAAGGAAGCTGCAGAGTATGAAGCACAGGATAAGAAGCGTAAAGAGGGTATTGACGCCAGAAATGAAGCTGATGCGTTTGTAGTTCAGACACAGAAGGCACTTGACGAGGCAGGCGATAAGCTTGATGCCGCTGATAAGGCTGAAGTTGAGACAGAACTTAAATCCCTTAAAGAGCTTGTGGATTCAACAAATCCTGATAACCTTTCTGATACTCAGATTGATGCACTCAAGGAAGGCAAGGAGAAACTTATGACCAGCGCGCAGAAGCTTTTTGGCAAGCTCTATGAGCAGGCACAGGCAGCAGGCGCAGGTCCTGATATGAGCAATATGAATATGGGTGGCAATGCCACAGGAAATAATGCTTCAAAGAATGATGATGACGTTATAGACGCTGATTTCAGAGAAGTATAATAAAGGTGTGATAGGACAATGGCAGACAAAAGAGATTATTATGAGGTTCTAGGCGTTTCAAAGGATGCTGACGAAGCTGCATTAAAAAAAGCATACAGACAATTAGCCAAGAAGTATCATCCGGATGCAAATCCGGGTGATACTGAGGCAGAAGCTAAATTCAAGGAAGCCTCAGAAGCCTATTCTGTCCTAAGCGATCCTGAAAAGAGGGCTAAGTATGACCAGTTTGGTCATGCGGCTTTTGAACAAGGCGGCGCAGGCTATGGCGGCGCAGGCGGTTTTGAATTTAATATGGACGACTTCGGCGACATATTCGGTGATATATTTGGCGGTATGTTTGGCGGAAGAAGCCGCCGTCAGAGTAACGGACCTATGCAGGGAAGAAATCTCGGAGCTACCGTGAGAATTACTTTTGAAGAAGCAATAAGCGGAGTGGAAAAAGAGATAGAGCTTACCCTGAAGGATGAGTGTCCGAAATGTAACGGTTCGGGTGCAAAACCGGGAACATCTAAAGAAACATGCCCTAAATGTAGCGGAAAAGGTCAGATTATATATACAAGCCAATCTCTGTTTGGCACGGTAAGAAATGTTCAGACATGTCCTGACTGTAACGGAAGCGGTAAGATTATCAAAGAAAAGTGTCCTGACTGTTATGGTACGGGATATGTGAGCAGTAAAAAGCGTATTAAATTTACTGTGCCTGCCGGTATAGATTCAGGTCAGACTTTAAGAATCCCCGGAAAAGGTGAGCCGGGTGTTAACGGCGGACCTCGCGGTGATTTGATTATTGAAGTTGTGGTATCAAGCCATCCTGTATTTGAAAGACATGATATGGATATATACTCTGTTGTTCCTATCAGCTTTGCAACTGCAGCACTGGGCGGAGAAATTAAAATTGCCACAGTCTACGGTGATGTTATGTACGACGTTAAGGCAGGAACGCAGACAGGTACAAGGATTAAGCTAAAAGGTAAAGGTGTTCCTTCAAGACGTAATAAGGAATACAAGGGCGACCATTATGTTACGCTTGTGGTAAAGGTTCCGGAAAGGCTGAACAATGAACAGAAGGAAGCCTTAAAGGCATTTGACCTTGCTATGAACGGAGACAATCCTGACGGAACAGCCACGGGCTCAAAGAAGAAAAAAGGTTTGTTCAAATAGTCTGAAATGATATGCCCTATTTAAATCGAACGTAACTTTTCTACGGTGAAATAAAAGAAAATGCAATAAAATATATGAATGAAAAAGGAGATATGCCTGACGGTTATATCTCCTTTTACTATTTTTAGCTTATATTTTTTACAAAAAACAGTTTCCATTTTTAAAAATGTGTGTTATAATTCACCTTGGTTCGCTTGGGTAGGCGGACTTATATATGCGACACAAGAACGAATGATAAATGAATAGAGGGAGTATAAGCACATATAGGAACTATGGCTTTCGGGCTGTAAGTTTCATTATCCGGAGACATTTATTCTCCGGATTTATGCTTTAATTGACTTGAATAATATAAAATGATAAGATATAATCGTATAAAATGTTTATCAATCGTTACAGTTGTCAATGCTTGATAAAAAGAAATGGAAGACAGGAAAATGTTAGAATTAGTAGATATCAACTATTCTGTGGATGACAAGAATATATTGGAAAATATCAATCTTAAAATTGATGACAGATTTGTAGCGGTAACGGGACCAAACGGAGGCGGCAAATCTACTCTGGCTAAGATTATAGCAGGTATTATCACTCCGACAAGCGGAAAGATATTGCTTGACGGGGAGGATATAACAGGACTTAACATAACAGAGAGAGCAAGGGCGGGAATCAGCTTTGCGTTTCAGCAGCCGGTAAGATTCAAGGGTATTACGGTAAAGGACCTTATTACTCTTGCCAGCGGAAAGACGATGAAGATTAACGACATTTGCAACGTGCTTTCTGAGGTGGGATTGTGTGCGAGAGATTATATCAATCGTGAAGTGAATGCCAGTCTTTCGGGAGGAGAACTCAAGAGAATAGAGATAGCCATGATAATAGCAAGAGGCACAAAACTCTCGGTGTTTGACGAGCCTGAGGCAGGAATTGACCTTTGGAGCTTTAATAATCTTATACAGGTATTTGAAAATATGTATAAGCAGATTCAAGGTTCAATACTTATTATTTCACATCAGGAAAGAATATTAAACATTGCGGACAGAATTATTGTCATAGCAGGCGGTAAGGTTCAGTCAATAGGCACAAGAGAAGAAATTATGCCACAGCTTATGAACTCGTCGTCAGCATGCAGCGTGCTTACGGATAAGCTAAGATAGATTTAAAATATGGATTTGCGGCACAACTGCCGTAACGATTTGCAGACATATAATCGTAGAAAGAGTAATGATATGGATAGTATACAGTTAAATTTATTACAACAGGTAGCGGGACTGCATGAGATTCCTGAAGGAGCATATAACATCAGGGCAAACGGAAAATCAGCAGCCAGAAACACAACCGCTAATATTGATATTGTGACAAAACAGGATAAGCAGGGAATTGATATAATCATAAAGCCCGGAACCAAGAAGGAAAGCGTGCATATTCCTGTAATATTGAGCGAAAGCGGCCTTCAGGAAATGGTTTACAATGACTTTTACATCGGTGAGGATTCGGATGTTGTCATAGTGGCAGGCTGCGGTATTCATAACTGCGGAGTGGATACGTCAAAGCATTCGGGAATACACAGCTTTTTTGTGGGAAAAAACGCAAAAGTAAAATATATAGAAAAACATTACGGCGAAGGTGACGGTACCGGAGAAAATGTGATGAATCCTACAACCATGGTGGAACTTGATGAAAATTCATATATGGAAATGGACACGGTCCAGATTAAAGGAATTGACAGCACCAAAAGAGTGACAAAGGCTAAACTTAAAGATGGAGCGAGCCTTGTCATAAGAGAAAAGATTATGACTCACGGAAATCAGACTGCCACTACGGATTTTTCGGTAGATTTGGATGGAGAAGGTTCAAGTGCAAATGTCATATCACGTTCTGTTGCGAAGGACAAATCAAAGCAGGTATTTTATGCCAAAATAAACGGCAATAACAGATGCGCGGGTCATTCTGAATGTGATGCAATCATAATGGATGAGGCGGTTGTAAGCGCCATACCGGAAATAACCGCAAACAGCGTGGAAGCTGAACTTATACATGAAGCAGCCATCGGAAAAATAGCAGGCGAACAGATGATAAAACTGATGACTCTGGGCCTTACCGAAAAGGAAGCAGAGGAACAGATAGTAAACGGCTTCTTGAAGTAAATTCCTTGACTATATATGTATATTGTGATATGATAAAAGCAGATTATTGTACTGTTTAAAACACGGTGACAATACCTGCTTTTTTGTATTGTTGCTGTTTTTATGTGTAGGAATCAGAACTTGTTGGAAGGAGTTTTACAAAATGAGTGCAAATTTAACACGAGAGGATACTATGGAGGTTATTAACTCAGTGGGTGCAGATACAGAGCATCTGCTTATGATATTGTTAGAGCTTCAGAGAAAGTCAAAGCACAGTTATATTGACGAGGAAACTGCTCATATAGTGGCAGATGCGGTTGGCATATCATACAACAGAATGTTTGAGGTATTGTCTTTCTATGCCATGCTTGAAACAAAGCCAAAGGGAAAGTACATTTTAGAGGTATGTAATAACACGCCTTGCTATTTTAATAAATCATCTAAAGTGGTTGAGGTTTTGGAACAGGAGCTTGGAATCAAACCTGGCGAAACGACATACGACGGAATGTTTTCTCTTCAGTATACGCCTTGTGTGGGAGCGTGTGATATAGGCCCGGTAATCAAGGTAAAGGATAAGGTGTACGGTAATCTTAATCCGGCTAAGATAAGAGAACTTATAGATACACTTAGAAAGCAGTAGGAGGACGCTAAGATGGAAGGAAAAGTTTCGGTATTGCTTAAAAGAGTCGGAAAAATGGAACCGGCAAATGTAGAAGAATATAAGTCATTGGGCGGCTTTGAGGCACTTGAAAAAGCAGTTAAAAAGATGACTAAGCAGGAGATTCTTGACGAGGTTGATAAAGGCGTGCTTCTCGGACGAGGTGGTGCAGCCTATCCTGCCGGACGTAAGTGGAAGCAGATGATGGCAATAGAAGGTGACCCTAAGTACATAGTATGTAACGGTGACGAAGGTGAGCCGGGTACATTCAAGGACAGAGAGCTTCTTAGCAAGACGCCTTTAAGCGTCATTGAAGGTATGATTATAGCCGGTTATGTATTCAGCGCAAAAAAAGGCGTCATATACATCAGAGGCGAATACAGAGAGATTCAGAAGACATTTCAGGTAGCTCTTGATAATGCCAGGAAGGCAGGCTATCTCGGAGAAAATATTATGGGTGTTGAAGGTTTTAACTATGACATAGTTATAGTTTCAGGCGCAGGTGCTTATGTCTGCGGCGAGAACTCAGCACTTCTTAACTCTATCGAGGGCAAGTCGGGAAGACCTAGGGTAAAACCGCCTCACCTTGCTGAGGTAGGTTTGTATTCAAAGCCGACGCTTGTAAATAACGTAGAGTCATTTGCATCGATTCCCGTTATCATAGCTGAGGGCGGAGATGCCTTTAGAAATTACGGAGTGGAGACAAGCGGCGGAACAAAGCTTATCTGTCTTTCAGGACATGCAAAGAACAAGGGAGTATACGAGATAGGACTCGGAACTTCTCTTTACGACATATTGTACAGTGAAGAATTTGGCGGCGGAACGGCTTCCGGCAGACCTATTAAGTTCGTACATTTTGGCGGACAGTCAGGACCTATAGGATTCCCTGAACAGTTTAATGTCCCTTACGACCATACCTCACTTAAAAATGTAGGTTTGTCAGTAGGTTCAGGTGCCATAGTTGTTATGGACGATACGGTATCGCTTGTTGAGTACTGTAAAAAGGTCATAGAGTTTTTTGTACATGAATCCTGCGGAAAATGTAATCCATGCCGTATAGGTTCGGAGCGTATGCTGGATCTTTTGAATAAATTCCTTGACGGAACTGCCGTTGAGGGTGACATAGAGAGACTTGAAGAACTCGGAAATATGATTAAGCTTACGGCAGCATGCGGTCTTGGTCAGACTATAAATACAGCACTTAACTGTTGCCTTAAGCATTCACGATATGAGTTTGAAGCACTTATTAAGAAAAATGACGTTTGGGAATAGGAGGTAGGATTATGTCAGCACCGGATAAGAATAAATTAGTTACAGTTGAAATTAACGGAGTATCTGTCAAAGTGCCGGAGGGTACAACGGTACTTAAAGCAGCGCAGAAGGTTGGCGTAGAGCTTCCTACCCTGTGTTATATGAAAGACCAGCTTCCTGACGGCTCATGCCGTATGTGTGTTGTTGAGATTGAGGGCAGAAGAGGTCTTCAAATAGGATGTGCGGCAGAGTGCTATGAAGGAATGAAGGTTCTTACACATTCTCCTAAGGTACGTGAGGCAAGAAGATTTATTCTCGATTTGCTTTTAAGCAAGCATGAGAGAAAATGTTTTGTATGTCCTCAGAACAGTAAGTGTAAATTACAGGAATATTCAATGGAGTATGGCATTGAGAAGTCTTCATACAGAGACGGCTATCAGGTAAGCGCTCCTATTGATACGACAAATCCGTTTTTTGATTTTGATCCTAATCTCTGTATTAACTGTCATACCTGCAGCCGTGTCTGCGGTGACTTACAGGGAAGGAAGGTTATAGGTAACATAGGAAGAGGCTTTACGGCTTCTATGGGACCTGCTTATTACAGAACATGGGATACTACAAAGTGCGAATCATGCGGCAACTGTGTATATAATTGTCCTACAGGAGCACTCAGTACAAAGGCAAGCAAAAAATACAGAGAGTGGTCGCTTAAAAAGGTACTTACCACATGCCCTAACTGTGCAACAGGATGTCAGATGAACCTTCTTGTCAAGAACAATAAGGTAGTAGGAGTGGAGCCGGCAGACGGACCTTCAAACAAGAATCTTCTTTGCGTAAAGGGAAGATTTGCGTATAACTTTATCAATCATCCTGACAGACTGAAATATCCTCTTATAAAGAGAAACGGCGTCTTTGAGAGAGCTACATGGGATGAGGCACTTGACCTTATTGTTTCCAAATTAAAGGAAATCAAAGAAAAGAATGGTCCTGATGCCATAGCAGGCTTCTCTTGTTCAAGAACCGTCAATGAAGATAACTATGTATTCCAGAAGATGATGAGGTGCGGTATCGGCACCAATAACGTAGACCAGTGTGCAAGACTTTGCCACTCTGCTACGGTTCACGGTCTTGCCATGACTCTTGGCTCAGGAGCAATGACTAATACTATTGAGGATATCACACATACGGATGTTATCCTCCTGATAGGTTCAAATACAACAGAGGCACATCCTGTAATCGGTGCCCAGATAAGACAGGCGTCTATGAGAGGCACGAAGATTATAGTAGTCGATCCTAGAAAGATAGACCTTGTAAATAATGCAAAGATGCACCTTCAGTTAAAGCCGGGTACAAACATCGCACTGTTAAACGGTATGATGAATTACATTTTGTCCGAAGGTCTTGAAGATAAAGAGTTTATAGCCAATAAGACAGAGGGCTTTGAGGAATTCAGAGAGGTTCTTAAGGACTATACGCCTGAAAAGGTAGCAGAAATATGTAACGTATCTGCTGAAGATATAAAGGAAGCTGCCAGAATGTATGCAACTGCTGAAAAGGCAAGCATAATATACTGTCTTGGCGTTACGGAGCATTCACAGGGTACAGAGGGCGTTATGAGTACATCAAATCTTGCCCTTATGTGCGGCAAGATAGGTAAAGAGGGCTGCGGTGTCAATCCTCTCCGTGGACAGAATAATGTTCAGGGTGCCTGCGATATGGGATGTATGCCGGGTGAATTCCCAGGTTATCAGAAGATTACAAATCCTGAGGCTATGGCGAAGTTTGAGAAGGCATGGGGCGTTGAACTCAACAAAAAGCCAGGTCTTATGATGACTGATGTTATACCGGCTGCCATAAAGGGTGATATAAAGGCACTTTACATTATGGGCGAAGACCCTGTTGTAACGGACCCTGATACAAACCATCTTTTGAAGGCACTTAATAACCTTGAGTTTTTCGCTGTTCAGGAAATATTTATGACAGAGACTGCAAAGCTTGCAGATGTTGTACTTCCTGCCACATGTTACGCAGAGAAGGAAGGTACGTTCTCCAATACGGAAAGACGTGTACAGAGAGTCCGTAAGGCGGTAGAGCCGGAGGGTGAAGTAAAGCAGGATTGGGAAATTCTCTGTGAGATAATGACAAGAATGGGTTATCCTTGCCATTATAACAATGCAGCGGAGATTATGGACGAGATAGCTTCACTTACACCAATCTTTGGAGGAATAAGTCATGCAAGACTTGACGCAGGAGAATCACTTCAGTGGCCATGTACTTCTAAAGAACACAAAGGCACAAGAATCATGCATGTCGGTAAGTTCTCAAGAGGCGAGAGAGGGCTGTTCTATCCGGCAGCCTATGCACCGTCTAAGGAACTTCCGGATGAAGAATATCCGTTCATCCTTATGACAGGCCGTATGCTTTACCATTATAATACAAGAGCCATGACAGGAAAGACAGAAGGCATAAATAAGCTTGCAAATGAGTCTTATATAGAGATTAATCCTGAGGATGCAGCAAGACTTGGTATAGTCAACGGCGAGAAGGTAAAGGTATCTTCAAGGAGAGGCGAGCTTGTCACAAAGGCTACCGTTACCGATAAGGTAAGTGTCAGAGAAACCTTTATGACCTTCCATTTCCCTGACGGTAACGCTAACTGGGTAACCATCAGTGCAACGGATAATATTGCAAAGATACCTGATTATAAGGTGTGTGCCATAAAGATTGAAAAGCTGGCAAACTAAGGAATTGTGTAGCTTGCAGGGCTGAATAACACTTAACATTCTGACCGAAGAGAGCGAGCATTAAGGCTTTCTTCGGTTTTTTTATGAGAAAGCTTTGTGTACACAGGACGTAAAACTTGACGCGGAAAGAAAGGTATTATGTATGACAGAGGTAAGCGAAGCACTTGAAAAGCTTTTGGCAAAGATTCCAAAGTGCAGTGAATATGTTAAAATTGATATAGATAAAGCTTATGGCTTAGTAACGGCAGAAGATATAAAAGCACCTATGCCTGTTCCTCATTTTCCTAAATCGGCTATGGACGGATATGCCGTAAAGGCTTTGGAAGTAGCGGGGGCGTCTTATGATAAGCCCGTAGTGTTAAAGGTTATAGGTGAGCTTTGTGCAGGCGAATATGAAGAGGTAAATGTCGGTGATAACACGGCACTTCGTGTTATGACAGGCTCGCTTGTGCCTGAAGGCTTTGATGCTGTTGTAAGGCAGGAGGATACTGACTACGGAATGGAAAATGTGTCTGTATTTAAGGGCGTGAAACAGTATCAGAATTACTGTAAAGTGGGCGAAGATATATCGCCTGATGATGTCGTTATAAAAAAGAATACAAAGATTAATTCGCTTCACATAGGAATTCTTGCAAGTCTTGGCATTGAAAAGATAAATGTTATAAGACCTATGAGTGTGGCTATAGTCTCCACGGGAACAGAACTTACGGAACTTGGAAAGCCTCTTGGAAATGCTAAAATTTATAACAGCATAAGCCATATACTGTCATCAAAAATAAATGCAGCAGGGCAGAAGATACTAAGCACAGACTGTTGCGTGGATGATGTTGAGACACTGTCTGCCCTCATTAAAGAGAGAATTTCGTATGCGGATATTCTGATAACCACAGGTGCGGTATCGGTCGGCAAAAAGGACATTATTCCTGAGGTTATGGAAAAAATAGGTGCACAGAGGATTTTTAAAGGACTGAACATACAGCCGGGAACACCGACAGAGGCAAATGTATATGACGGTAAGGTTATATTATGCTTTTCGGGAAATCCTTATGCTGCAATAGCTAATTTTGAATTATTCTATTGGGAAATTCTTTCAAAATATATGGATAATAAATCATTTAAAAATCCTGTAAAAAGTGCTATACTGGATACACCGTATGATAAAGTGAACAAACTTCGCCGTCTTGTGCGGGGCGTCTACAATGACGGACACGTAAGCATCAATACAACTGTTCATTCATCATCTGTCATAAGCAATATGGCAGAATGTAACTGTTTTATTGATTTTAAAGAAAATACTCCGGTATCCGTCGGCGATACCGTAAAAGTAATTCTTTTGAGAGAATGATGATAAAAACTAAGATTACAGGCTAAGGATTTGAATATTATGAAACTCAGCGTTGCGATACTTGCCGGTGGTAAAAGTAGCAGAATGGGCACGAATAAAGCCCTTCTTACCATCAACAACAACACATTTCTTGATACTATTGCAGGTGAAATGCACTCCTTTGAAGAAGTGCTTATTTGTGTTGACGAAAAGGCTAAGTATGATGAAAAAAAATACAGGCTCGTTGAGGATGTCCATAAGGGCATAGGACCTATCGAAGGAATATATGAGGCACTCATGCATGCTGAAAACGAGTACGTTTTTGTGTGTGCTACGGATATGCCTTTTATAAAAAAAGAACTTGTTAATTATATAAGCGAATTTATTTCCAGTGATTATGACTGCTATGTGCTTCGCGAGGGTAATAAGGTACATCCTCTGTGTGCCATATATTCAAAACGTATTCTGCCTGTATTAAAGGCTCTTATTGAAAATGAAAAATATAAGCTTATCAACATATTTGAAAGGACAAGAACAAAATATATTGATATAGAGCTTAGCTGTTTTGACAGAAAACTTATTAAAAATATAAATACAAAAGAAGAATACAGGGAGATAAAAAAGCCTGTCGTTTTTGCCGTGAGCGGGATTAAGGACAGTGGAAAGACAGGTCTTATCATAAAACTTATCAATGAATTTATTAAAGAGGGAAAGGCTGTAGGCGTAATAAAGCATGACGGTCACGACTTTAATGTGGATAATGAGAATACGGATACCTTTCGTTTTGCGGCGGCAGGAGCTTTGCGTGTCGGAATATATTCTGATTCCAAAACGGCTGTTATGAAGTATGACGGCGGAGATTTTGACGGTATAATGAACTCTATGAGCTCAATGGACGTGGTAATTATAGAAGGTATGAAAAACAGTAATTATCCGAAAGTGGAAGTAGTGCGGAAAGAAATTTCCCAAAGTACAGTGTGTGACAAGTCAACTTTAATATGTGTTGCAACCAATGCAAAACTGACAGATGCTTATCAATGTCCCGTTTACAATATTGATGATGTTTGTGGCATCTATAATTGTGTAAAAAAGTATTTTGAAATGTGAGGCAATACTTATGAAGTTAATCAATACAGTGGATGCAGTAGGTCATGTGCTGTGTCATGATCTGACGCAGATAATACCCGGAGTGGTTAAGGATGCTGCTTTCAGAAAAGGTCATATAGTTACTGAGGAAGACATACCTGTACTTCTCTCAATGGGAAAAGAACACCTTTATGTGTGGGAAAAAAGAGAGGGTATTCTTCACGAGGACGAGGCTGCCGAGATTTTAGCAGACCTGTGTTTTAATGACAATATGCATAAAACAGCACCAAAGGAAGGAAAGATAGAACTTATAGCCGATACGGATGGTCTTCTTAAGGTAGACACGGAAAGGCTTAACAAGGTAAATTCGCTTGGTGAGATGATGATTGCTTCAAGACATGGCAATTTTTGTGTGAAAAAGGGAGACAAGCTGGCGGCTACAAGAATAATACCGCTCGTAATAGAAGAAGAGAAAATGCAGGCGGCAAAGGAGGCTGCATTTGGAGGTAAAATTTTGACCCTGCTTCCTTTAAAACACAGAAAAGCAGGCATAGTTACAACGGGAACAGAAGTGTATACAGGACGCATAAAAGATGCTTTTGGACCTGCAATTATGGAAAAACTGAAGGAATATGATGTGGAAATATTAGGTCAGACCATACTCGATGATAAGCCTGAGGGCATTAGTGCCTGTATTATGGATTATATAAGTAAAGGCGCTGACATGATACTGTGCACGGGCGGAATGAGCGTGGACCCTGATGATACCACACCTACGGCAATTAAGGCGACCGGAGCGGATATAGTAAGCTATGGTGCACCTGTTCTTCCGGGAGCTATGTTTTTGCTTGCTTATCTGGGAGACATACCTATTATGGGACTTCCGGGCTGTGTAATGTATGCCAAGAGAACGATATTTGATCTTGTACTGCCGAGGGTATTGGCAGGAGAAAAATTAGAAAAAGAAGATTTGAGTAATTACGGCGAAGGTGGATTGTGTCTTAACTGTAACGTATGCACGTTCCCGAATTGTGGCTTTGGAAAATGATAATTTACATTGCAGTCTTTTTAAGTGACTGCAGGAACGGAGAAAAATTATGAGTGGATTTACACATTTTGACAGTAACGGAAACGCTGTTATGGTCGATGTCACCGACAAAGACATAACAGAGAGAATTGCGATAGCAAGAGGAGTCATCGAGGTAAATGATGAGGTTTATTCTGCCATAAAAAATGGTACTGTCGGAAAAGGTGATGTGCTTGGAACAGCGCGCATAGCAGGAATAATGGCTGCAAAGCGTACTTCTGACCTTATACCGATGTGTCACCCTCTTATGCTCACAAAAGTTACAATAGACTTTGAAACAGATGATGATGCTAAAAGTATAGCTGTCATATGTACGGCAAAGCTTTGCGGAAAAACCGGTGTGGAAATGGAGGCATTGACAGGAGTCAGTGTGGCTCTTCTCACAATCTATGATATGTGCAAGGCTATGGACAGAAGCATGCAGATGAAGGAGATTCATCTTGTGGAAAAGGACGGCGGAAAAAGCGGTCATTATATCAGACAGAAGAGTCTGTGACCATATAAGATATAGTCGCTGACGCTTCGGACCTTACGCTAACGCTTCGTAAAGAGGAAATCATGAAAAAGCATTTAAAAAGAATAATATCATTAGTTTTAATATTAAGTATGTCAATGGCAGCCATAGCAGGCTGTAAGAAAGAAAAAGCAGACAATGGAAACGCTGAGAAGAAGGAGATAGTTATTCTGGCAGCGGCAAGCCTTACGGATGTGACGGCTAAGCTGAAGGAGGCTTATGAAAAAGAACATAAAGACGTAACCCTTACATTTTCTTACGGCTCATCAGGCGCACTTATGACACAGATACAGGAGGGCGCACCGGCAGATGTATTTATGTCAGCAGCCCTTAAGCAGATGAATACGCTTAATGAGGCAGGACTTATGGACAGCAGCAGTATATACAACCTTCTTGAAAATAAAGTAGTACTTATAGCTCCTAAAAACAGTACACTTTCTCTGACAGGTTTCAATGATTTGTCAAAGGACAGTGTGAAGATGGTGGCACTCGGAGAGCCAAGCAGCGTTCCTGTCGGACAGTATTCAGAAGAAATACTTACAAGCCTTAAAATACTTGATACAGTAAAGGCAAAGGCAGTATACGGAAGCGACGTAAGAGCAGTGCTTTCATATGTTGAGTCAGGAAATGCCGACTGCGGCGTGGTATATGAAACAGACGCCATAACTTCAAAGGATGTAAAGATTATATGCACTGCACCTGAAGGAAGCTGTAAAAAGGTAATATATCCTGTGGGAATCGTAAAGTCATCTAAAGTATCTGACGAAGCAAAGGAATTCATAGAGTACTTAAAGAGCGATGAAGCTATGGCTGTATTTGCAGAGTATGGTTTCTCTAATGCTCAGTAACTAAACAAAACGGAGAAAAAGAAAGTAACAATGGACTATTCACCGTTATTTATATCGCTTAAAGTTGCGATAATCGCGACAATAATAACGTTTGTATTGGGACTGCTGGCCGCAAGGCTGGTAGTTTCAATGAAACACGGAAAGACGCTTCTTGACTGTATCTTTTCACTTCCGCTTGTGCTTCCGCCTACTGTTGTCGGATTTTTTCTGCTGCTGATATTTGGCAGAAACAGTATCATAGGTGATTTTTTGATAAAAATAGGATGCAGCGTGGTGTTTGATATAAAGGGTGCAGTCATATCCTCTGTGGTTGTTTCGTTTCCGCTTATGTACAGAACCGTAAGAGGAGCGTTTGAGCAGGTAGACGCAAGCTATATATATGCAGCAAGAACATTAGGAATGAGAGAGTGGACAATATTCAGAAAGATTATTATACCGCTTTCATATCCGGGAATATTGGCGGCTACGGTGCTTTCTTTTGCAAGAGCATTGGGAGAATTCGGTGCCACCATTATGCTTGCCGGAAATATACCGGGAAGAACCCAGACTATTTCTGTTGCCATATATACGGCTGTTCAGGGAGGAAACAGGGAACTCGCTTATAAGTGGACCATGATTATAATGGCAATTTCCTTTGTATCCATCTTTCTTATGAATTATTTTACCAAAATAACAAACAGAAGGGGGCGTGTCTGATGTCCCTGTATGTGGATATTTATAAAAAAATGGGCTCTTTTGAGCTTAATGTGTGCTTTGAAGCACATAATAATGTTACAGCCATTCTCGGTGCTTCGGGCTGCGGAAAAAGTATGACCTTAAAATGCATAGCAGGAATCGAAAAGCCTGACCGTGGAATTATAAGACAGGATGGCAGGGTGCTTTTTGACAGTACGGCAAAAATAAATGTCCCTGCGAGATTGAGGAATGTGGGATATCTGTTTCAGGACTATGCCCTTTTTCCGAATATGACTGTAAGAAAAAATATTCTGTGTGCCATGTCCTCAAAGGATGAAAAACTCTTTAAGGAGCTGTGCGAAAGATTCTTTATAAGCGAGCTTACCGAACATTATCCGTGGCAGCTGTCAGGAGGGCAAAAGCAAAGAGTGGCACTTGCCAGAATGTTTGCCGCAAATCCTAAGACAGTTCTGCTTGACGAGCCTTTTTCTGCTCTGGACAGTTTCCTTAAATGGCAGCTTGAGCAGGAACTGTTATCGGTATTTGAAAGCTATGATAAGCCTTTTCTCTATGTCTCGCATGACAGAAATGAGGTATACAGGCTTGCTGATAATATAGCCGTTATGGAAAAAGGAAGCATTGTGGAGACGGCACCGAAGGAAATGTTATTTAAACATCCCAAAACATTAGCTTCAACGATTCTTACGGGCTGCAAGAATTTTACGCACGTGGATAAAATTGAGGATTATGTGTTGTATGCAGGTGACTGGGGTGTTAGAATAAAATGTGATGAAAAGATAACCGAAAATATAAGGTGTGCAGGTTACAGAGCGCATTACTTTACCGTAACAGATACAATGCAGGAATATAACTGTATGGAATGTGAAATTTTAAAGGTTATCAAAGACACATTTTCCGTTATACTTGTTCTGAAGGGCAAAGACGTAAATGTTAATTCTGAATGGAGCGTTATCAGATATGAGTTGCCGTATGACGAATGGGAAAATGTGCAAAAAAATGAAAAATTATATCTTTTAATAGATGTAAATAAGCTGATTATGCTGGAAAAATAGGTGTTTTGATTGATAGACAGTTTTGGAAGAAATATAGATTATGTAAGAATTTCAGTTACGGACAAATGTAACCTTCGCTGTAAGTATTGTATGCCTGAGGAAGGTGTACCTGCGCTTGCCCATAATGAAGTGCTTGGATTTGAAGAAATAGCCAGAATAGTAAAGGTACTTGCCTCTCTTGGAATAAAAAAGGTAAGGTTTACCGGCGGAGAACCGCTTGTGAGAAAAGATTTTGTGAAGCTGGTGGATATGGTACACCGCACAGACGGTATAGAGAAAATATCGGTGACTACAAACGGAGTACTTTTGCCGTCCATGGCGCAGAAACTTAAGAATGTCGGGGTGGACAGCGTGAACATAAGCCTCGATACCTTAAAACGCGATGTTTTTGAAAATATAACAAGGCGTGATGAATTTGACAGGGTAATAGAAGGTCTTGAAAAATCACTTGCGGTCGGACTGAAGGTAAAGATAAACTGTGTGCCAAGCAGGGAGTTCAATGCTTCCGAGCTTGCCTGTATGGCAGGGCTTGCAAAGAAATATCCGGTGGATGTGCGCTTTATAGAGCTTATGCCCATAGGCTGCGGCAGGGATTATACGGGACTTGACAGTGAAGAAATATTGTCAGTGCTTATAAATGAATACGGTTCTTATAAGACTTCCGATACGATTCATGGGAACGGACCGGCAAGGTATGTGGATTTTGAAGGATTTATGGGAAGTATAGGCTTTATAAGCCCTATTTCCCACAAATTCTGCAGTGAATGTAACAGGATAAGAATTACTGCTGACGGTAAATTAAAGCTCTGCCTTCACTATAAGGACGGTATATCCTTAAAAGAGCTTATAAGAAGCGGTATATCTGACGAAGAGCTGTTAGAGGCGATAAAAAATGCAGTGTACCACAAGCCTGCGGCACATGCCTTTGAAAAAACAACTGAGCGTAATACCGAAACGGATAAAATGGTACAGATAGGCGGATGAGAATCTAAGCAGATACAAATGTCAGATTTAGATACGGATATAAGCATAAATGCGGAAAGGAACGATATGGGAATAGTAAAAGCAGTATGTATAAGTAAGGAAAAGGGTACGGCAAAGATAAATATAGGTCAATGTGAAGTGATTGAAAATTACGGACTTAAGGATGATGCACACGCAGGAAACTGGCACAGACAGGTAAGTCTTCTTTCTTATGAAAAGGTTGAAGAGTTCAGAAAAAGAGGAGCTGATGTTGAAGACGGTGCCTTTGGAGAAAATATACTTGTTGAAGGCTTCGATTTTAAGACATTTCCTGTAGGAACAATATTTGAGTGTAATGATGTAGTGTTGGAACTTACTCAGATTGGAAAACAGTGTCATTCGGGATGTGCCATATATAAGCAGGTTGGAGACTGTATTATGCCAAGGGAAGGCGTGTTTACAAAGGTACTGCACGGTGGTATTATAAAAGTAGGAGATGAATTCAGTGTCAGAGAAGTTTAAGGTTGGCATAGTGACCGCAAGCGACAAGGGTTTTGCGGGTGAACGCGAGGATTTGAGCGGAAAAGAGATAGAGAGAATAGTAACGGAGGCAGGATATCAGGTAGTAAGCTACAAGGTACTTCCTGATGATAAGGAAATGCTTTCGGCAGAACTTGTACATCTGTGTGACGAGGAGAAGGTGGATTTGGTGCTCACCACAGGCGGTACGGGATTATCTCCGAGGGATAATACTCCGGAGGCAACCATGGCGGTAGCCACAAAGGCAGTTCCGGGAATAAGCGAGGCAATGCGGGCTTACAGTATGACCGTAACGAAGCGTGCCATGTTAAGCAGGGGCGTAAGCGTGATGCGCGGAACTACTCTTATAATCAATCTGCCGGGAAGTAAAAAGGCTGTAAATGAAAGCCTGACATATATAATAGACGAGTTAGACCATGCAATAAAGATTATGAAGGAACTTGACGGCGAATGTGCAAGAAGCTGAAAAAAATATAGGACATTAACCGCAAATATGAAATTAGCTGTATAAATACACGCTAACGCTTTGAAATGGAGGAAATTATGAAGAAAACATATCACAATCCGGTTCACAGAGGATTTTTCCCTGACCCATCTGTTATAAGAGCAGGTGAGTATTATTATAAAGTAAATTCATCTTTTCAGTATTTTCCTGCTATACCCATATCACGTTCAAAGGATTTGGTGCATTGGGAAATAGTATCGCATGCCATTACGGACCCTTCATATCTTGATTTGTCAGAGACGCTTGATTCAAGAGGAATATGGGCTCCTGACATATCATACAGCAACGGAAAATATTTTATTTTTGCACCGTTAAGGCATAATTATGATGACAAGATTGGACACGCTATGCGTTCTCAGCTTGTCATGACGGCGGATAGACCTGAAGGACCTTATTCAAAGCCGATAGTGCTTGATGTGGACGATATTGACCCATCACATTTTGTTGATGATGACGGAAAACATTATATGATAGTAGCTCCTGCCGTGACGGTAGTTCCGCTAAGTGACGACTGCAGTAAGATTACGGGAGAGATTAAGCAGGTGTGGGCAGGAACAGGTGAGCGTTGTTCA
This sequence comes from uncultured Eubacterium sp., assembly GCA_945920185.1. Taxonomy (GTDB): domain Bacteria; phylum Bacillota; class Clostridia; order Lachnospirales; family Lachnospiraceae; genus CAMEJP01. Next base: position 1,411 of record CAMEJP010000032.1, on the reverse strand, counting down.
GAAGGTCCACACATTTTAAAGAAGGACGGCTGGTATTATGCCATAGTTGCCGAGGGAGGCACGGGATATGGACATGGTATCAATGTGGCAAGAAGCAGGAATCTTTACGGACCTTACGAGGAATGCCCTTATAATCCGGTTATGCGTCAGCTTGATGAAAATGCACCTATACAGAGAGCCGGACATGGCTGCCTTGTTGAGACTAACAAGGGTGAATGGTGGTGTATGTATCTTTGCGGCAGACCAAACGGCGGAAAATATACTACCGTAGGAAGAGAAACGGCTCTTGACAAAGTAACATGGACTGAGGACGGCTGGTTTTTAATCAATGGGGGCAATGGCCCAAGCGTTGAAAGCGAAGTTCCTGACCTTGAAGAAGAGATTTATGAAAAGTTTACATTTGATGATTTTGACAGTGAAAATCTGAATGTCAACTGGGAATGGGTGAGAAATCCTGAACCAAACGGATATTCACTCACGGAAAACAAAGGTCATATGCGCCTTTACACACTTGACGGAGAACTTTCAGAGGTGTCTGCTAAGAATACACTGGTAAGACGTGAACAGGAGCTTAGCTATACGGCTTGCACGAAAATGTCATTTTCTCCAAATGAGGGAGAACAGGCAGGTATTGTATGCTACTATTCTACAAAGACGTATGCCAGCTTTTCACTCAGAAAGCATAATGGAGAAAATGTACTGGTGCTTGCCGTCAATAAAAACATGGGCGAAGAAATCGTTAAGGAAACACCTTGTCCTGCTGGCGAACTGATACTTAAAGTAGAGGTTAACGGACTTACAAGAAAATTTTATTACAGTGTGGACGGTGTTAATTATGAACCTGCAGGGGTTCTTACCGACTGTATATATCTGTGTGATGAGGGAGTGCCTGAGGACAGGAAAAGACATACGGGAACCCTTGTCGGAATTTATGCAAATAACGGTCATGGCGGAACGAAAAACTATGCGGATTTTGACTGGTTTTCATATAAGGATTAGTATCTATGAAAAAGTTTTTGAAGGTAATTAAAAGAATAGGAATAGTGCTTGCTGCCACATTGATTATGTTGGTAGTGCTTCTTTATGCCGTAATGTGGATATGCGTAAACGGTCCTTCAGAGAGAGCCAGAAATCTTTTTGTGATGTCCGTAAGAGAAACTTCTGCCGTCGGATTTCTGGCTAATCTTTATCTGAGTAAATCAGAGATTGACGAGATTGTCAGGGAGAACACGGTTGTGGTGTCGGATGAGGAAACGGATACGCTCCTTATAAAAATACCCGATGACGATGATAATTCATACAATAAGGAAAATGAAAATAAAGACGATGAAAAAGATAGACAGGATATAGAGTTTATAAAAGTGTCGGGTGCTACATACAAGGGCACGCTTGCCGTAATAAAAGACCCTAA
>CAMEJP010000031.1 GCA_945920185.1 uncultured Eubacterium sp. | reverse complement strand
GGAATTTCAGGGTTGTTTTTCTATTCAATTCTCAAGGTGCTTTTCGCTTCGCTTTGTGCGACAGCGAGCTTCGCATTTATGCGACAGCTTATTTATAATACTACATACTTTTTGGTTTGTCAACAAGTTTTTTAAAATATTTTTTAAACTGTTGATTGACCAATATTTACGTGCACGCGTAAGTGTTATATTATCACGAGATAAAGCCTATGAAACTTATATTTATGCTAATGTTTTGCGCTCGCACGGCAAGTGTTATATTAACACCCTCCACTCCTTTTGTCAAACACTTTTTTGAAAAATCCACATTTTTATCGAAAGACCGGAATTTAATCAACATAGCCTCCCTTCTTAACGCATATATATATGAAAAACATCTGAACGCCTCGCGTTCATGTAAGAATTTCAGAATGGAGTATATATGCTTAATTACATTTGGTGCGTGATGATACTTCTTGGTATCGTATTTGCCGCCTGCACGGGAAATATCGGTGCAATCACTGACGGTGCGCTGGACAGTTCATCAGAAGCTGTTTCCCTGTGCATTACCATGTTCGGCGTCATATCCGTGTGGACCGGTCTTATGGAAATAGCGAAAAAATGCGGCATTATAAATATGCTGACAAGAAAAAGCCTTCCGCTTATGAAGTTTCTTTTTAAGGATGTACCTCCCGACAGCAAAGCCATGGAATACCTGACTACAAATATGATTGCCAACTTTCTCGGACTTGGATGGGCTGCCACCCCCGCCGCCATAAGTGCCATGAAGGAGCTTTCCGAGCTTAACAATCACTCCGAAAGTGCCTCCAACGCCATGTGCACATTTTTGGTAATCAACATTTCCTCCGTTCAGCTTATACCTGTGAACATTATAACCTACCGCATGAAATACGGCTCCGTTGCCCCCACATCCATTATAGGTCCGGCAATAGTAGCTACCATAATATCAACAGTTGTAGCAATCATATTTTGCAAAATTATGGAAAGGATTGGTAAAAAATGAGCTTCATATTATATGTATCAGAATATATGATACCACTCGTGGTTTTCTACATAGTTGCTCATGCCGTTTTCAACAGGGAAAATGCTTACGAGAGCTTTATAGAAGGAACAAAGCAAGGCATTAAAACCGTAATTTCCATAATGCCGACACTCATATCGCTGATGGTTGGCGTCGGAATATTAAGAGCTTCCGGATTTCTGCTTGCCTTTTCCGAGCTGATTGGAAAATTTACCACAAAAATAGGGCTTCCAAGCGAAATAGTCCCGCTTCTTATAGTGAAAATGTTTTCTTCGTCAGCGGCAACAGGACTGCTTCTGGATATATATAAGGAATGTGGTACGGATTCGCTCTCAGGGCTTATAGCCTCTCTGTCCATGAGCTGCACCGAAACCATATTCTATACAATGAGCGTCCTGTTCATAGCAGCCAAAGTCAAAAAAACACGCTGGACTCTGCCCGGTGCGCTTATCGCCACACTTGCCGGAACAGTAGCCAGCGTAATTATTGCACATATGATGCTTTAAAAGTGTTTATTTTACAGCTTAAGTTTCATATCTCCGTTCTTTATCCAGCCCAGCTTCTTCATGCCTTCACAGATGGATGTACAAATGATTGCAGGAAGAACAAAATACATAAGAAGTATTTCCACAAAAAGCAAAGCTGTCGGAGTGCCCGCACTGCTCATAACCTCCCACGTCATAAGAGGGCCTACAAGACCTGCCGTTCCCATGCCGGAACCCGTGGCATTGCTTGTCATCTTAAGTAACACTGTAGATACAGGACCTAATATTGCACTGGTAATTATGGTTGGAAGCCATATAATCGGCTTTTTTACGATATTTGGTATCTGAAGCATCGATGTTCCGACACCCTGTGCTATAAGACCTCCCATCTTGTTGTCCTTATAGCTTGATACGGCAAATCCAACCATCTGACAGCAGCATCCTACAACTGCAGCTCCTGCTGCTATTCCGTCAAGTCCCAAGGATATACCTATGGCTGCTGAGCTTATCGGCAGGGTAAGGAACATCCCCATAAGCACCGAAACAAGTATTCCCATTATAAATGGCTGCTGTCCCGTAGCAAAGTTTATAAGGCTTCCGAGCCATGTCATAAACTTAACTATAGGAGGTCCTATAAGTATGCCAAGAGCTGCTCCCGTACCTATTGTAACAACAGGTGTAACTATTATATCCACCTTAGTCTTTCCTGCTACAAGATGTCCAAATTCTATTCCTATATATGCGGCAACAAATGCGCCAAGAGGTTCGCCCGGACCTGCAAGAGTCGTTATGCTTCCTGCAATCATACTGCCTGCCATAAGTTTGCTGGCATATCCTCCCACCATACCTGCTACTGCCGCAGATATGGTTACAAGCGGTCCTTCCTTAAACTTGGCAGCCACGCCCACACCTATACCTGCACAGGTCATGGCACACGCAACGCTTCCCACGAGTATGATTACATTTCCTATGTATGAATTAGCATATCCAACATATGTACCCACCTGCTTTATAATCGTACCGATGATGAGCGTTGAAAAAAGTCCCAGAGCCATTCCGCTAAGACCGTCAATAAAAATTCTGTTTAAAAGTTTTTTAATTCCTTCCATTTGTCCTCCATTGTATTAAGCCGTGCATATTACACAGTGCCTAAAGCCGCACAATGTATCAGCGCGTCCAAAATAAATGTATTTACTACTGTCTTGTCAGTTGTATTGTCAGTAATGTACCACACTTAACCAACAAAGTCAATAAATTATTTGAAATATGCTTTCTGAATTATTCTGCCAAATATCCTTTTTCTCTTAAAGCATTTTCCACAGCGTCAAGGATTTCCTCACTGTCAGCCTCCACCGTATGATAGTGAATACCGTTGGTAAGGGCATTTAACGGCTTATCCGTACTCTGCATAAGTTTTAAGCCAAATTCATATACATCACGGCGGCTTCTTATTATCAAATCAACCATAATCTGACCGTATATGCTGTGTTCTACCACTACATCCAGTACATTTCCTCCATTGTCAACGATAGTATTAAGTTCGTCCTCCATATCCTTATCGCTGTGGCAAACCCTGAAACTCCTTTTTAGTGAATTCTGCCTGTCGCTGTATATCACATATCCTTTGTTCGTGGATATTATATTCTTGTTTACAGCACGCAAAAGAGCTATATCCTGAACAATAATCTGACGGCTCACATCGAGCATTTTGGCAAGCGCCGTTCCCGATATCGGTCTTTTAGCTTTACTTATTATATTAAGAAGCTCCTGCCTTCTTGCATCTCCCTCCACAAAAAACACCTCCGTAACGTATTGAATTTTGACATTTTCACTGATATACTATTCCTATCACATTTGAAGACAGCTTCAGAATAGAGGTAAAAATGTTTCGTATTTGGGCAAAAATATTTACTGACAATCATATGGTGTGCGACACAGTCATTGAAAATGATGACCCTTCCCTCAACAGAACCAGAAAGATTTTCGCTGCCATAGATGACATATGCTATAAGTTTGACCTTTCAAAACCCATATGGCTTGAGTCAAACATCGCCGATTTCAAGGCACACGACAAGGTGCGTTTTACAAGCGACAATTTCATCGACAGCATAGATTTTGACTTTTTGGAAATTCAGGTTATTGAAGAGGATTAACAACATTCCTTTTCCCGCCGTTCATAAACGCCGATATATTTTTATACACCTCGTCCACAAGGCGCTGCCTTGCCTCAAGAGTAGCCCATGCGATGTGCGGCGTTATAAGAAGCTTTTCACTGTCCTTTATTCTGTATAAAGGATTATCCTCTTTCATAGGCTCCACGCTTAACACGTCAAGTCCCGCTCCTGCTATGAGGTTTTCATCAAGTGCTTTTGCCAAATCCTCCTCATTCACGATCGGACCACGTCCCACATTTATAAGGACTGCGTTCTTCTTCATCTTCTTAAACGCTTCATAGTTCATAAGATTAAACGTATTTTCATTTAACGGTGCATGAATAGACACTACATCAGAGCGTCTTAAAAGCTCATCAAAATCCACTCTCTCATACATGTCGCTGTTGTTTTTTCCCGATGTGGAATAATATATCACATGTGCGCCAAATGCCTGTGCAACATTTGCCACACCTCTTCCTATCTCTCCAAGTCCTATTATTCCGTAAGTCTTGCCGCTAAGTTCCATAAATGTTCTGTCAAAATGAGTAAATATCCTGCTCTTTAAGTACTCTCCGCTCTTAACATAATTGTCATAATAGCTAAGCTTCTCCATAACATAGAACAAAAGTGCAAATGTATGCTGAATCACAGACTGTGTGGAATAACCGCTCACATTTGCAACCGTTATTCCTCTTTCATTGGTACACTTAAAATCCACATTATTAAAGCCGGTAGCCGTCAAAGCTACCATTTTAAGACTCTGTGCCTTTTCAAGTGTGTACTCATTTATAAGAACCTTGTTGACAATGGCTATATCCGCCGTCGAAAGCCTCTCCCTCGCTTCCTCCAAAGTACTTTCCTCATATATTGTCACATTTCCCAGACTCTTAAGAGCTGATATGTCAACATCATTTCCAAGTGTAAGTGAATCAAGAATTACTATATCTGCTTTATTCACGCTGATATCCTCCTTTAAGTCAACACTCAATAAGCGTTTTTGCTTCAGGTCAAAAATGACCCTGCCGAATCCGGCAAGGTCATTTTATCATATCCTGCTATTTAAGTCTAGCAAGTAATTATTTAAGTCTGGCAAGTAATTCTTCTCTTTCCTTTTCGTAACCGGGTTTTCCAAGAAGTGCAAACATATTTTTCTTGTACGACTCAACGCCCGGCTGATTAAACGGATTAACACCAAGCAGATATCCGCTTACGCCGCAGGCAAACTCAAACATATAGAAGAGCTGTCCGAGATAAAATTCAGTCTGTTCAGGCACATTTACCACAAGATTAGGAACATTACCGTCAGTATGAGCAAGTCTTGTACCGTTCATGGCACTCTTGTTAACAAAGTCAACCGTCTTGCCCGCAAGATAATTAAGCCCGTCAAGGTCAACAGGCTCCTCGTTTATCACAAGCTCATTTCTGACCTTTTCGATATTGACAACCGTTTCAAACATAATTCTTGAACCGTCCTGAATGAACTGTCCCATAGAGTGAAGGTCCGTGGTAAGATCCACGCTTGCAGGAAGCAGGCCCTTATTGTCCTTGCCCTCGCTCTCACCGAAAAGCTGCTTCCACCACTCAGAAACATAGTGAAGACTTGGCTCGTAGTTGCAGAGTATCTCTACACTCTTTCCCTTTCTGAGAAGAATGTTGCGGACTGCCGCATATTTCATGGCATCATTATCTTCAAAAGCATTGTTTAATGCCATCTGTCTGCCTGAAGCCGCACCCTCCATAAGAGCATCGAGATCTGCACCGCTTACCGCGATTGGGAGAAGTCCGACTGCCGTAAGAACAGAAAATCTTCCGCCTACATCATCAGGCACAACGAATGTTTCATAGCCCTCTTCCGTCGCAAGATTTTTCAAAGCTCCTCTTGCCTTATCGGTTGTAGCATATATTCTCCCGGCTGCTCCCTCCTTGCCGTATCTGTCCTCAAGCATCTTCTTAAAAATTCTGAAGGCTATTGCCGGCTCGGTAGTAGTACCCGACTTAGAGATAATATTTACGGAAAAATCTCTGTCGCCGATAACGTCAATAAGATTAGAAATGTATGTACTGCTTATGCTGTTTCCCACAAAATATATCTCAGGCGTCTTTCTGACTTCCTTAGATACTGAATTGTAGAAGTTATGTCTAAGAAACTCAATGGCAGCCCTTGCTCCAAGATAAGAGCCTCCTATACCGATAACGAGAAGCACCTCCGAATCAGCCTGTATCCTTGCTGCCGCTTCCTTTATCCTTGCAAATTCCTCCTTATCATAATCCACAGGCAAATCTATCCATCCGAGGAAATCGTTGCCTGCTCCCTGTCTTGAAAGAAGTACCTCTTTCGCGTCAAGTGCCAGCTTTTTCATATAATCCACTTCATGGTCTGATATAAAGCCTTTGGCACTGGAATAGTCAAATGTAACTTTGCTCATTTTAATCTCCTTTCCATTCGGTAATATGTTATTATAATTATACTCGCTTGTCAAAAAAATATCAAGTATTCTTTGCTTATGATTTAACTTAATAATGACTGCTATCCGGACATCATAAAGTCTTTACAATCTCTTTTACAAGTCCGACAAGTTTTGCTATCGCAAGTTTTTCAAATTCACTGTAATCCATTGTTGCGCTGTTATCGGCTTTATCTGAGATTGCCCTGATTACAATAAACGGTATTTTGTTTAGGTATGCAGCCTGTCCTATGGCAGCACCCTCCATCTCGGTACAAAGTCCGCCAAAATTTTTAACGATAAAATCCTTCTTTTCGCTGTCTGAAATAAACTGGTCGCCGCTTACCACCCTTCCTGTGTGTACGGCTGTGTCCGGTATTACCTTTGCCGCACAAACGGTTGCCGTATCCACAAGCTTTTTGTCCGCTTCAAACGCCTTTACCTCCATTCTCGGTATCTGACCAAGCTCATATCCAAAACCTGTCGCATCCATATCATGATGAAGAACGTCGCTTGACAGTACTATATCCGCTATGTCTATAGAGGCGTCAAGTGAACCCGCGATGCCTGTATTTATAATCGTATCAACGCCAAATGTATCTGCCAGTATCTGCGTGCACACCGCAGCATTTACCTTGCCGATACCGCTTCTTACTATCACAATGTCCCTTCCGTCAAGGCTGCCCACATTAAATTTCATGGAAGCCTTCTCAACCACCTCTTTTACCTCACAAGCGTCCAAAATCTCCGCTATCTCCTCGTCCATCGCTCCGATTATTCCTATCATTTTACCATCCTATCGGGAAAATCCGTCCCGTCCTTTCAAGTCTGTTTTTCATTAATTATACCGAATTACGGTCAAAATATCAACACAGCCCCGGCTTTTTTTCAAAATCACGCTTGCATTATGGTATACAAATGTTATACTTAATTCTATATATCAGGTTTTGCTAATATGCTGATACAAATAAACATTTTGTAATGTGAGGAAAAGAGGAAAATTTCAATAAATATGAAAAAGATAATTTTGACAGGCGGTGGAACCGCAGGCCACGTAACCCCTAACATAGCACTTTTTGACGAGCTTCGTATGAAAGGCTTTGACATTGAATATATCGGCTCGTATGAAGGTATCGAGAGCAAACTTATAAAAGAAACCGGAGTGCCTTACCATGGCATATCCTCAGGCAAACTCCGCCGCTATCTTTCCTTAAAAAATCTGACCGACCCTTTCAGAGTCATAAAAGGATTTTTTGAGGCAAAGAAGCTGATTAAAGAAATCAAGCCGGACATAGTATTCTCAAAGGGAGGCTTTGTATCTGTTCCCGTAGTATTTGCAGCCAAAAAGAATAAAGTTCCGGTAGTCATACACGAATCAGATATGACGCCGGGTCTTGCCAACAAGCTGGCATTTAAGACCGCAACAAAAATATGTTGCAATTTCCCTGAGACGGTAAACTACCTGCCAAAAGACAAAGCCGTTTACACAGGCTCACCGATAAGAAAAGAACTTTTAAACGGAAATAAACTGGCAGGCTTCAGATTTACAGGACTTTCTGCAGACAAACCTGTCCTTATGATTATAGGCGGAAGTCTTGGTTCAAGCAACGTAAACGCCGCAGTACGCTCCATACTTTCAAAACTTCTCCAAGACTTTAATGTGATACATCTTTGCGGAAAAGGAAAACTTGAAGAAAGCCTTAAAAACACGGAAGGATATGTCCAGTATGAGTACATCGGCAAGGAACTTCCCGACCTTTTTGCCATGTCAGATTTGGTAATTTCAAGGGCAGGTGCCAATGCCATATGCGAGCTTCTCGCTCTCAAAAAGCCTAATCTTCTCATACCTCTTTCTGCAAACGCAAGCCGCGGAGACCAGATACTGAATGCAAATTCATTTAAAAATCAGGGCTACAGTATGGTTCTTGCAGAAGAGGATATGAATGACGATACCCTTTTTTCTGCCATAAATGAGCTTTATGAAAACAGAAATCAGTATATAAAGGCTATGAGCACCGGCAATCAGACAGATGCAGTCCGCACCATCGTTAATATTTTGGAATCAAATTCCAAATAGACTTTTGATTTGTATGTTTTTACTATTGATTTTGTAAGAATATTAAGCTATGATATAAGAGGAAGAATTTTTTTGTAAGCATACAAGAAAGGAATTTTGATATGAAATTCATTACAATCGGCGAGATATTACTCAGATTTTCTCCACCTAATTATGAGAAAATCGTTACATCACATAACTTCAATATGAACTACGGCGGAGCAGAGGCAAATGTTGCCGTATCCCTTGCCAACCTCGGCGTGGATTCCACACTGTTTACCGTACTTCCCGACAACGATTTGGGAAAGTCCACATTAAGCTACCTCAAAGCCAATGATGTCCACACCAAACACATCATCAAGGCAGACGGACGTATGGGTATATATTATCTCGAAGAAGGCGTGGCTGTACGTTCCTCACAGGTAATATATGACAGAAAGGATTCCGTATTTGCAACATATGACTACCAGAATGTAGATATGGAGGAGATTTTAAAGGATTACGACTGGCTTCATTTAAGCGGTATTACTCCTGCCCTTTCATTAAACTGCCGTGTTCTCATCGAGAAAGCCTTAGTTGCAGCCAAGAAGCTTGGACTTACGGTAAGTTTTGACCCTAACTTCAGAAAACGTCTCTGGACATTTGAAGAAGCGCGTGATGTACTTAGTGCTTACATTCCGTATGTAGACGTACTTATCGGTATCGAGCCGTTTCATGTATATAATCCGGACGGCACTGACGCCAAAGACGGTCTTTCAATGCAGCCATCCTTCAAGGATCAGGACAGGGTATTCAAGGCTATAGCCGCTACATACCACAACAAGGTTATCGCAAGAACCGTAAGATACGTTCACACGGGAACCAACAACTCTCTTATGGCATATCTTCATATGAACGGAAGGACCTATGAGAGCAAGCTTATAAGATTTGACATTATCGACCGTGTCGGCGGAGGCGACGCATTTTCTTCAGGTCTTATCTTCGCACTTATGGAAAATATGCCTCCACAGGAAGCTATTGACTTTGCCGTAGCTTCATCAGTAGTAAAACATTCTATTCACGGTGATACAAACATCACAAGCATAGAGCAGATTAAATCCGTTATGAACGGCACCGGAGATATTCAAAGATAGAATTTCACACGATATTTAAAAGAGCTGCACACTGATAAAGTGTGACAGCTCTTTTTTAGAAAATGTATTCTTTTTTATATACTATTCGCCATTCATCCCATGAAGCAGGCGGTGTGTCATAATTCGTCCCTTCCTGATGCCATATCCTGCTGCCGTCCTCAAATATATATTCTACCCACACTTTGTCATATTTGAGAGATTCTCTTACACTGCCAAAAATATATACTCTTACGCCGGTTGCCTTAATACCGTTCAAAATAGTCCTGTTTCTCACCGTGTCCGAATTATATTTTTCACATATGCTTAGAAAGAGAGGTTCATTATAATAATAGTTAATCGTCTTATTCTCCGAAAATACAAAATCATAACTCGCGTATTCGGTCAAATCTTCTTTTGAATACTTAAAAGGAGCATTCCCGATATAAAGTTCATCGCCATCTTTCATTAAAGACGTTTCATAGATATACTCTCTTTCCTGATTATTCACAATGCAATTAACAACTATAAAATCGGGAATCAATTCATCTTCAATGTATCCTTTTTTAATATAAGCCGTAACGTGTACATTTCCATAACCTATATATCCACTCGGCGGCTCTTTGTCATATATGGCAAATTGATTGTACAAGGTATCATATATTTTTTTCTCTGTATATACATCGGCTATTCGTCCGTAATACTCATCAATATCTATTTTTTTACGTGTAGTCGTCTCCTGTGAGGCAGTTGCTGTATCAGTGTTCTTTTCCTCATACTTAGGCGTCCATACTTCATTTGCAGGGTGTGAACTTACCTGAGCTTCAGTTGCAGGATGCGAACTTACCTGTATTTCATAGGGATTGTCCTTATCTCCGGAAAGTGTACATCCTGTTAAAATGAGCGCCGACAAAAATATACATATGCCGCTTCTTTTAATATGAGAAATATACATTCACAGACACCTCCCCACTTTGCCGTACTGACCTAGTTATGGTCATGGTCGCACTCAAAATCGTCGTCATCAGATGACATAAACTCTCTTGAAGACACACGTTTTTTCTCTCTGCATTCCTCCACCGTATCCGACAAAAGTGCCTGTACCTTAACAGGATTCTTGATATTCTTCAGTTCAAATTCAGGCAAAGATTTGTCGGCAGAGATACATCTGATGGTGCCTATGTTAAAGAGCTTCTGATAAAGCGTTCTTGAGAGTGATGTGTCAAGTATTCTGTAGAGTCTTACCTCGTCCATCACGGTAGTAAACAGACCTGCCTGCAAAATAAGTTTTTCATCAGTAAGCGTATACTTCGTAAATGTCCAAGGAAGTCCGAAAATTATTCTCTTTCTGTCCTTCCATATGTAACTAATCTGTGTAGCCATAGCGACCTCCTAAATCACGTTTTTATAATACCAACATATCACATTTTATTTTAAAACACAAGCTAAACCCTAAAGCCCCTGTTCGCCTGAGAATCATACATCTCATTCAGGTTATTCTTAGAGTAGGTAAGTCCCGCATACACTGTCTGCACATTTTTCATGACAGGTCCGCTCTCATCCTGACTGCTTACAACCGCAAAGGCATCGTGCAGCTTATCAAGCATACCGGCAACGGCAGAAAGATTTTCCGTGCTTTCCCTGATTATGGCATTAAGAAGCGTCCTGTTCATAAACAGATATATGCTCATAAGGTCATAGGAAATCCTGTATTCAAGATTAAGTGAAGTATTAAGCTCGTTTACAAACTGCTTTGCTTTCTTTAAATCACGCTTAAAGCCCTCCATGTCAGAAGACTCATAACACTCTGTTGCAGATAAAATGTAGCTCTTTGCAATCTCATACATAATAACTACAAGCTCAGTTTTTGTAGCACAGGCAATTCTGTTTGAATAAGCATTAATTTCGCTTTTTGTCATTTTCTTCACCCTTTTTCCTTATATTCAAATTTCTTACGGCTACTGAAGAAGCTGAAGCACTGCTTCAGGTCTGGCATTTGCCTGTGAAAGCATGGAAATACCTGCCTGTGAAAGTACATTCTGCTGCGTATATTCCGTCATTTCCTCAGCCATATCAACATCCATAATTCTTGAAAGCGCACTCGTAAGGTTTTCCTCTGACACATCAAGATTTGACATGGCATATTCCAGTCTGTTCTGGTATGCTCCGAGTTTGGAACGTGTCACCGAAACTGTTTCTATGGCTGCGTCAATCGCCGTTATTGCCTCACCTGCGAGCTTATATGTATGTACGTTAAGGTCTTCAAGGCCAAGCGACCTTGTTGTTATCTCCGGAATGTCTATCTCAAGCTGTTGCTTTTCATTGGCTCCGATATGAACCACCCTACGTCCGAGGTCCGTAACCTCAATGCCCACCTCTTTCGTTCCGTCTTTTGTTGTATCAGCCGCAACGGTAAATTTCATCTCAAATGAGCTTGACGATTTGACTGTAATCTCCCTGCCGTCTGCAGTTATGGTAGCTGCCGCGTCAAAGCCCACACGTTCACCGCCTGCATCGGTAAACTCAGCCTCCACGTTGCTTCCGTTAACCACGCTCTCACTAAATCCGAGTGCCGACAAAAGCGCCGGATTGCTGCATGATATACTCATCTGTGCACCTGTACCGTACTTATCCGAATACATAACAAGGTTGGAAGCAGTATTGATATTTACCGATTCATATCCTGCCGTATCTGCATTTGAGGCATCGGTAGCCGTAGAAGCTACACCTATAAGCGTTCCGCCGGTCTTTGAGCAAAGCTCCGACAAATCCGTGATAAGCCGGTCAAGCGATTCGCCCTCCGTAACCTCAATCTGGGCGTCATTCAGCTTTATGCTGCCTGTAAGAGAAGCAGGAACGCCTGCCGCAAAAGCACCCCTGTCTAAAGCACCGCCTTCAAGCACTGCCTGCTTTGCGTCGGCAGTTACCGTTATGCCGTAATAACCGCTTGGAATATTATCCGACATATATGTAACGTATGCTCCGTTAGTGTCCGTATATGCCCTTCGTGCCAGATTGCCGTCTATAAGCGACTGCATGTTAAACTCCGTATCGCTTGATATTCTGTCAATTTCCTCCATGAGTGAGTCGATTTCCTCTTGTATGCTGTCCCTGTCTTCCAAAGAATTGCTGTCATTTGCCGCCTGCACTGCAAGTTCACGCATACGGTGAAGCATGGAATGTATCTCGCCCAATGCTCCCTCTGCCGTCTCAATGACAGATACACCATCCTGTGCGTTTTTATTGGCTCTGTCTATTCCCCTAAGCTGCGTCTTCATCTTCTGGGATATAGCCATACCCGCCGCATCATCCTCTGAATGGTTAAGTTTAAGTCCTGAAGAAAGTCGCTCCAAAGACCTGCTGAGAGCATTCTCCGTTGTTTTAAGTTCTTTATTTGCTATGATAGCTGACATATTTGTATTTATCTTCAATGCAATCACCTCTCGTTTTATTGTCACCGTTATGTATCTGACATATATTTTTTCGGCTGTTTTGTACGATTACTTAATGTACCAGATGTGAAATAAATATTTTTGCCACGCCGTACAGTCTGGCACTTGAAACACTTTCTGACTCTTCTGCGTTTCCAAACAGTTCCAAAAGGACGTCGCTTTTTCCAGTGTTAAGATTAACCTCATTAAACCCTAAGGTTTTAAGTTCCCTGCTGATACTATCAGATTCATCTTCAATAATTCTGACGCCTTCTTCACTGTCACTCAGTGCAAAGACATCCACCCTTTCACGCTCAGCCTTACAGTTGATTCCCACACGTCCTGTTTCACTGCTTTCAAACGAAAGCGACATCCTGCTGCTCTCACCCGATACGAGCTTCAGGCTTACATTTACCATACCGTTTTTCGTATGCACAGGTATATTGTATTCACGCTTCTTTGCAAGGGAATTTAAAAGTTTGCTGCTTCTAAGCACGCCGTCCACGTCCTTTACGGCGGCAAATGTTACATTTTCTGAAGCGTACACTTTTTCTCTCATCTCACTCACGGTAGCTTCAAGCTTGGCAAAGCCTTCTTTAAGGCTGTCTTCATCAGACATATTTTCATAAATATTTTCTACGGCACTCTCCACTTCTTCATCAGACATCCGGTGGAGTTTCCTGTATATTTTTCCGTCTTTGACATCCATGGCAGCCGCTATATTTCCAACCGTTACCGGCTCGTCATTATCGGTAAGAAGCCTTATTATGCTTTCCTCCGCCATAGCCGCCTGCTTTAGTGCATCTGCCTGCGATTTGTAATAATCATCCGCTATCTCACTTTCCTCAAGACTTACGCAGTCATTAAAGAGCTTCGTGTAATATGACATATCGCCTGCACGCACGGTATAGGACGTATCCTCTCCGATGGCGGCATCCATTCCCCTGTGCTTTCGAGAAACAAGCTGTTTCACTACATTTTGAAGTGTGTAGTCATCTCCCGCTGCAAATACGGCTCCTATCGACCTTCCCTCATCCTTTGCTATATCGCTTAAAACCTTGTAAAAGCCTATGTAATCCTGACGCTCTTCTTCGCTTATCCCGCCCTTTGTTTCAAGCTTATAGAGGAACTTTGCAAAGCTTTCCCTGCTCTCTTCGTCCTTAACCGTTCCTTCCGAATCAGTTATATACTTATCAAGCGCATGAACATCCGTAGTCAGTGGGTTAATTTTATTTCTAATCATATCAAGTGCAAGCTGCGGAGTAAGATTTGCGGCAATATTTATTATACATCTGTAATCCTCTGCCATTTTTTCAACATTCTGAGGTGATACTTCAATAGCGTTTGCCGCCAGTATCTTAACTGCCGCCACATTGTCACGGTCCGCCTCCATACCCATATCAAGAAGCATTTCCCGAGCGCTTGCATTCACAGCCTTATTTAGACTGTCTCCCATATCGCCTCTTATTGCCGTACCAAATGTTTCGTAAGCCTCTCCTGCCTTAAGTGCCTGCCACTTTATGACATTTCCTGCATTTACGGTGTCTTCCATTGTAAATGTAACCGCACTAAATGTAGCATACAGGGCATTTACAGGGGTATCGGCAAGTTCACCGACAACAAGTTTTACATCATTTGCCGTATCAGATTCCCTGTACGCTTGAACCATATCTCCAAGAGAAGTATTTCTTATATCTATTCCAAGCTTATCCATTCTAAAAAGCGTTCCTGCACCAAGTACAAGACGTGCTTTATTTAACACAGCAAAATTTTCCTGATAGCGGCTCTCTTTTTCTTCATCGTACCAAGACATATCAGAAGCGCCCATACCGTTGTTTTTGGCATCAGCTTCATTTTCCCTTAATGCAGCCAGATTGGCTATGTTAAGCTCACGAAGCTCGTTTGTAAGCCTTATTATGTCATAGGCAGAAGCGTTTTCAAGAACCTTTGCCGCATCAAGAACTCTTTCTCTTCTGCCTTGTGTTTCGGCAAGAGAAACCGAAGTACATTTATCGCTGTCAAGAAAGGCTTGTGCCACCATATCGATAATCTCATCTTCATTCTCAAGAAGTTTTACATTATCAATATCTGTTGCGAGCATAAGATTTTCCTTAGTAAGACCAACGCCCTCATCAAGAAGCATTTTTGCATTTGCAAGGCTTGCCTCATCAACATCAAAGCCTGCTTCCTTTATGACATTTTCTATCTGCGGCATAAGAGCGTTAAAATCTTTATCGGATATCCCCGTAGCAGCCTTTGACACGTCAAATGCACTGTGCTCAGCTTTATAAAGGTTATCCATGGTTGGCTCCATCTCATTTTTAAGAAGATATCTCTTGGCATTCTCATCCACAGGTTTAAGTGCCTGATATTCTTTGACGGCATTTACCGCCTCGTACACATTTTCACGGGTTGCAGGGATATTGCAGTCGGAAAATTTCTTCATAACCTTGGCTGCCATGCCGGCATTGCCCGTAAATTCCTTGATTTCCTCGATATCCACGTCTCCGGTAGGTATGTAATCCCTGCAGTATGTGGCAAGCATTATTTTAATCTCTTCCACCACGTTCAGAACCTTATCCACGTCATCATCATTGATATTTCCAAGCCCTGATTTGTCCATCTCCTTAACGTCGCTCACGGTTAGTCTGTTGAAAAGATTCACAAGATTATCCTTGGCGAGCTGCGCCTTTGCGGCAAGCTTATCGGCAAATTCTGCGGATGACTCCGAAAATCCCTGATATCCTCCGCCTGACACGCTTGTGCTTCCCATGGCAGGTGATGAAGCCGTATCGTCAAATATCTGCAGCATATCAGCCACGCTGTCTGTATTGTCAGTCTGCCTGTTGCCGAAAATCGTATCGTTTATGTTATTTGTAACATTCATATTGGTTGAGCTAATGTTTATATTCATATATGTGCCTCACATTCTCAATTCACAAAGCCTGCGGCTTTTCCTGTTCCATCCGGTATATTTACTATTTCGACACATTTTATAAAAACATTACCTCTTGCATTATGTAAGCAATAATATTATAATCACCTTGTAACAAAATGTATTGTATCTTCGCTTAAGGAAGAACGATAACAGGAGGTAAAAAAATGAATACAAACAAAAAAACTTTCAGTCTGGTGCTCACTGCACTATTCACGGCAATCATTGTCGCCATGGCATTTACACCGCTCGGTTACATACCGCTTGTTGTAATTCACGCCACCATCATCCACATTCCGGTTATATTGGGTTCGCTTTTCTGTGGTCCTAAAAAGGGTGCATTTCTTGGATTTGTCTTTGGTCTAACCAGCTTTATCAAAAATACCTTAATGCCAACTACCCTGTCAGCATTCGTATTTTCTCCGGTGCTTGCAGTAAGCGTGGTAGGTGTATCAGGAATATTCAAGAGCTTTTTTATATGCTTCATTCCAAGAATACTGATAGGTGTTGTGCCTTACTTCGTGTATATGCTTATAAAGAAGGCTTTAAGTTCAAAAAACAAACTGGTATGGAGTACGGTTCTTAACCTTGTTATGTGCGTATTCCTATTCATAGGTGTAAAAGCATTTTGTAAAAGCTTCTTTACAGGCACCGTAAATCTGATATTCAGTGCCGTTGTCTCAATAGTGGTATTTGTACTTATTGAGTTTGCCTTTATAAAGAAGGACGCTGACGTGCTTTCATTCGCTTATGCGGGCGTATCAGGTGCCCTTGTAAATACGCTGCTTGTTATGGGCGGTATTTTCGTGCTTTACAGGGATTCTTACGCAGAGGCTTTAAGCATCAGCCCTGATGCCGTTCTTGGTGTCATAGGAGGCGTCATCAGCTTTAACGGCGTCATAGAAGCTATCGTTGGAGCCATTATCGTATGCGCCGTGGGTGTAGTTCTCAACAGACTGTATCCTATCACAGCACATAAAAACTAACGAAGCGTCACAAACATCGCAGCCGTAAATCCAAAATTTACGGTGCTAACCTACGCTAACGTTTCAGATTGGAGGAAATTATGATTCTTGCCATAGACATGGGTAACACAAACATTGTCATCGGTTGTATTGACGATACAAAAACTTACTTTGTGGAAAGACTTTCCACAGACAAGTCAAAGACTGCGCTTGAGTATGCCGTAAGCTTCAAGACCGTTCTTGAGCTTTACGGCATCAAAAACGAAGAATTAGACGGAGCCATCATTTCTTCTGTTGTTCCGCCTCTTACAAATGTACTCTCTGAAGCAGTCAACAAAATTATAGGAAAACGTCCCCTTGTAGTAGGTCCCGGTCTTAAGACAGGGCTTAACATCCATATGGATAATCCAAAGCAGGTGGGAAGCGACCTTATCGTAGACGCCGTGGCAGGAATAGCAGAATACGGTGCCCCGCTTATCATCATTGATATGGGAACCGCCACTACCATAAGCATGATAGACTCCGCCAAAAATTACGTGGGCGGAGTCATTATGCCGGGACTGAGGCTGTCTATGGACGCCCTTGCAAGCGGTGCCGCACAGCTTTACAAAGTAAGCCTTGAAAAGCCTTCAACAGTCATCGGAAAAAACACCAGCGACTGTATGAAGAGCGGTCTTGTTATGGGAAATGCCGCATGCATAGACGGAATGCTTGACAGATTTATGGAAGAAATGGGTCTTGAAGCCACCGTAGTAGCCACCGGAGGCATTGCAAACATTGTAATCCCTCTGTGTAAACATAATATTATAATAGACGATACGCTCCTTTTAAAAGGACTTAAAATTATATATGACAAAAACAGAAAATAGAATGTGCTTCGGACTAAGCGTCCGATTATTTCGGAAACGGAGGTAACAATGAGCAAAACTGTTCTTTTAGGTGTAACCGGCAGCATCGCTGCCTACAAAACGGCAGAACTTGCAAGTTCTCTAAAAAAAATGGGATATAACGTCCATGTGCTTATGACCGAAAACGCCACTAACTTTATCAATCCCATTACCTTTGAAACTTTAACGGGAAATAAATGTCTTGTGGACACATTTGACAGGAACTTTGAATTTTCGGTGGAACATGTTTCTGTAGCAAAACAGGCTGACGTATGCCTTATAGCGCCTGCCTCTGCCAATGTCATCGGTAAGCTCGCAAACGGTATCGCCGACGATATGCTCACCACCACCGTTATGGCATGTAAGTGCAAGGTTATCATAGCCCCGGCAATGAATACAAATATGTATACAAATCCTATTGTTCAGGACAATATTGAAAAGCTTACACGCTTCGGATACGAGGTTATACAGCCTGACACGGGCTACCTTGCCTGCGGCGACACAGGCATCGGCAAAATGCCGTCACCTGATGAGCTTTTATGGTACATTTTGCGCGAGACTGCCTGCGATAAGGACCTTTCCGGCAAAAAAGTACTTGTAACAGCCGGTCCTACCATGGAAAAAATTGACCCCGTGCGTTATATAACTAACCATTCAACAGGAAAAATGGGATATTCCATAGCCAAAATGTGTATGCTGCGCGGTGCAGACGTCACTCTCGTAAGCGGTAAAACAAACGAAAAACCGCCAAAATTTGTCAAGGTTATTGATATAGTTTCCGCAAAGGATATGTTTGATGCAGTCACATCAAATTTCGATACGGCTGACATAGTCATAAAAGCTGCCGCCGTAGCCGATTACAGACCTAAAAATCCTTCTGATGAGAAGGTAAAGAAAAAAGACGGAGAACTTCAGATAGAACTGGAAAGAACTGACGATATTCTTAAGTATCTAGGAGAGCATAAAACTCACCAGTTCCTTTGCGGTTTCTCTATGGAAACAGAAAATATGCTTGAAAATTCCAAGGCAAAACTTGCCAAAAAGAACCTCGATATGATTGTAGCCAACAATCTCAAACAGTCCGGAGCAGGCTTTGGCACCGACACCAACGTGGTTACGATTATAACCCCCGATACTGTTAAAGAGCTTCCTCTTATGAGTAAAGACGAAGCCGCGAACCAAATTATTGATTGCATTCTCGAAAAAATGGCATTATAATGCACTCACACACAAAATAAAGGAGCCGGCACTGTGATATGTATCACAATGCCGACTCCTTTATTATTTTCCGTTTTACTTATCTTCAAATTCCTTTATTATTTCCTCACCAGGGGCTTTTGTCAAAAGACTTACCACAACTATAAAGAGAAGCGATACAAGGAATGCCGGGAGTAACTCATATATATCCCATACGCCGCCGAGAGGTCTTACAAGGTACTTCCAGACGAATACCGTAACTCCGCCCGCAATCATGCCTGCTATGGCTCCGTATAAGTTACTTCTCTTCCAGAACAGTGCACAAAGTACAACTGCACCGAATGCGCCGCCAAAACCTGCCCACGCAAAGGATACAATACTGAATACGCTTGATTGCGGATCACGTGCAAGAAATACACCTACAAGAGCAATAGCAACAACTGTTATACGTGCCACTATAAGGCTTTGCTTTTCAGTAAGCTTAATATGTAAGAAATCCTGTGCTATATTCTGTGAAACGCTTGATGCTGCGGCAAGCATCTGGCTGTCCGCAGTAGACATTGTTGCCGCAAGGATACCTGCAAGAATAAGTCCCGCAAGAATAGCCGCCAAAACGCCATGCTTACTTATAAGACCCGTTATCTGTACAATAATTGTTTCACTGCTGCTACCCTCAAGGAATGGTATTTTTCCTGCACTTGTCATTCCAAGTCCCACAATACCTATTACAATAGCAACAGTCATGGCAATAACTACCCACACGCTTGCTACCCTTCGTGAAAGCACAAGCTTCTTTTCATCCTTGATTGCCATAAAACGCACAAGAATATGAGGCATACCGAAATATCCGAGACCCCACGCCATCGTTGAAATTATGGTTATTATTCCGTATGGATTTGAAGAATTATTTGCAGCGTCATGAATCGCCGTCATTGAAAGATATCCCGGAATTGACTTTGCGTTATCAACTACGGCTTCCACGCCTCCGGCACTTGAAACACCGTATACAAGTACAGACACAAGGGCAATCGTCATAATAACGCTCTGAATAAGGTCTGTCGTACATACCGCACCGAAACCGCCCATGATGGTATACGCTACAATAATAAGAGCCGAAAGCATCATGGCCACCGTATAATCCACGTTAAACAGACTGTTAAAAAGCTTTCCGCACGCAGCAAAGCCTGATGCTGTGTAAGGTATAAAGAACACGATGATGACAAGAGCTGCTATCGCATTGATTATATTCCTCTTATCATGGTATCTCTTAGCAAAGAAGTCCGGAACCGTTATTGCCCCCACTTTGCTTGAATAACGTCTGATTCTTCTCGACACGAAAAACCAGTTAAGCCATGTACCTACGGCAAGTCCAATCGCTGTCCATGCCACATCGCACACACCCGAAAGATACGCAAGACCCGGAAGTCCCATAAGAAGCCAGCTTGACATATCACTTGCTTCCGCACTCATTGCCGTTACAAACGGTCCCATCTTTCTGCCGCCAAGATAGAAATCCTCCGCATTGTCATTGTTCTTACTGAACACAAAACCAATGACCAGCGTAATCATAAGATAAACTACAATGGTTAAAATAATAAAGAAATTCATTTGTGTAACTTTCCTTTCAGTTTTATTGTTCCATTATATCTTTAAATGTAAAGGCTTGTCAACAATTTAGCTGAATACTGCAAATTTATTTTTATTAAATATCATATATCCTTTAATTCCAATAATTCCTTTGTTCCTATCATTATATGGTCCAGAGTGCAGTATCCCTCTTTATCAAAAGCAAATTCCACATATATCTTTGATGCTTCATCCTCCGTATAATGTCCGTACCGGTACAGATAGAAGTTAAATATGTCTTCTTCATACTGTGCCTGGGGAGTATGAACGTATTTTTGAAGGGGTTTTCCATATTTTAATAATATGTCTTTTGAAACTGATTTTCCTAAATGTATTCCATTGTGAAATATGTCATCCGGAGCAACTCCATAAATATACGATATCACATCGGCTTCACCACCGTAATACTCTTCTAATTCTGCTTTAGTTTTAGGCACGGCATATGTTAAATTTTCCAAATATACCGTCAATTCTTCCAAAATCACACCATTCTCCCCTTGTTGTTCATTCCCACCGTTTATTGCGTTTGCCGAAGAAAACTTCTCTTTTGACTTTGGAATTCCGGGTCCATCATTGGTATATATAACAGCATTACCATCCTTTTTCACGCGCATGTTGGATATTGCAAATGCAATAAATGCCATGCCCGGCAAAAATGCAAAACCGCAAATAAAAATACTCATCGATAAAGGTGTATCATTTCTAAATTCCTTATCAAGAAACGGAAGCATACAGATTCCAATCCAAAAAATGCCCGCTATAATCATTAATATGCCTCCAAATGACCATTGTATTTTTCGTGGCTTAGGCGGTTTATTCTCATCCCTAAAAAGTATACGCTCAAGAATTTTCCCTACATACGTGTCCATAGCTTCCCTGTTTTTTTCACCATTTAATGTAAATATTTCAACAAAGAGCTCTATCAGCATATATATACCGCAAACGGCAAAGACAAGTGCCGGTGCAAGTATCAGGGCACGTCCGACTATCGGCAATACACCTATGCCTATAAGAGCTACTGCAATCAATGCATAGGAAATCCTTTTACCAGCCTTACTTTTAGACCCCATTACAGCAAAAGCAATAACTGCTGATATAAATATTATTGCAACATCAATTAAAACCGCCTCATCCGTACCTATTCTAAGCAAAGTAAGAGCACTTAGATTCATATATATCATTATTCCTTCCATTTTTTACATTTGTTTTGTTTACTATTTCAAAAACCGGATTAAAAGCATTAATCCGGTTTTCGCTCACTTTAATTTTATGCCTTTTCAGACCTGTTCTCTTTTATGCGCTTAAATACGGCTATCTCATATGGTTTTAAGTCAAATTTCAAATGCTGTTTGAAGCCGTCACATTCACCGCTTATCGTCGAAAGCGTTCTGTCAAAGCCTGCTCTGTCAGAAAGTACCTGCTGATACCTGCCTTTGTGAAGAGTTCCGACCATATAGTCCTTGCGCTCCACAGGAGTAAAATTAAGAACAAAAAGGAGTTCGTCCCTTCCTTTTTTGTCAAGTCTTGTAAATGAAAATATACATCTTGAATCGTTTGCATTTATCCATCTGAAACCTTCAGGATTGTAATCTGTTTCATACAGGGATTTGTGTTCTTGGTAGAGCTGCAAAAGCTCCTTAACAAACAGTTGAAGTTCTTTGTGTTTAGGGTCTTCAAGCAGATACCAGTCGAGTGCCCTTGCCTCGCTCCATTCATGATTTTGTCCGAATTCCTGACCCATAAACAGCAGTTTCTTTCCCGGATGGCCTATCATGTAGGCATATCCAAGCTTTAGATTGGCAAATTTGTCATCTATGCTGCCTGGCATCTTTTCAAGCATTGAACGCTTCAGATGCACAACCTCATCATGCGAAAGCACAAGAACAAAATTCTCGCTGTATGCGTACATAAGGCTGAAGGTCATCTTATTATGATTGTAGCCTCTGAAATAAGGGTCGAGCTTCATATACTCAAGGAAATCATGCATCCAGCCCATATTCCACTTAAAAGTAAAGCCAAGACATCCCGGTCTCATCGGGTCATCCACATTGCCGCTTACGTTAGGCCACGCCGTCGATTCCTCAGCAATGGTAATCGCCTGCGGATTTCTTTCATTCATTATTTTATTGAGATGTCTGAAGAAATCCATCGCTTCAAGATTTCCGTTATCGCCATATTTGTTAGGAATCCACTGTCCGTTTTGCCTTCCGTAGTCAAGATAAAGCATTGAGGCTACCGCGTCAACACGCAGTCCGTCTATGTGATACTTTTCCACCCAGAAAAGTGCATTTGCAATAAGGAAATTCGACACTTCATTTTTCCCGTAATCAAAGACCAGCGTACCCCAGTCCGGATGTTCTCCTTTTCTTGGGTCGG
Source organism: uncultured Eubacterium sp. (assembly GCA_945920185.1). Classification (GTDB taxonomy): domain Bacteria; phylum Bacillota; class Clostridia; order Lachnospirales; family Lachnospiraceae; genus CAMEJP01. The sequence continues at coordinate 5,687 of CAMEJP010000031.1, read as the reverse complement.
CATACTCATACACGGGAGAGCCGTCAAATTTTGCAAGACCGCAGCCGTCCTTAGGGAAATGCGCCGGCACCCAGTCCATGATGACGCCTATTCCCTTATTGTGCATATAGTTTACAAAGTACATAAAGTCCTTTGGTTTTCCGTATCTTTTCGTAGGTGCATAATAGCCGGTAACCTGATATCCCCATGAGCCGTCAAACGGATACTCTGCAACGCCCATTATCTCAATATGAGTGCAGCCTGTATTTACCACATAATCCGCAAGTTCTTTGGCAAGTTCGCGATAATTGAGGTATCCGTCCTCTGTTCCGTCATTTTTCTTCTTCCACGAACCGAGATGCACCTCGTATATAGCCATTTTACTTTCAAGATGATTTTCCTTTTTCTTCCTGTTAATCCATCTTGTATCGGTCCACTTAAAGCCTTCGAGATTAGTTACTATGGAAGCCGTATTCGGTCTTAATTCCATTTCATTGCCGTAAGGGTCCGCCTTGTAAATCTTATCTCCTCTTGCGGTGGTTATAAGGTATTTGTATGTATCGCCTTCTTTTACATTTGGCGTAAAAAGCTCATATATTCCACCGTCATTTATCTTTTTCATCCTGTATTCATCAGCGGCTGCCCAGTTATTAAAATCGCCGACTACATGAATGTCCGATGCATTCGGCGCCCACACACAGAAATAAACCCCGTCTACTCCATCGTGATTGACAAGATGTGCTCCCATCTTGTTGTAAATCTCATAATGAGTACCCTGACCAAAAAGGTAGGCATCATCCTGAGTCATAATGGTCTTTTCCTCCAACATAAAAAACATTCCTTTCCTCGTAATCAGAGCCTGTTAATTCCGCCCATTGACCCTGATAAACAGTATAAGATAATTATACACTATTTGTCGAAAATTTCAAGGCTATTTAGGTATGGCAAAAACGCTGATAATGTGGTATAATCATTGTGTTTTGATTTTATTTTAATTTGTTGTGAGGTAAATATGGTTTATATGTTTTTGGATGACCGTTACATCGGCATCATAACGTTTGCAAGTATTATTGTAACATTTCTTTTGACAAGTCTGGCTATCAAATGTTTTGAAAAGCTTCTGCCGCGCGATATGGGCAGGGAATTTGCCGTAAACGGTGCCAAGTCAGCAGGAAAGCCCCGCGGTGCAGGCATTATATTTATTATAACCTTTATGATTTCAAGTGTGTTGTTTATCCCTGTAAAAAGCGAGCTTATAGTCTATGTGATACTTACATTTGCCGCCATGCTTTCAGGATACCTTGACGACAGTTCAAAAAAGCCTTGGGGAGAATTGAAGAAGGGTATAATAGATCTGGTAATAGCCGTGATGGTTGCCATTACATTTCTCAATTTCAACGAAAACATTATAAGACTGCCGTTTGCGGACAATACACTTACAATACCGCCTGTCATATTCGGCATACTTATTGTTATTCTTGTATGGGCAAGCATAAATGTGACCAACTGTTCTGACGGAGTTGACGGACTGTGCGGAACGCTTTCGGTCATAACGCTTACGACAGCATATCTTATGTGTGAGAAATATAACACCGACCCGTATGCAAAGCATATGATACTTATTATGATGATTTGTATATTATCATATCTGTGGTTTAACGCTTCTCCAAGCCGCCTTCTTATGGGCGATGCCGGCTCAAGAGCCATCGGTCTGTTTATAGCCATAGCAATGTTAAAGACAAGCAATCCCATACTGTATCTGCTCGCCGGAATCGTACTTATAATTGACGGAGGTCTGGGACTTGTAAAGCTTACGCTTATCAGGCTTACCAAATCGCAGAATATTATGAAAAATCTTCGCACTCCCATTCACGACCATATGAGGAAGAACAAAAAATGGTCTGACCCACAGGTTGTATTCAGATTCGCCATTATACAGATTGTGATATCTCTCGCAACAATATATATTGCATAAAAATAACGAACTGCTCAATTTATAAGCAGTTCGTTATTTTTATACTTCATCTTTAAAGCGTAACATTCCGCCTTTAATCCTTAATCATTGACAAACCTTCAAGTTCCTCTTTTGTAAGCAGTCTGTCCACATCAATAATGATGGAGAGTTTGCCGCCAAGCTGGGCTATTCCGGCGATATATGCGTTTTTTTCGCCTCTGCATATTATAGGAAGCGGCTGGTAATTTCCGTCCTTCACGTCTTTTATATCCTCAACGCTGTCCACGCTGAGCGCAAGTTTTTCGTTTTTGCACCATACGAGAATATACTCGTTGTTGGCACCGTCGACAGAGGCTTTAATTCCGTTCTTACTTTTAAGATTATATACGGGAATTACCTCTCCGCGAATATTAATAAGACCTTCCACATAGTCTACTGCATTAGGCACTGGAACTACATTACCGCTTTGTTCAATAGCAATAACCTTGTTAATGTCTACGCCAAAATACATATCTGACAATTTGAATATAACCGGTTTAATAGCTGCCATTTTAATCCTCCTTTGCATTTCCTCCAAGACTCTTCCATTTCAGGTATGCGCCTATAAATCCCTCTATATTTCCATCCAATACACTCTGGACATTTCCCGATTCAAAATTTGTTCTGTGGTCTTTAACCATTGTGTACGGCTGCATAACATAGCTGCGTATCTGATTTCCCCACGCAATATCACGCACTTCGCCCCGTATATCTGATACCTTGTCGGCATTTGCCTGCTGCTTTAATATAAGAAGCTTTGCCTTTAACATCTGCATTGCCTTGTCCTTATTCTGATGCTGGGAGCGCTCATTCTGGCACTGGACAACTATTCCGGTCGGCAGATGTGTTATTCGTATGGCAGAGGATGTCTTGTTTATGTGCTGTCCGCCTGCTCCGCTTGAACGATAGGTGTCAATTCTTAAATCGTCATCATTAATCTCAATGTCTATATCCTCTTCTATATCCGGCATCACATCGCAGGACACGAAAGAAGTCTGCCTCTTTCCTGCAGCATTAAACGGCGATATTCTGACAAGCCTGTGGACTCCATGTTCAGACTTAAGATAGCCGTAAGCATTTTCTCCTTCAATCTCAATCGTCACCGACTTAACTCCTGCCTCGTCGCCTTCAAGATAATCGATAATCTCTGTTTTAAATCCTTTGGAATCCGCCCATCTTGTGTACATTCTCATAAGCATATTTGCCCAGTCACAGGATTCGGTTCCACCCGCACCCGCATGGAGTGTCAGAATGGCATTATCCTTATCGTAAGGTTCATCAAGAAGCGTACTTATACGCATATCATCAAACCGTGTAACAAACTCATTTACCAGTTCCTCAACCTCCGGCACCAGAGAAACATCATTTTCCTCATCTGCCATGTCAATGAGAACCCTTGCGTCATCAAGCATTCCGGAAAGTGCCTTAAATCCCTCAATGCCATCCTTTAAGGTCTTCAGTTCTTTCATCATATTCTGAGATTTTTCGGTATCATCCCAAAATCCGGGAGCTTCCATATTGGCTTCTATTTCTTCAATTCGCTTTGCCTTATTATCTAAGTCAAAGTGAATCCCTCAATTCATTTAATGGTTCGTCATAGTTTGACAGTCTGTATCTGTACTGGTCCAATTCAACCATAAATTCACCTTCTTTTTATAAATTATTTCTGCATCAGACCGCAGCATTGCTTATATTTTTTTCCGCTGCCGCATGGACATGGGTCATTTGGATATATCTTCTTTGTCTCACGTCTCTTTGGTGCTCTTACTGAGCTTTCGTCCTTGTTGGTTCCGGTAACCTTGGCAACCTGCTCTCTCTCCACATTCTGCTCAACGCGTACATGGAATATGAGTCTTATCGTATCCTCTTTGATATTCATTGACATATCATTGAACATATCAAAGCCCGATGACCTGTACTCTACAACAGGGTCCTTCTGACCGTAAGCGGCAAGGCCTATACCCTGACGAAGCTGGTCCATATCGTCTATGTGATCCATCCACTTTCTGTCGATAACCTTAAGAAGAATGACACGCTCCAACTCTCTGAAATGCTCTATCTCAGGGAACTCAGCTTCCTTTTGCTCATAAAGCTTTACGGCACGCTCCTTAAGAAGGTGCAAAAGCTCATTCTTGTTCTTCACGCCTTCACCTGTCACAGGCTCAAACGGAATAACAGGCAGAATAATCTCATTCAGCTCGTTGAAATCGCAGTTTTCGAGAGAATTTTCACCCACGCACATATCAACTGAGCGCTCAACAAAATCATTTATCATGGCAAGAACTGAGTTTCTCATGCTCTCTCCGTCAAGAACTCTCTTTCTTTCCTTGTAAATAATTTCACGTTGCTCGTTCATAACCTCATCATACTCGAGGAGGTTCTTTCTGATGCCAAAGTTGTTGCTTTCTATCTTTTTCTGTGCTTTCTCAATGGTATTTGAAAGCATCTTGTGCTGTATTTCCTCATTTTCCGGAACACCGAGAGCATTGAATATTCCCATAAGTCTTTCAGAACCGAAAAGTCTCATCAAATCGTCTTCAAGCGAAATGTAGAACTTAGATTCACCCGGATCACCCTGACGGCCTGAACGTCCACGCAGCTGATTATCAATACGTCTGCTTTCGTGTCTTTCCGTACCGATTATCTTAAGACCGCCTGCCGCCTTTGCCTCTTCGTCAAGCTTGATATCAGTACCACGGCCTGCCATATTTGTGGCAATGGTTACTGCACCGTGCTGACCTGCACCTGCTACAATCTCCGCCTCAAGCTCGTGGAACTTAGCATTCAATACCTGATGCTTTATACCATTTTTCTTAAGAAGAGCACTTATCTCCTCAGAAGCCTCAATGGTGATGGTACCTACAAGCACAGGCTGTCCCTTCTCATAGGAAGCACGAACATCATTGACTACCGCATTCAGTTTCTCTTTTCTTGTCTTATATACGGCGTCATCATGGTCTATACGTGCTATTGGCTTATTTGTAGGTATCTCAATAACGTCCATATTGTAGATTTCCCTGAATTCCTTTTCCTCCGTAAGTGCGGTACCTGTCATACCTGCTTTCTTCTCAAACTTGTTGAAGAAATTCTGGAAGGTAATCGTGGCAAGAGTCTTACTCTCTCTCTTAACCTTCACATTTTCCTTTGCCTCTATCGCCTGATGAAGACCGTCAGAATATCTTCTGCCCGGCATAATACGACCTGTAAATTCGTCTACTATAAGCACTTCATCATCCTTAACCACATAGTCCTGATCCCTGAACATAAGATTATGTGCGCGCAGAGCCAGTATGATATTGTGCTGAATTTCAAGATTTTCAGGATCTGCAAGGTTTTCAATATGGAAGAACTGCTCCACTTTCTTGACACCCTGCTCTGTAAGGTTTACCACCTTGTCCTTCTCATTTACGACAAAATCACCTGTTTCCGTGACGTCTTCTTTCATAATAGCCTGCATTTTTGTAAGGTCTCCGCTTGAAGTACCTCTCTCAAGCTGACGTGCAAGAATATCACAGGCATTATAAAGGCTTGTAGACTTGCCGCTCTGACCTGATATTATAAGAGGTGTTCTCGCCTCATCGATAAGAACTGAGTCAACCTCATCGATTATACAGTATTTAAGATCTCTTAATACAAGCTGCTCCTTGTAGATAACCATGTTATCCCTGAGGTAATCAAATCCCAGCTCATTGTTTGTAACATATGTAATATCGCA
>CAMEJP010000030.1 GCA_945920185.1 uncultured Eubacterium sp. | reverse complement strand
TGATGTCAGAAGAGAAATCGCATTCGCGAATTTCTCTTCGTCCCGTCGCTAACGCTCCGTAATGGAGATTAATATGAATTTACCTGAGAAATATGTTAAAAATATGAAAGAGCTTTTGGGAGAGGAAGAGTTTGACAGTTACCTTGAAAGCTTCAATGACAGCAGGCTGTATGGACTGCGTGTAAATACACAGAAAATAAGCACGGAAGAATTTGAAAAAATCTGCCCATTTAACATCAGAAAAATACCTTGGATTGAAAACGGATACTATTTCAGTGAAGAGGATAAGCCGGCAAAGCACCCGTATTATTTTGCGGGTCTTTACTATATTCAGGAGCCGAGTGCCATGACGCCGGCAAATATGCTTCCTGTAAATGAAGGCGACAAGGTTTTTGATATGTGCGCTGCTCCGGGAGGTAAGTCCACGGAGCTTGGAGCAAAGTTAAAAGGTACAGGTCTTTTGGTAACAAATGACATAAGCAACTCAAGAGCAAAGGCTCTTTTGAAAAATGTTGAGGTATTCGGACTCAGAAACACTCTTGTTATTAATGAAGATCCGAGAAATCTGGTTGATAAGTACAGGGGATTTTTTGACAAAATTCTTGTGGACGCACCGTGCTCAGGCGAGGGAATGTTTCGAAAGGACAGCAAGCTTATAAAGGCTTGGGAAAAGAACGGTCCTGAGCTCTATAATGCAATACAGAAAGATATCATTCTTTATGCAGCGGACATGTTAAAGCCGGGCGGCATGATGATGTACTCTACCTGTACGTTTTCAAAACTTGAGGATGAGCTTACGATAAAATATCTTCTTGAACAAAGACCTGAGATGAGTGTGGTAAGACCTGAGTTTTATGAAGGCTTTACGGAAGGTTTTGACGGTCTTTCTGACTGTGTGAGAATATTTCCTCACAAGATGGAGGGAGAGGGTCATTTTATGGCACTCCTTAAAAAAGAAGACGGTTCTGAGCCAAAATATTATCCTGACTTTAAGGGAAATATGAAGAAAATTCCTCCGGAGCTTGAAGAATTTTTAAATGACATTTCAATTAAAATTGACAGGGATGAATTGTACTTAAATGACGGAAGGGTATTTTTAATTCCTAAGGAAGCGTCATTTATAACAGGCATCCGGGCGTTAAGAACAGGACTTTTGCTCGGAGAACTTAAGAAAAACAGATTTGAGCCGAGTCAGGCACTTGCTATGGCACTTAGAGCGGAAGAATATGCTTCCGTGGTAGATTTGTCAGTAGATGATGAAAATGTCATACGATATCTCAAAGGCGAAACTATTGAAATCGATGACAGCAGGGTGGCAAGAAAGAGCGGATGGCAGCTTGTATGTGTTGACGGTTTTCCTTTGGGCTTTGGTAAGCTCTCAAACGGTACTCTTAAAAACAAATATTTAGCAGGCTGGAGATGGCAGTAATGGCACAGATAAGACTTGATAAATACCTTGCGGATATGCAGCTTGGAACGCGAAGCGAGGTCAAGGAAATGATAAGGCGCGGAAGAGTGTCTGTAAATGGCAGTCTCATTAAAAGTCCGGATATAAAGGTGGATATTTCCTGTGACAGAGTTGAAAAAGACGGTACTCCGGTTATATACAGCGAATACGAATACTATATGCTTAATAAGCCACAGGGAGTTCTTTCGGCAGCAAGGGACAAGAAGGCGAAAACCGTTGTCGACCTTATATCCGATAAGAAGCGAAAGGATTTGTTTCCTATAGGACGTCTTGACAAGGATACGGAAGGTCTTCTTGTAATTACCAATGACGGCGAACTTACGCACAAACTTCTGACACCTAAATTTCATGTTCCGAAGACATACTATGCTAAGGTTGAAGGCGAAATGTCTGAAGATGCGGTCGGACTTTTTAAAGACGGCATTGTTCTTGCGGACGGTACAAAGACTTTGCCGGCTCAGCTTGAAATAATGGCTAAGACAGAGGATATTACCGAGATACTGCTTACGATTTACGAGGGTAAGTTCCACCAGGTAAAAAGAATGGTGGAGGCGGCAGGAGGAAAGGTTATCTATCTTAAGAGACTCTCAATGGGACGGCTTGAACTTGATGCCACCTTAAAAACAGGTGACTACAGACCTTTGACCGATGAAGAATTGAAGATTTTAAAAGGAGAAGTACAAAATGCTTGAAAATATAAAGGCAGTAATATTTGATATGGACGGTACGCTTATTGACTCTATGTGGGTGTGGCAGGCAATAGATTGTGAGTATATGGCACGCTATGGCTTTGAGTACACCGAGGATTTTCATAAAGCTATCGAAGGCATGAATTTTTATGATACAGCCTGCTATTTTAAGGAGCATTTTAACATTGACAAATCTGTGGATGCTATAATTGAAGACTGGCATAATATGGCTCATGATAAGTATATCTGTGATGTAAAATTTAAGGAGGGCGCCGTTTCCTTTATAGAAAAGCTTAAAAAATGCGGCATTAAGACAGGTATAGCCACAAGTAATTCGCGAGAACTGGTGGATGCGTTTCTTGAAGAAAACAAAGCAGATAAATATTTTAATTATGTGTGTACTTCAAGCGAGGTTACAGCCTCAAAGCCAGCACCTGATTTGTATCTTACCGTTGCAAAACAACTTTCGGTCAGTCCTGAAAACTGTCTGGTGTTTGAAGATATTCCAAACGGAATACGAGCAGGAATAAATGCAGGAATGAAAACCTGTGCCGTGTGGGACAGATTTTCCGTTCACTGTGACGAAGAGAAAAAAGGACTTGCCGATTACTATATAAACGATTTTAACGAAATAGAATTCTAAGTATATTCAGGCAATCAGAAAGGAAAAACATGAGCACTGGATTTTTACCGATTGACAAAAAAGATATGAGGGATAGAGGATGGGACTATGTGGATTTTGCCTATGTTATAGGTGATGCATATGTGGATCATCCTTCATTTGGATACGGTATAATCTCGCGTGTGTTGGAGGCGCATGGATACAGGGTGGGAATTATATCACAACCTGACTGGAAGAATCCTGAAAGCATAGCGGTATTCGGAGAGCCGCGGCTTGGCTTTTTGGTGTCTTCCGGTAACATGGATTCTATGGTAAATCATTATACGGTATCAAAGAAAAGAAGAAGAGAGGATGCTTATACTCCCGGAGGTGTTACGGGAAAAAGACCTGATTATGCCACTGTTGTCTACTGCAACCTTATAAGGCAGACCTATAAACACACGCCTATAATAATTGGCGGAATAGAGGCAAGCCTCAGACGTCTGGCACATTACGATTACTGGTCAGACAAGGTAAAGCGTTCTGTCCTTTTGGACAGTGCGGCAGATATATTGTCCTACGGAATGGGAGAACATTCCATTATAGAGATTGCCGACGCACTTAACAGCGGTCTTGACGTGGCTGACATAACATTTATACCCGGAACGGTATATAAGACAAAGAGCATTGAAAATCTTTACGATTATATAGAACTTCCGTCATATGAGGAAATATGCGAAAGTAAGAAAATCTATGCAAAGAGCTTTCTTATTCAGTATCAGAATACTGACCCGTTTTCCGCAAAAACACTTTGCGAAAAATACAATGACCATCTTTATGTGGTGCAGAATCCGCCTGCAAAGCCGCTTACGACACAGGAAATGGATGATGTATATTCCTATGGCTATATGAGGGATTATCATCCAAGCTACAAAAAACTGGGCGGCGTGCCTGCAATAAATGAAATAAAATTCAGCCTTACAAGTAACAGAGGATGTTTCGGAGGCTGCAGCTTTTGTGCCCTCACATTTCACCAGGGAAGAATAGTTCAGGTAAGAAGCCATGAAAATATCATAGAAGAAGCCAAACTTATGACTGAGGACAAAGACTTTAAGGGATATATTCATGATGTAGGCGGTCCGACGGCAAATTTCAGGGCTCCGTCCTGTGAAAAGCAGCTTACGCGAGGAGTATGTACGAACAGACAATGCCTTTTTCCAAAGCCTTGCCCTAATCTTAAGGTGGATCACAGCGATTATCTGAAGCTTTTAAGGAAGCTGCGTGATATTCCTAAAGTGAAAAAAGTTTTTATCAGGTCAGGTATAAGATTTGACTATGTAAATGCCGATAAGAATGATGATTTTTTGAAAGAGCTTTGCAGGCACCATATAAGCGGCCAGTTGCGTGTCGCTCCCGAGCATGTAAGCGATAATGTGTTAAAACTTATGGGAAAGCCGGACAATGCAGTATACACTGAATTTCACAAAAGATATCAGAGAATCAACAGCTCGGTAGATAAGGAACAGTATGTAGTGCCGTATCTTATGAGTTCGCATCCCGGCTCAACTCTTGATGACGCGATAGCTCTGGCTGAATATATCCGCGATATGGGTTATATTCCGGAGCAGGTTCAGGACTTTTATCCGACACCGTCCACGATATCTACATGCATGTATTATACAGGCTATGATCCGCGTACCATGGAAAAGGTATATGTACCTAAAAATCCGCATGAAAAAGCTATGCAAAGGGCTTTGATACAGTATAAAAATCCTGAGAATTACGAGCTTGTCAGAGAGGCTTTGATAAAATGTAACAGGCAGGATCTGATAGGTTTTGACAAGAAATGTCTTATACCGCCCAGAAAACTTAGCAAAGACAGAAATACAATAAGAAAAAACGATAATATTAAACCAAAAAGCAGTGCGGGTAAAAATAATCCCCATAGTATTAAGAAAAGAAATAAGTAAAACCGTCAGTCGGTAATGGAGGAAAATATGAAAGTAGCAATAGTAACCGGTGCTTCATCAGGACTTGGTCGTGAGTTTGTGAAGCAGATAGCAGAAAAATATTCAAAACTTGATGAAATATGGGTGGTGGCAAGAAGAGAGAATCTGCTTGAGGAGCTAAAAAATGAAATAGGCGATAAAATAAAAATCTTTGCTTATGATTTGGCAGATAATTACGAGGAACTTGAGAGCAGTAATCCTGATGTAAAGATTCTTGTAAATGCTGCGGGATACGGAAAAGTTGGAAACTTTTCAGAAGGCAATTATGACGAGGAAACAGGGATGGTGGATATAAACTGCCGGGCGCTTACAGCTATAACATATATGGTTATTCCTCATATGTCGAAGAAAAGCAAGATAATAAATTTTGCAAGTGCGGCTGCATTTCTTCCACAGCCTTCATTTGCAGTGTATGCGGCAACGAAAGCATACGTGTTAAGCTTTTCAAGGGCACTGGGAATGGAACTTAAGGACAGAGGCATATCTGTTACGGCAGTCTGTCCGGGACCTGTAAAAACAGGATTTTTTGATGTGGCAGATCCGGACAAAAAGACGCCTTTATACAAAAAAATTATGATGGCAAAGCCGGGAAAAGTGGTACAAAAAGCAATAAATGATTCGGCTGTAGGAAATGAACTGTCTGTGTATGGCGTGAAAATGAATGTATTTCGTGTTCTTTCAAGGATACTTCCGCACAGATGGCTTATGAAACTTTCAACGAAGATGTAAGGAAGGTATACAGTGGAAAAGAAAAAATTACAAAAAGGTGAATACGGATATCTAAAAAAACGTCAGCATACACAGATATTAAAAGTTCTTATAATGGCAATCATCATCATAGGCATACTTGTAACGGGAATAATTATTTATAAGACTAAAAATAACATTTTGACGGTGCTTGCCATACTTGTGGTACTTCCGGCGGCCAAGATGCTTGTGAATTGTATTATGCTTTGCAGATATAAGGCAACCGGACAGGAAGAATATGAAAAAATATCTGCTTATGAAGACAGAAATAAGATATGTTACGATATGGTGCTTTGTGCCAAGGATAAAATATTTAATGTAAAGCTTATGACAGTAAGCAAAAAAGATGTATTGATTTATACGGAAGACAAACTGAACAATAAAGAGGAAATCGAAAAGTATATTGCAAGCTTTGTCAGAGTTAACGGACACAGTATACATGTCAAAATTATAAATGATAAAAATATGCTGTATAAGCATTTGGAGCATGGAAAACTTCCTGAGGAGGATATATCACAGCTCTTGGAAAATCTGCTTATTCTCCATATTTAAATGTAATGAAAGACAGTAACTTACGGCACGGATTTGAGTCAAGTGACTGATGCGCCTTACGGTTGCAGGAATATGAGGTAATTATGCGAGAAATCATTATAAGCGGTAACGAGGCAAATCAAAGGTTTGATAAGTTTTTGGCTAAATATTTAAATAAAGCAGGAAAATCCTTTATTTACAAAATGCTAAGAAAGAAAAACATAACCTTAAACGGCAAAAAAGATGACGGAGCTTCAAAACTTGCTGTCGGAGATGTCGTAAACATCTATATCTGCGAAGAGTCAATAGTAAATTTTACGGATGCAGGGACATCTTCAAATGCCGATATGTACAAAGATATTGCATACGAAGCTACGACTCAGCTTGACATCGTGTATGAGGACAGTGATATTATCATAATAAACAAGCCTGTAGGAATGCTTTCTCAAAAGGCGTCTAAGGATGATGTGTCAGCAAATGAATACATAATAAGATATCTTCTTGAAAGCGGTCAGCTTAAAGAGAACGAGCTTTCTACCTTTAAACCGTCCGTGTGCAATCGTCTTGACAGAAATACAAGCGGTCTTCTTGTCTTTGGAAAATCCCTTAAAGGACTTCAGGAAATGTCCAAAGCATTTAAGGAAAGAACGCTTCACAAATATTACATTTGCCTTGTGGACGGTGTTGTGTGTGAGAGCAGACGTATTGACGGTTATCTGAAAAAGGATGAAAAGAGCAATAAGGTTGAAATAGTAAATTCACATAAGGAAGGGTATGACCGTATAGCGACGGAGTACATTCCGCTTGGTGATAACGGAAAAATTACGCTTCTTATGATAAATCTTATCACAGGAAAACCGCATCAGATAAGGGCCCATCTTGCCTATGAGAAGACTCCTGTAATAGGAGATTACAAATATGGATTTAGAAAAGTTATCAATAATATGTATAGGGAAAGATACGGTGTAAAATCACAGCTTCTTCATGCATACAGACTTGTATTAAGCGACGGAAAAAGCTTTGTGGCAGAACCACCTGACATATTTTTAAAAGTGCTTCAGGGTGAAGGTTTGGACAAATATTTGGAAAAATAGATTATATGTGTTAGGAAAGTGAGAACTGTATGCCTACATGGAATTCAAGAGGACTTAGAGGCTCGGTCTTGGAGGATCTGATAAATTATACAAACGAGAAATATCTGGATAAGGAACTGGCGCTTATTCAAAAAATTCCTACGCCTATAAAACCTATCAATATTGATAAGGATTCAAGGCATATTACTCTGGCGTATTTTGACCAGAAAAGTACGGTTGATTATATCGGTGTCGTACAGGGTGTGCCTGTCTGCTTTGATGCTAAGGAATGTAACAGGAATACCTTTTCTATGCAGAATATTCACAGACATCAGTATGAGTTTATGAAGAATTTTGAACGTCAGGAGGGCGTGGCATTTATTATACTATACTATACGCACCTTGACGAGGCGTATTACATACCGTTTACGGATGTTGAAAAGTTTTATCTCAGAGCAAAGAACGGCGGCAGAAAGAGTTTCGCATATGATGAAATTAACAAAGATTATAGGATAAGATTACGAAAAGGTGTTCCGATTCATTATCTCGAAATGATAAACAAGGACCTTAATTCAAGATAATGTAATAATCAGGCATTTTTCAAATATAATTAACTGAGACTAAATTTAGGTGCCTGCTTGTGGATATTATTAACACATTAAACATACCAAAAGATGTTGCGTGTGGTTTTGCCGTTATAACATGTGTCGGTCAAAAGCAGATGGTTATCCAGAATTTCAAGAAAATAGTTGAGTATGACGACAGCTTTGTGCGTATAAAAACCAAAAAGACTCTTATTGATATTACAGGGACACATCTTTGCATAGAGCGTTATGATAACTATGAAATTGAGATTACAGGTGTCATTAAGGAAATAAAATATGTTTAAGTGGTTATATTATTTTCTGTGCGGATATCTTAAAATAACCGTAAAATCACCGGAAAAAGAACGCTTTATCAATATGCTTGGAGCCTCCGGCATAAGTCTGTGGAAAGTGGTAAGCATAGAAGACCGATATGAGGGATATATTCGTTTAAAAGATTTTTGGAAGCTTAAGCAGATGCTTAGAAAGACGCATACCCGTATCTTTGTTGCAAAAAGGCTTGGACTTCCTTTTTTGTTACATAAATATCATAACAGAGTGTTCTTTCCGCTTGGAATTATACTGGCATTTGTCATTATAAAGGTATGTTCGATGTATGTGTGGAACATAAATGTAAACGGTAACCTTGCATACACGGACAGTACCATTGTGAAATATCTGGAAGATAAGGGAATCAGGGAGGGAACTCCCGTAAAAGACATTTCGTGTAAAAAAATAGAAACCATGCTTCGGGAGGATTTTTCTGAGTTTGCGTGGGTAAGCGTCGGAATAAAAGGAAGCCGTTTAAGTATAAATGTAAAAGAAAATCATGTGGGTGCGGCTATTGACGTTTCGACATATGAAGACAGTGATTATGTGGCTGACAGGAGCGGAATCATATACAGTATTGTTACAAGAAAAGGTATTGCAAAGGTAAAAAAAGGAGATAATGTTGAGGTGGGAGATGTTCTGATAACAGGTGAGATAGACATAAAGACAGAGTATGACGAGCATATACGTTATGATTATACAAGTGCAGAAGGAACCGTCTATATACAATGTGAACTTCCGTTTGAGGAGGTTTTAAGAAAGGCATACACAAAGAAAACTTATACGGGAAATGAAGTATGCCGACGATATATAGCATTTAACAATAAGACGCTTTATCAGTCAGGAAAAGTAAAATACAAATTTTACGATACGGTGACTGACGACAACAGCCTTCTTATAGCAAATGATATCTATACACCCGTAAAATACGGAACGGTTGTATATAAGGAATATGAACTTGAAGAACTTATATACGGTACTCAGGAGGCAAACGCCATACTTGAAAACAAATTTGAAGCATTTTTAAAGAATTTTCAGGATTTAGGGGTTCAAATTATTGAAAAAAATGTTACAATAGAAGAGTGTGAGGATTATTTTCTTGCAAAAGGCTGTGTGAAAGCCATATGCAGAACCGGAACTGACATACCAATAAATCGCAAAGAGGAAATAACAGTCAATGAGCATAATTGAAACCATTATGAATATTCCGTTTGAACATGCAAAAAATGTGTTTGGCGAGTTCGACGTATATGCCAAAAAAATTGAAAAGACACTTCATGTTACTCTTTTGTACAGAGATGACGAACTGAAAATAATCGGTGGCAAAGATGCTGCCGCAAGGGCGAAGTCTGTGATAGATAATCTTCTTGAGCTTTCCAAAAGAGGAAACATAATCAATGAGCAAAATGTTAATTATGCGCTCTCTCTTTCATTTTCCGACAACACAGAGTCTATTGTGGAGATTGACAATGACGTAATTATACGGACAATAAGCCAGAAGCCGATAAAGCCTAAAACTCTCGGTCAGAAGCATTATGTGGATGAAATCCGAAAGAAAATGATTGTGTTCGGAATAGGTCCGGCAGGAACAGGTAAGACTTATCTTGCCATGGCTATGGCAATAAGTGCCTTTAAAAATAATGAGGTAAACAGAATCATACTTACAAGACCTGCCATAGAGGCGGGTGAGAAACTGGGATTCCTTCCGGGAGATTTGCAAAGCAAGATAGACCCGTATTTAAGACCTCTTTATGACGCACTATATCAGATAATGGGTGCCGAGAACTTTATGGCAAATGTTGAAAAGGGACTTATAGAAGTTGCGCCGCTTGCTTATATGCGAGGAAGAACCCTGGATAATGCATTCATAATACTCGATGAGGCACAGAATACCACTCAGGCTCAGATGAAAATGTTTTTAACGAGAATAGGTTTTGGCTCAAAGGTTATAGTGACAGGCGACCTTTCGCAGAAGGATTTGCCAAGCACTACCGTATCGGGTCTGGACGTGGCGATAAAGGTGCTTAAGGATATTGATGACATTTCGATTGTAAGACTTACAAATGAAGATGTTGTAAGGCATCCTCTGGTGCAAAAGATTGTCAAAGCTTATGAAGTTTACGAAAACAGGGAAAACCAGAGAGAAAAGAACAAGAAGAAGAGTGGTAATTATGACAATAAATATAGAAAATGAATACGGTAAAGCGTTTGATTTTGATACGGATAAGCTTATAGAAAGCGTTATATTAAAAGCTCTTGATTATGCAGGATGTCCTTATGAGGCTTGTGTCAATGTCCTTATAACGGATGACGACAGCATACATGAAATTAACAAAGAATACAGGCAGATTGACCGCCCGACGGATGTATTGTCATTTCCAATGGCAGAATATGACGTCGCAGGTAATTTTGACTTTCTTGAAGGCGATGACGCATTTGACTGCTTTGACCCTGAAAGCGGAGAGTTTATACTCGGCGACATTATTCTTTCGGGAGACAGGATTATAAGTCAGGCAGAAGAATATGGACACAGCATTAAAAGGGAAATGGCATTTTTGGTGGCTCACAGTATGTTTCATCTTTTTGGCTATGACCATATGACAGAGGAGGAAGCGGCTGATATGGAACGTATGCAGGAGTCTGTACTTAAGGAACTTGGTATTACAAGAAAAGAGGAAAACTATGACTAATGAACAGCTTATATCCATAGCCATGGATGCTATGAAAAGAGCGTATTGCCCTTATTCTGAGTTTCGTGTGGGGGCTGCACTTATAACAAAAACAGGTAAGGTATTTACGGGATGCAACATAGAAAATGCCTCATTCGGAGCAACGGTGTGCGCCGAGAGAACAGCCATATTCAAGGCAGTATCGGAAGGGTTCGTCAATTTTCAAAAGATTGCCATTGTCTCTGACAGTTGTGACGCTACATACCCATGCGGAATATGTCTTCAGGTTATGAATGAGTTTATGCCTGACGGAAGTATAGTACTTGTAGATAAATTTGGAAGCGTGATAGAACGAAGAGTATCAGAATTTCTTCCATATGCTTTTAGTGAGGTTGACAATGGAAAAGAAAAATAGCAACAGTTTTATCGTGCAGGGTGTTATTCTGGCTGTGGCATCAATAGCAGTACGCTTTATAGGAATATTGTACAGAATACCGCTCCAAAATATACTGGGCGACGAAGGTATGGGATATTACAGCACGGCTTATGAAATATATTCCATACTTCTTATTGTGTCTTCTTACAGCCTTCCAACTGCCATAAGCAAGCTTGTATCCACAAGAGTAGCTAAGAAAGAATTTAAAAATGCATATAAAGTGTTTATGGGCGGAGTAGTATTTGCAAGCATAGTCGGAGCAGTTGCAGCCATATTTACGTTTCTTGCATCGGATTTTCTTGCAAATGTATTTAAGTTTCCTGAATCGGCAATGGCTTTAAGAGCGCTGACGCCGACGCTTTTTATTGTGGCAATTATGGGCGTATTCAGGGGATTCTTTCAAGGATTTGGAACAATGATACCTACTGCCATATCGCAGATTATAGAAAAACTGGTTCAGGTAGCATTGAGTCTCATACTCTGCTATAATATTATGAAAAACATGACGGCGGCAAGCATCAAGGATCCAAGTATTGTTCCCGAGGCATATGGAGCTTACGGAGCAACGCTTGGTAATGCATTTGGTGCTATATTTGCACTTGCATTTCTTGTATTTGTACTGTTTGCCTTTAAGGGAGTTCTCAGCAAAAAAATAAGACGTACCTCCTTTAAGCCGGAGGAAGACTACGGCACTGTATTTAAACTCCTTATACTTACCATAATTCCGGTGCTTTTAAGCACTACGGTCAACAACATCAGCAGTATTATCGACAATTTTATAGTAGGAAATATGCTGAATTTTAAGGGTTTTGACAAAAAAACAATAGCCTCGCTCTGGGGCATATTGAGCAATAAATACAGAACATTTATATCACTTCCGATATCCGTGGCTTCGGCTATGGCTGTTTCAACCATGCCAAGCATGTCGGCTGCCATTGCGGTTGGAAACAGGAAGGCCTCGCTTTCAAAGATTGGAATGTCAATACGTTTTATATGTGTATTTTCAATACCTTGTGCAGTCGGCATTATGATACTTGCTAATCCGCTGTTGCAGCTTCTGTATTATGACGGGGCAACTCACAATACAGTAGGAACATATCTTTTGTGGATTGGTGCGGTGACCATAATACTTACATCTCTTACCTCCATAACCAATGCCATACTTCAGGGTATGGGACATTTGCGTCTGCCGGTAATACACTGTGCGCTAGGTCTGGGTGCACATATATTGTCAGCACTGCTTCTTATGGGAGTATTTAACCTCTCTGTGTATGCCATTGTTATAGCGGATATCGTTATGGCAGTCACGACGCTTGTTCTTAATTATTATTATATATACAAACATTATAATTACAGGCAGGAGATAAAAAAGACATTTCTTATTCCTCTTGCAGCGGCTGCAATTATGGGCGTAGTGACATCAGGAAGCTATCACCTTCTGGCGCTTATTACTCACAGCAGGGCTTTGCTTTTGCTTATTCCGGTTATATTGGCGGTAATAACATATGTGCTGTGTATGATACTGTTTAAAGGAATAACGGCAGATGAGCTTGAGGATATGCCAAAGGGCACATTTCTTCTAAAGATATTTAAAAAACTTCATCTGATGTGATAAGTCCGATTATACAGGTTAGGATTTTCGGATAAAACTGAATAAATTTACCACAAATGGCAGATAATATGCATAAAGGAGGTTGTTCCTATGAAAAAAATGTATATTATCTGCTTTTTGAGTGTCCTGATGCTTGCCTATGGAGCATATAAGATAACATATCTTGTATCTGTAAATAAATATAAAAATGATGCGGTAAAGTATCAGACAAATGAGTTTAAGACGGTTGCGGTAGACGTTGGAAACACAAATAAGATTTCGACGGTAACAAAATTTGTTTATGAAACTTATAACGTAAATACAGGTGAAATAACTTCAAAAACATATGAAGCACCTGTGAAATATTTGGGATTTACCAAGGAAATGCTTGCACATGACCTGAAGGAAAAAGATATGGGCGACAATGTGCTAAAACTGGAAATACTGTCTTTCTCGAAGGATGAGGTTGTTATGAGAGAAACAATAGCATACGAAATTACTGCTGATTATTTTATTAAAATGGTAAATGAAACTCTGGTTATATACCTTAACGACAGGGAAACGGTATACGATTATGCTGATATAAACAAAGCCTCTGTGCCTGAAATTATACTGAATAAGCTCAATACGGGAATGTATATAGAATCAGACCGAGAACTGTATGAATTTTTACAGAATTATTCGAGCTAAACCTTGAAAATATGGCTTGTATACAGTACAATAAAAGAGTATGTAAACTCCGCAAATCATGAATTTGCGGTGGGAAACTACGCTAACTCTTCGGAATGAGAGGTAATTATGAACAGAGTAATAGTTATAGGTGCCGGAGTATCGGGAATGACTGCTGCCATCTGTGCCGCAAGAGGCGGAGCAAGTGTCACTGTTTTAGAGCATATGGATAAAGGCGGCAAAAAGCTTTTGATGACAGGCAACGGTAAATGTAATCTTACCAACACACATATAGACAGGGAATGTTATAATTGTACAGATGAAGGATTTCCTATGGAAGTATACAAAAATTTCCCGTATGAAAGTACGATTGACTTTTTTCATTCGATATGCTTATACACAAAAGAAAAAAACGGATATGTATATCCTGTAAGCGAGCAGGCAGGCAGCGTGCTTGAACTTCTGTCGGACGAGCTTAAAAGACTTAACGTAAAGATAAAGTACAACCAGAAGACAGACAGCGTACGAAGGACATCACAAGGCTTTGAGGTATCGGTAGAGGGCTACACTTATACTGCCGATAAATGTATATTGGCAACAGGCGCAAAATCTGTGCCTCAGACAGGCTCGGACGGAAGCGGATATGAGTTTGCAAAAGCATTTTCACACAGTGTCATTAAGCCATTGCCGTCACTTGTGGCATTAAAGACGGACAGCGGACTTACAAATACAGCCTCAGGCGTAAGACGCGATTCAAAAGCCTTTCTCTACATAGATGATATGCTTGTCAAAGAAAGTCATGGAGAACTTCAATTTACTGACGGATATATATCGGGAATTATGATTTATGAGCTTAGTTCACAGGCGGTAAGAGCACTTGACGGGAACAAAAAAGTGCATATTGAATTGGATTTTTCACCTGATATGGGTGAGACGGAACTTTTTGACATACTAAAGAAAAATGCCGATAGAACCATGAATCTTATTAAGGCAGCACGTTCCTTGTTTAACGACAAGCTGATTAAAGGCATTATTCTTGAAAATAATATTTCACCGGAGGATGTGTCGGATAAAAATATCAGATTATTTGCGGCTAAATGCAAATCCACGAAAATTACCGTTACAGGCTGCAAAGGCTTTGATACGGCACAGGTGACCTCGGGAGGCGTATCGGTAAATGAGGTAAATCCCAAAACTTTAGAGTCAAAGATTTCAAAAGGTCTGTACATAGTGGGCGAGCTTCTTGACGTAGACGGAATATGCGGAGGATATAATCTTCAGTGGGCATTCTCCACGGGAGCGTTGGCAGGTACGGATGCCGCAAGGTAATGTCTCTTTTATAAAGGCTTTTTGAACAAAAAAATAAAAAAGGACAGTAATATGATACGAATAAATCAATTAAAACTTGAACCTGACCACAGCGAAGAAGATTTACAAAGGTGTCTTGCCAAACTGCTTGGAGTTAAGACATCAGAGTTTAAGGACAGCCTAAAAATCATAAGGCGTTCTCTGGATGCAAGAAAGAAGCCTGACATAAAATATGTATACAGTGTGGAACTTAGTCTTCCTAACGAAGATAAGATACTTAAACGTGTACATAACAGCAATGTCGTAAAATGCGAAAATACAGAGTACGGCTTTAATTTTCATAAAAAAGAATCCAATATACCGCCCGTTGTGACGGGAAGCGGACCTGCAGGACTTTTTTGCGCCCTTATGCTTGCACGTGCAGGGCTTAAGCCTCTGGTTATAGAACGTGGTGAAGCGGTAGAAGACAGAGTGAAAAGAGTCGACACATTTTTTGCGACAGGTGAGCTTAACGAAGAGTCAAATGTTCAGTTTGGAGAAGGCGGAGCAGGAACATTTTCCGACGGAAAATTAAACACTATGGTAAAGGACCCTTACGGCAGAATAAAGTATGTGTTGGAAACATTTGTGCGCTATGGCGCCAAAAATGAGATACTATATGTCAACAAGCCGCATATAGGCACGGATATTCTTAGAAATATTGTGCGAAATATGCGTGAAGAAATAGTGGAGCTTGGGGGCACATTCCGATTCAACACTAAACTTACCGATATTGTTGTCAGGGATAACCATATAACCCACATCATACTGAATGAGACTGAAAAGCTTGAATGTAACTGCCTTGCACTTGCCATAGGTCACAGTGCAAGGGATACATTTTCAATGATAAGAAAAAAAGGAATTGATATGAATGCAAAGGCATTTGCCGTAGGTGTAAGAATAGAACATCCGCAGGAAATTATAAATGCAAATGCTTACGGAGATGTGACGAAATATCATCTTCCTGCAGCCGATTACAAGGTGGCACATCAGTGTGCAAACGGCAGAGGAGTCTATTCATTCTGTATGTGTCCGGGCGGATATGTGGTCAATGCTTCTTCCGAAAAGGGAAGACTGGCGGTAAACGGTATGAGCTATTCCGGGCGTGACGGAAAAAATGCCAACAGTGCTCTTATTGTAACGGTGAACCCGTCTGATTTCGGAAGTGATGACATACTGGCGGGAATCGCTTTTCAAAGGCAGCTTGAAGAAGCGGCATACAGTATGGGAAAAGGAGATATTCCGATACAGCGTTACGAGGATTTTTCCGCCGGAAGAATATCAAAGGAATTTGGCAGGGTTTTACCGGCCTCAAAAGGAAAAAATACTTTCGGAAATGTAAGGGACATTTTCCCTGAATATATCAACAATGCACTTTTGGAAGGAATTGAGAGTTTCGGAAGGATTATTCCGGGTTTTTCAACGGGCGATGCGCTTATAAGCGGTGTTGAGAGCAGGACATCATCCCCGGTAAGAATTTTAAGGAATGATAATACGTTTGAGTCAAATATAGGCGGAATATATCCGTGCGGGGAAGGTGCCGGATATGCCGGAGGAATAACCAGTGCCGCAGTGGATGGAATTAAGACTGCCGAAAAAATATATCAACATTTTTAGTGATTTTTCAGCGAAAATGTTGTATCATAGAGATGTATGCTTTAGAAGCCACTGTGGAAGATGACAAAACGAATTTACATACTGTCGGTTAAAGCATGGAATGTGAGGAAAGACATGGATTCATTCAGAGAAAAATTGAAAGATAAGAAAAAGATAATCGTTAAAATCGGTTCATCATCACTTACACATCCTGAAACAGGCAATTTAAATCTTTCAAAGATGGAAAAGCTTGTCAGGGTGCTTTGTGACCTTAAAAACTCAGGAAAGGATGTTATATTGGTGTCTTCGGGAGCCATTGCTGTCGGAAAGAAGTCACTGGAGCTTGCCGAAAGACCAAAAAGCCTTGCACAAAAGCAGGCTTGTGCGGCAGTCGGACAAGGTTTCCTGATTATGACATATCAGAAGATTTTTGCCGAGTATAACCAGAGAATTGCCCAGATACTTATTACAAAGTACACAATGATAAATGAGGTCAGCAGGGTAAATGCGGAGAATACGTTTGACGAGCTGCTTGGTATGGGCGTAATCCCTGTTGTAAATGAAAACGATACCATTTCAACGGATGAAATTCAGTTTGGAGATAACGATAAACTGTCAGCCATTGTTGCCGCACTTATAGGAGCAGATTTGCTTATACTTTTATCGGATATAGATGGTATGTATACAGATGACCCTAACACTAATCCGGATGCAAAATTTATAGATTTGGTTACAAATATCGATGAAAATCTTGTGTCCATGGGTAAAGGTTCTTCAGCCAGTAATGTTGGAACAGGCGGAATGTCTGC
Source organism: uncultured Eubacterium sp. (assembly GCA_945920185.1). Classification (GTDB taxonomy): domain Bacteria; phylum Bacillota; class Clostridia; order Lachnospirales; family Lachnospiraceae; genus CAMEJP01. The sequence goes on along the minus strand of CAMEJP010000030.1, from coordinate 11,261 downwards.
AAAGATTATGGCGGCAAGAATTGCCACAAAGGCAGGTGCGGATATGGTCATAGCTAACGGAAATGATGTAGGAAACATTTTGCGGATTGTTAACGGAGAAAATGTCGGAACTCTTTTTACGCAGCATAAAATGAGTGATTTTGATATTATCAGAGCTTTGAAATAGCATTTAAAAATACGCCACGAGGTAAAAAAATGGATGTCAGAATTGTAAGTAACTGTGATGATGCGGTTTACAAGCCGCTTTACGGTGAACTGGTATTGCAGATAAGCAACGGAGTCAATAAGATAGGCCCTTTTATAAGTAAAAAATGTCACATATTTAATGTTGGCCTCAATGAGCGTTATGAGGCTTTGTCAAGTGTGCCAAAATACGACTTTATAGAGATAATTGACTGCGAATATAATTCAAAGTATATCTATTTTGTTTCATGCAACGACATAAAACCAAAGGGACGTATGAGCGTCAGCGTGTACAAGTACAGTATTGTCACGGGAAAATCGGATATTATATACAACTTTAATGATGAGTATTCCGACTATGTTAAGGAAAAGCGTATGAAAATATTTATTCTGGATGAGAATTACATTTTGGTTCAGACTGAGTATTTGAGAAAAGACGATTACGACAATGACCTCGGGTATACGGATATTTCTGTCATACTTGTTGACATTAAGGAAGCAACAAGTCAGGAAATACTGGACAATGTCATAGCACATTCGGGAATAGATACCGTGATACCTATACGAAGAAATATATGCCTTGTAAAAACAGGATATTCGTTTATGACAGACAGCCGATATGATTCGATAAAACCTGAAGAAAGACCTACGGAATATTTGGCATTTATAAACATTAATCAGTTTATTTCTGATATACTGCTTAAAAAAAAGCAGCTTCATTACGAGCAGATTGAAAAATTTGATAAAGATGTTACATATCCTTACGTAAGGCTTGAAGATGATTATATAACATACTCAAGGGTAAATGTTGCTGAACATACTGAAACCATAGTATATTACAGCCTAGGCGATAAAAGCGTCAGAACATTTTTAAATAAGCAGGTATTTCGTGCTTCCGACTTAAAATCTACGGCTTTGATTGACGGTGAAGTGCATTATTGTTTAAAGACATCTGAAGGCTGTATATTTACGGAGGCGGATAATCCCAAAAAAGAACACAGAATTACAGGCTGTAACATTTTGAAAATAATACATGGAATTATAATTACGGAAAGAACCGTTCCTAAGAGCTTTATCAAAAAACCTTATACGGTGGTTGAACTTTTTAAAGGATTTTCTTCCGAGCCCGTAATACGGGAAAGAGGTACAGTGGCAGATGTGCTGTGTACGGATAAGGATAATATATTTATATTTACAAGGAATGACAGACAGTAATGACAAAATCAGAGCTAAGGCGTGAGATAAAAGCCGTAAAGCGAAATTTGGATGAAGATTATATAAGCAGAAACAGCAGGCTGGTATATGAAAAATTGGTTACTCTGCCTGAATTTGCAGCTTTTGACAATATATACATTTATGTAAATTATAATCAGGAAGTCCAAACGGTAGACATAATAAACTTATGTCTACAAAAGAAGAAAAATGTATTTGTTCCAAAGATTGTATCGTCAGAAATGATATTTGTACAAATCAATTCTCTTACAGAACTTGAAAGAGGAGCGTACGGAATTTTGGAACCAAAGTCAGATAATGAAGATAAGGTATGCAGCGGACTTCTCGTGATGCCGATGCTTGCCTGTGACAGAGCCTTTAACAGACTCGGATATGGCGGCGGCTATTATGACAGATACTTAGAAAAGCATCCTGAAAATGTTAAGGTGGCTCTCGGATATGACTTCCAAATGGTAGAAAGCATAGAAACCGACAGATATGACGTGCCGCTTGACATAATAGTAATTCCCGAAAAAATATACAGAAATATTGACTTATAAAGACTGAAATTTAGAAAGCTATTCAATAAGCGGATTGGAGACAATATATGGATTTAACAAAGATATGTAAAGAGGCCGTGGCAGCAAAGCCAAGCATAGCAAAGGCAGGCTCGAATGAAAAGAATGAAGCCCTGAAAGCAGTAGCACAGGCTTTGGACGCAGAAAGAGATGCCATAAAGGCAGCAAATGACATAGATGTAAAACGTGCAAAAGAAAATAATATGAAACCGGCACTTCTTGACAGACTTACACTCACGGATGCAAGAATCGACGGTATGATAGAGGGACTTCTTCAGTTAGTAAAGCTTGAAGACCCTGTCGGAGAGGTTTTGGGCATGACAAAGAGACCTAACGGGCTTACCATAGGCAAAAAGCGGGTTCCGTTGGGCGTGGTTGCCATTATATACGAGGCAAGACCAAATGTTACGGTAGACGCTTTCGGACTCTGCTTTAAAACAGGAAACGTATGTATATTAAAGGGCGGAAGCGATGCACTTAACTCTACCAAAGCCATAGTGACTATTATAAAGGATGCTCTGACAGGCGTAGCGTTTAATCCTGATGTGATATCTTTAATAGGAGAATGTTCGCACGAGGAATTAAAGGAGCTCATGCGTATGAATGATTACATAGACGTGATTATTCCGAGAGGCGGTGCAGGTCTTATAAAATCTGTCGTAAACAATGCCACGATTCCCGTTATAGAAACAGGAACCGGAAATTGTCACATATATGTTGATGAAACGGCTGATTTTAATATGGCACTTGATATCATATATAACGCAAAGACACAGCGTATAGGCGTGTGCAATGCCTGCGAATCTTTGGTTGTGCACAGTGCTGTTGCGAAGGAATTTATACCTTTGCTTGTAGAGAGACTAAAGACAAAAGATGTGGAAATACGCGGAGATGAAAGGGCGTGTGAAATATCTGACTATATAGTGACGGCGGACGAGGCTGACTGGGGAACTGAGTACCTTGATTATATTATTTCACTTAGGGTAGTGGATGATATTGATGAGGCGATAAGTCATATAAACCGTTATAACACTAAGCATTCCGAGGCAATCATCACGGAAAGCTACAACAATGCCAATAAGTTCCTTGAAGAGATAGATGCAGCATGCGTTTATGTAAATGCTTCCACAAGATTTACGGACGGTTTTGAGTTCGGCTTTGGTGCAGAGATAGGCATAAGCACTCAGAAGCTTCATGCAAGAGGTCCTATGGGACTTAAAGAACTTACAACTTACAAATATATTATATACGGAAACGGACAGGTTAGAAAATAATGCAGTATGATTTGAGTAACATTGATATAAACGGTCTTGTGCCGGACACAGAGCCGGACAGACAGAAATATTTTATGGCAAAGCTTAAGGAATATGTTTCGATGCGCGAAAAAGAGCTTAACAGAAAGCTGACTATGTGCGTGGTTACATTTGGCTGTCAGATGAATGCAAGGGATTCCGAAAAACTTGCCGGAATACTGCTTCAGGCAGGCTTTGTCGAAACTGATAAAGAGGATAGCGATTTTGTGATATATAATACCTGCACCGTAAGGGATAATGCTAATCAGAGAGTTTACGGACGTCTTGGATATCTTAAGGGACTTAAGAAGAAAAATCCGAATATGATTATAGCTCTTTGCGGATGTATGATGCAGGAACCTCATGTGGTAGAAAAGATTAAGACGACTTACAGATTTGTAGATATTATTTTTGGAACACACAATATCTACAAACTTGCAGAAATACTTTATACAAGACTTCAGTCAGATAGAATGATTATCGATATTTTAAAGGATACGGACAATATAGTTGAGGACCTTCCGAGTGAGAGAAAATTTTCATTTAAGCAGGGCGTTAACATTATGTTCGGATGCAATAATTTCTGCAGTTATTGTATTGTTCCTTATGTTAGAGGAAGGGAAAGAAGCCGTGCTGTGCAGGACATAATCAATGAAATCAAAGCTCTTGTGGCTGACGGAGTTGTGGAGGTTATGCTTCTTGGTCAGAATGTCAATTCTTATGGCAGAGGACTTTCGGAGGAAATAACGTTTGCACAGCTTCTTACTGAGATTGAAAAGATAGAAGGACTTGAAAGAATACGTTTTATGACGCCTCATCCTAAGGATTTGTCAGATGAGCTTATAGATGTAATGAGCAAGTCAAAGAAGATATGCAGACACATACATTTGCCGTTACAGTCAGGAAGTTCAAGAATACTTAAACTTATGAACAGGCATTACACAAAGGAGCATTATCTTGAACTTGTCAAAAAGATAAAGGAAAGAATTCCCGATGTGTCTGTCACCACGGATATCATAGTGGGATTTCCGGGTGAAACTGAAGAAGATTTCCTTGACACCATAGATGTGTGTAAGCAGGTGGAGTATGACAGTGCCTACACCTTTATATATTCAAAGAGAACAGGCACTCCTGCTGCCGTTATGGAGAATCAGGTGAGTCCTGAAGTGGTAAAGGACAGATTTGACAGGCTGTTAGCCGTCATATCAGAGATTTCTGCAAAAAATTCAGGACGTGACGTGGGTCGCGTTATGGATGTTATGGTTGAGGAGGTAAATGACCATTCGCCAAATCTTATGACAGGAAGGCTTAGCAATAACATACTTGTTCACTTTGAGGGATGCAGGGAAATGATAGGTAAAGTGGTAAAGGTATCACTTGAAGAATCAAAAGGATTTTATTATTTAGGCAAGATAGTTGACTAAGGAAGAGGTAAAACAGTGGCACAGATAACACCAATGATGCAGCAATATTTTGAAATGAAGGAAAAATATAAGGATACCATCCTGTTTTACAGGGTGGGTGACTTCTATGAAATGTTCTATGACGACGCATTGCTGGCATCTAAGGAATTGGAAATAACACTTACGGGAAAGGACTGCGGACAGGAGGAGCGTGCTCCTATGTGCGGAGTTCCTTATCATGCCGTGGATACATATCTTAACAGGCTGGTTATAAAGGGATATAAGGTAGCCATATGTGAGCAGGTGGAGGACCCGAAGCTTGCAAAGGGACTTGTCAAAAGAGAAGTCATAAAGATAGTTACTCCGGGTACTAACTTTAACACAAGCGGTTTAGAGGCTGCTAAGAATAATTATCTTATGAGTATCGTGTATTACGGAGATAACTACGGAATTGCCGTATCAGACATTACGACAGGAGATTTCTTTGTGACTGAGGTGGATACGGAGAGGACGCTTTTTGACGAGATTAACAAATTTGTTCCGTCGGAAATTATTATAAACAAAGCATTTTGTATGAGCGGCATCGATTTAAGCACGGTTACGGAAAAACAGGGAATATTCACATCGGAGCTTGACACGTGGTATTTTGATGATGAAACCTGTGAAAAAGTTTTGAAAGAGCATTTCGGTGTGGCAAGCCTTGACGGTCTTGGGCTCAAGGATTATAAGACTGCAGTAATAGCGGCAGGAGGACTGTTAAACTATCTGTATGAAACACAGAAAAATACTCTGCCCCATCTTACAAGGATAGTGCCTTACCAGACCGGAAAATATATGATTATCGACAGCTTTACAAGGCGCAATCTTGAACTTACGGAAACTCTTCGTGAGAAGCAGAAGAAGGGTTCTCTTCTTTATGTCCTTGATAAGACTAAGACTGCCATGGGAGCAAGACTCTTAAGAAATATGATAGAGCAGCCTCTTATTGACAGTGCGGAAATAATAAAAAGGCAGGATGCCATAGAAGAATTCAACGAAGATACCATCCTCAGGGATGAATTAAGAGAATACCTTAACCCTATATATGACCTTGAAAGGCTTATAGGAAGAATCAGTACAAAATCAGCCAATCCCAGGGATTTGATTGCGTTTAAGGCTTCTCTTGAAATGCTGCCTTATATAAAATATCTGCTTGAAAACAGAAATTCAGTGCTTATAAAAGAAATATATGAAGAACTTGATGACCTTAAGGATATATTTGAACTTATAAAAGCTTCCATTGTGGAGGAACCGCCTATTGCCGTAAAAGAAGGCGGTATCATTAAGGAGGGCTTTGATGAGGAAATTGACCGTTTCAGACACGCTAAGACAGAAGGTAAAAACTGGCTTACGGAATATGAAATTTCGGAGAAAGAAAGAACAGGTATCAAGAACCTTAAAATCAAATATAACAAGGTGTTCGGATATTATTTTGAGGTAAGCAATTCTTACAAGGGACTTGTTCCTGAAGATTATATCAGAAAGCAGACTCTTGTAAACGGAGAAAGATATACAACTGACAGACTGAAAGAGTTAGAAGACACAATACTCGGCGCTGAGGATAAGCTGTTTGCCCTTGAGTATGAAGCTTTCTGCTCAATACGTGACAAGATTGCAGACAATGTGGTAAGAATACAAAAATGTGCGTCTGCCGTGGCGAAGCTTGATGTATTCACAAATCTTTCCTATGTTGCCATGAGAAATTCCTATGTGAGACCTAAAATCAACGAAAAGGGTGTAATAGACATTAAAGACGGAAGACATCCTGTTGTGGAAAAGGTTATGAACAATGATATGTTTATACCAAATGATACTCTTCTTGACAATCAAACTAACAGAGTGGCTATTATCACCGGACCTAATATGGCAGGTAAATCCACATATATGAGGCAGACGGCACTTATCGTACTTATGGCTCAGATTGGCTCGTTTGTTCCGGCAAAGCAGGCAAATATATCGGTGGTTGACAGAATATTTACACGAGTAGGCGCTTCGGATGACCTTGCAAGCGGACAGAGTACTTTTATGGTAGAGATGACGGAGGTTGCCAATATCTTAAGAAATGCCACTTCCAACAGTCTTCTTATACTTGATGAGATTGGACGAGGAACATCTACATTTGACGGTCTTAGTATTGCGTGGGCTGTCGTTGAGCATATAAGTAATCCTAAACTTATAGGTGCCAAGACACTTTTTGCCACGCATTATCATGAACTTACCGAGCTGGAAGGAACCATAAACGGTGTAAATAACTACTGTATAGCAGTCAAGGAGCAGGGTGATGACATTGTGTTCCTAAGAAAGATAGTAAAGGGTGGCGCTGACAAGAGCTACGGTATACAGGTGGCAAAGCTTGCGGGTGTTCCTGACAGCGTTATAGAAAGAGCCAAAGAGCTTGTGGCAGAGCTTACGGATGCGGATATTTCAAAAAATGCACGTGAGATAGCAAAGCTTTCTAAAAACGCTACAAAAAAGAAGGCAAAGAAGCTTGATGACGTTGACCTTGAACAGCTTTCTATATTTGATGCCGTAAAAGATGATGACATCATAGACGAATTGAGAAATGCAGACCTTACAAATATGACTCCTTTAGACGCGCTTAACACCTTGTATAAGCTGCAGAATAAGATTAAAAACAGATGGAAATATCAGGAATAATGTTATTTAATATTGCATTGAACGGAGAATAATAAAATGCCTATTACCGTGTTAGACCAAAATACAATAAATCAGATAGCTGCCGGTGAGGTGGTGGAAAGACCTGCTTCTGTTGTTAAGGAGCTTGTGGAAAATGCCATTGACGCAAAGGCTACGGCAATCACCGTAGAAATACGCGACGGCGGAATAAGTTTTATAAGAGTGACGGATAACGGCTGCGGAATAGCGGCCGATGAAATTGAACTGGCATTTTTGCGTCATTCCACCAGCAAAATAAAGAGCGTTGAGGATTTGATGTCGGTGTCAAGCCTTGGCTTTCGAGGCGAGGCATTGGCAAGTATAGCGTCTGTTGCGCAGGTTGAACTGATAACAAAAACAGCGAACTCGCTTACAGGTATGCGCTATGTTATAGAGGGTGGCGAGAAGAAAAGCCTTGAAGAGATAGGCGCACCGGACGGCACTACGTTTGTTGTGAGAAATCTTTTTTACAATACGCCTGCCAGAAGAAAGTTTTTAAAGTCCGCAAATGCGGAGGGCTCTCATATAAGTGACTTAATAGAGCACATTTCCATGTCACATCCCGGCATATCATTCAGACTTATAGTGAATGGCAAGACAAATCTTCACACTGTCGGAAACAGCAATCTTCGCGAGATAATATATAATGTATATGACAGGGAAATTGAGAAGAATCTTGTGAAAATTGACAGCAGAAATAAATTTATGCACATAACCGGCTTTATTGCAAAGCCTTGTGTTTCGCGCGGAAACAAGAATTTTATGAACTATTATATCAACGGAAGGTATATAAAGAGCAATGTCATAAATGCCGCACTTCTTGACGCTTACGCACCTTTTCTCATGCAACACAGATATCCTTTTACCGTACTGCATATATATATCGATTCAAAACTTATAGACATAAATGTGCATCCTACTAAAATGGAACTTCGTTTTTCAAATAATGAGGATGTAAGGAACTTTTTGTATTCTGTCGTATCGGAGGCACTGTCGGAAAAGATACTTATTCCTGAAGTGACCGTAGGTAATGATACAGTACGCTCTAAGGCAAAGCCGCCGGTTGAGAGTAAACAGTCTGCAGGCATAGGAGCTGAACCGTTTGAAGCAAAGAGGCGTGAACTTGACAAAAGGTCTGTTGAAAAGCCAAAGGCAACGGAAGTGCTTAAAGAAAGTACCTCGCCGTTTTTAGAAACCGAAAAACAGAATATTACGGAAGTTATACGGGAAAACATACAGGAAACCAAGCAGGAAAACATACACGAAACTAAGCAGGAAAAAATACAGGCAGTCAGACAGGAAACGCTTTTTGAACTTGAAGACAGCGATATAAAGGAGCATGATATAAAGATAATAGGTCAGCTTTTTGATACCTACTGGCTTACGGAATATAAGGACAGCCTCTATATTATTGACCAGCATGCGGCTCACGAGAAGGTACTGTATGAACGGTTTATGAAACAGTTTGAAAATCATGAAATACTGTCGCAGAACATACTTCCTCCTATTGTCATATCACTCAGTATGAAGGAGGAGGATGTGCTTTTAAAGAATATGGATATTTTTACGGAGATTGGTTATGAGATTGAGCATTTCGGCGGAAAAGAATACAGAGTAACTGCCATACCTGCCAATCTGTATGGGCTTAACGACAGAGAGCTTCTTACGGATATTCTTGACAATCTTGTAAATGAAAATGAGAGAATGGCAAAGGCTGCCATAAAGGACAGGATTGCCACAATGTCCTGCAAAGCCGCAGTAAAAGGAAATAATAAGCTGTCGTTTGAGGAAGCAAAAGCACTTATTGCGGAATTGTTAGAACTTGATAATCCTTTTAACTGTCCTCACGGACGTCCAACCATTATATCTATGAGTAAATATGAAATTGAAAAGAAGTTCAGGCGTATTGTATAGCAATTTCAGATATTGACCATCAAAATGCCTAAAAAGATTGAAAGAGGAAGCCATGAAACCATTGATTATATTGTCAGGTCCTACTGCCGTGGGAAAAACCGACACCTCAATAGAGCTTGCAAAGAGAATAAACGGCGAAATTATAAGTGCCGACTCAATGCAGGTATATAGGGGAATGGATATCGGTACGGCAAAGATTACCACTGATGAAATGAAGGGGATAAGACATTATCTGGTGAACATAATTGAGCCACAGGATGATTTTAATGTGTATATTTTTAAAAGTATGGCTAAAAAGGCTGTCGAAGAAATATATTCACACGGAAATATACCCATAATTGTAGGGGGAACAGGATTTTATATACAGTCGGTTCTTTATGATATTGATTTTTCCGAGACAGACAACGATTTTGCATACAGACATAAGCTTGAGGATGAACTGAAAAGCAAAGGAGCAGAATACCTTTTTGAAATGCTGCGTGAGGTTGACCCTAAATCCTGTGAAACAATACATATGAACAATACAAAAAGGGTAATCAGAGCCCTTGAATATTATCATATGAACCACACACCGATATCTTCCCACAATGAAGAACAGAGGCAAAAATCTTCTCCTTACGATTACAGGTATTTTGTTCTCACGGACGAGCGCGACAGATTGTATGAACGAATTGACAGGCGTGTGGACATAATGGTTGAAAGAGGCCTTGCAGATGAAGTGAAAAAGCTGTATGATATGGGAGTTGACGAAAAATGCACAAGTATGCAGGGAATAGGCTACAAGGAGATGCTGGAATACATAAAGGGAAATGTAAGCCTTGAAACAGCGATAGAAACCATTAAACTTAATACGCGACATTTTGCCAAAAGACAGCTTACATGGTTTAAACGTGAACCGGAGGCTGAACTGATAAATATTAAAGATTACGGATATGACAAAAGCCTAATCGTTGATTATATGATAAAAAAGACAGAAGGAATTGTGAAATGAAGAACGAAATGTACGATGAATTAGGAATATGTGATAAAGTTCTTAAATTTGGAGAGGAGGTTCTCTCCACGCTCAAGGAACGTTTCAAAAGAATTGATGAAACTGCGGAGTATAATCAGCTAAAGGTGCTTAAAGCAATGCAGAAAAATAAGGTGAGCGACATACATTTTGCCGCAACTACGGGCTATGGCTACAATGATATGGGCCGTGATACGCTTGAGTATGTGTACGCTGATATATTCCACTGTGAGTCGGCACTTGTGCGTCCGCAGCTTATGTCGGGAACCCATGCACTTAACATAGCTTTGTCTGCTAATTTAAGACCGGGGGATGAAATACTTTCACCTGTAGGAAAACCTTATGATACCTTAGACGAGGTAATAGGAATAAGACCTTCAAGGGGAAGCCTTGCTGAGTACGGCGTGACATATGCACAGGTAGATTTGCTCCCGGACGGCGCTTTTGATTATGACGGCATTAAGAATGCCATAAATGAGCGCACTAAGCTGGTTACGATACAGCGTTCAAAAGGTTATGCACAGAGACCGACATTAAGTGTAGAGCGAATCGGTGAGCTTATAGCGTATGTAAAGTCAATAAAGCCTGATATTATATGTATGGTAGATAACTGCTACGGTGAATTTGTGCAGACTGTTGAGCCGACTGACGTGGGTGCTGACCTATGTGTAGGTTCGCTTATCAAAAATCCAGGAGGCGGTCTTGCACCGACCGGAGGATATATAGTTGGAAAAGAAGAGTATGTAGATAATTGTGCATACAGACTTACTGCTCCGGGACTCGGAAAAGAGATAGGTGCCACATTAGGTCTTAATCAGGCACTTTTTCAGGGTATTTTTCTCGCACCGACTGTTGTTGCAGGTGCTCTTAAGGGAGCTGTTTTTGCGGCTAACATATACGAAAAGCTTGGATATAAGGTTATTCCTGACGGAACAGAGGAACGTTTTGACATTAT
>CAMEJP010000029.1 GCA_945920185.1 uncultured Eubacterium sp. | reverse complement strand
AGAGGCGAGAGCTTCGGGTGCTACCCGAAGAGATGCCTTGTAGGTTATGAAGAGATGCCTTGTAGGTTATGAAGAGATGCCTAGTAGGTTATGAAGAGAGGCGGGAGCTTCGGGTGCTACCCGAAGAGATGCCTTGTAGGTTAAAATGAAAATAGAAGGAAACAAGTTTCTGAGGTAAATTCTAATTTAGCTGATGAACTGGGGATGAACTGGGGAAACAGCAAGTTGCTTTTCTAAATCCTAATTAGATGATATAATACCTGTATTGGAGGTGAAAACAATGGAAACAAAGAATGTTATATTAGAACTTCGTACAAAGAAGGGATTATCTCAGGATGAATTGGCTGAAAAGGTGATGGTTACAAGACAGGCAGTTTCACGTTGGGAAAATGGTGAAACAGTTCCTAATACAGAAACATTAAAGCTTTTATCAAAGGAATTCAATGTTACAATTAACACACTTTTAGGTGCACCCAAGCAGTTAATCTGTCAGTGTTGCGGTATGCCTCTAGAAGATGAAATTGTTGGTCATGATAGAGATGGATCTTTGAATGAGGACTATTGTAAGTGGTGCTACGCTGATGGAACGTACACTTATAGCAATATGGATGATTTGATTGATGTTTGCGTGAAGCATTTGGTAAATGAAGGCTTTACAGAAGAACAGGCACGTGCCCATATGAAGGCAACTCTTCCGACACTGGATTACTGGAAGAGATATGAAGAACTAAGTGACGATGGACAGTTTGAAATGTTTAAAGAACAACTTATCAAAGAGATTAATGAACTTCATATTGATGGAATGCCAAAGGTTGAAAAACTTAATGCATTGGTTGGTGCCTATGTAAATTTAGCTTATCCATTACCAAGCGGCGAAAACGTAAAATTCTTAAATGACCAGACAACATATCTGGGAAATCAATTAGAATCGGAATTTGGCGGTGACAGATGTTTTGGCATCTTAGCGAGTATGGATTTTATAATGGTTTGCACATATGAGGCAGAAGGAGCAAATCCAGAACTGGTTCTTTATAAGAAAAGATAGAACTGTTTGCGCAGGAAAATTGGATTTGAGGTGCGAACCTATGCTAACGCTTCGGAAAGTGAGGAAATTATGAGAGCAATAGTTACAAGAGTGACAAGTGCAAGCGTTGAAATTGATAAGAAAGTAGTGGGAGCCATAGACAGAGGTTTCCTTGTGCTTCTTGGCATAGCACCTGATGATACGATGGAAACGGTAAAATACCTTGCCGACAGGATATGCGGAGTCAGAGTGTTTAGCGACGAAGCCGGAAAGATGAACTTAAACCTTGAAAGTGTCGGCGGCAAGTTACTCGTAGTGTCACAGTTTACACTTTTTGCTGACCTTAAAAGCCGCAGACCGGGATTTACGGGGGCGGCAAAACCCGACATTGCAATACCTCTTTATGAAGCATTTATACAGGAATGCAGGGACAGAGGCTTTGAGGTGGAACATGGCAGTTTTGGGGCGGATATGCAGGTCAGCTCGGTAAACGACGGTCCCGTAACGCTTATATTTGACACCAAAGAGCATTAAAAATACGCGAATGACGATTTTTGCAGAGTTGAAGCTATGAAGCATTATCAAGAACCATGACTGTGAAAGCAGTTGTGGTTCTTTTTGACGGTTGGAAAAATATTTTTAAATAAAAGAACAAAAAGATATTGACATATAATATTATACGACATATAATATTGACAAGATTATAATATTAAAAGGAAGTGAATATATGGTATTTCAGTTAGGCTCGACGCTGCTTGATGCCTGTGTGCTGGCAGTATTGAACAGATCAGATGCGTATGGTTATGTGCTGACGCAGAATGTGAAGGAGGTTATTGATATATCAGAGTCAACGCTTTATCCGGTGCTCAGACGATTGCAGAAGGAAAGGCTTCTGACTACTTATGATCAGCCCTTTAACGGAAGAAACAGAAGGTATTATGCCATAACCGACGACGGACGCGATAAACTTGCATTTTATAAGAATGAATGGAATGCATATAAGGAAAAACTTGACAGAATAATGGAAGGAGAAATTCTAAGTGAGTAAAGAACAGTTTTTAAAAGAATTACGGGTAAATCTTAGAACGATGTCAGTGGCAGAGATAAATGACATTGTGAAATATTATGAAGATTATTTTTATGACGCAGGTCCCGAGAATGAGCAGAAGGTCATAGAAGAATTGAAAAGCCCTGAAGCATTGGCAAGACAGCTTCTTGCTGAGTCAGCCATAAAGGATATGGAAAATAAAAAGGCTAAGGGAGGAAAAGCCAAGGTATCATCTTTATGGTTTGTGCTTGCTGCCATATGCACATCTCCTGTATGGTTTCCTGTAGGAATAGCACTTGCGGCAGTACTGTTTGCGCTTATAATAGTGGTATTTGCGCTTTTGTTTGTACTCGCGGTTGTAGCAGTCTGTATGGCTGTGGCAGGTATAATCACTGTGGTTGCAGGCTTTGTGGTTTTGGTGGGAAGCACATCTAACGGTGTACTGGCTCTTGGCGTCGGAATGATAACAATGGCTGTTGGATTATTGGCATTTGCTTTGGTAATGATGCTTTTTAAATTGACATACAGTGCCATTGTAAGTATTTGCAGAAAAAAAGTGAGAAAGGGCGGAAGCAACTATGAAAAAGCTAATTAAAGTATCTTTGATAATAGCAGCAATACTTATACCTTTAGGAATTATATTTGTGGTAGTAGGTACGATGATGGGTGGAAAAGGTTTTTCCATAAGCACCGACGGAAAATTGAATTTCTTTAATGAGCAGTCATTTGAATATGAGAATTATGACCTTGAAGCCTTTGAAAATATAGATGTAGAAGCATATAACGGCAGAGTTATAATAAAAGCGTCAAAGGATGACACATACGGAATAAATGTGAAGCTTGATTCAGCTCCGAAGGAACCGGACATTAAGGTGGAAAACGCTATCTTAAAGGTTAAAGAATACGAATATAATTCGTGGTTGTCATTTAACTTTGGCTGGTTTAATACAGAGCGTTACATAGAAATATATGTACCAAAGGACGTGCTTGACAGCGTGAATATCGATACAAGCAACGGAAGAATCGAACTTAGCGGCATAAGCCTTAATGAACTGACAGTCAAGACCAGCAACGGAAAAATCGAAATGACAGATTTGAAAGCGGATAAATGTGACGTCAAGACAAGCAACGGCGCGATAGCGATTATTGAGAGTGAAATAGAAAACAGCCGTTTTGTGACAAGCAACGGAAAGATTTCTCTTGAAGGTACATTTCAGGATGTATATGCAAAGACAAGCAACGGAAGTATTGATGTATCGTCAGACATATCCGAGGAATACTATAAGATAAGCGCAAAGACCAGTAACGGTTCTGTCCGTATTGACGGCGACAAGGTGTCCGACGAATACACAAGCAGAAATAGCGGAGAAGGCTATATGGAGCTTAAGACAAGCAATGGCAGCATAAATATGAGTTTTAAAAAATAGCCTTGCATAAAACATTCTTTTGTGGTATTATTCTTTCTTAGACAGACAAATGTTTTCCTGTTGCACACATTTTAACATGAAGGTAATTTATGAATACTAAGAATGAATATTTTGTTGTCAGAAAAAAAGCTGTACCTGAGGTATTGCTGAATGTGGTCAGGGCTAAGGGTCTGCTTGAGTCCGGAAAGGTTGATACCGTGCAGGAGGCAACCGATATGGTGGGTATAAGCAGAAGCTCATTTTATAAGTACAAGGATGATATCTTTCCTTTCAGGGATAATGCCAAGGGAAAGACTATTACATTTATTGTGCAGATGGATGACGTACCCGGACTTTTGTCAAGCCTGCTTAACAAGATTGCTGAATATAATGCAAATGTTCTTACAATCCACCAGACAATCCCTATAAACGGTGTGGCTTCACTGACCTTGAGCGTAGATATTCTTCCCGAGACAGGCGATACATCCAAGATGTTTTCGGATATGGAGAGTCTGTCAGGTGTCAGCTATATAAAGATATTATCACGAGAATGAAAGGAATTTTTAAAATGAAGAAGATAGCAGTACTCGGCTACGGAACAGTCGGCTCCGGAGTGGTTGAGGTTCTTGAGACTAATAAAGAGGCGGTTGCCAAAAAGGCAGGAGATGAGATAGAAGTCAAGTATGTCCTTGACCTTAAGGATTTTCCGGGAACACCGATAGAGCATAAGGTAGTACACGATATAAATATTATTCTTGATGACCCTGAGATAGTGGTTGTTGTAGAGGTTATGGGCGGCGTTGAGCCTGCTTACACATTTACAAAAAATGCACTTCTTAAGGGCAAAAGCGTCATTACCTCAAACAAGGCTCTTGTAGCGGCAAAGGGTGCCGAGCTTCTTGAGGTTGCACGTGAGAGAAACCTTAATTTCCTCTTTGAGGCAAGCGTAGGCGGCGGTATTCCTATCATAAGACCGCTCAATTCTTCACTGACGGCAGACAAGGTAAATGAAATTACAGGTATCTTAAACGGAACGACAAATTTCATTCTTACAAAGATGGCTTCGGAGGGTTCTGATTTTGCTTCCGTGCTTTCAGAGGCACAGGCACTCGGCTATGCCGAGAGAGACCCTAGCGCAGACGTGGAAGGATATGACGCATGCCGAAAGATAGCAATACTGTCTTCCATAGCATTTGGAAAAAATGTCAATTATGAAAATATATACACAGAGGGCATCACAAAGATTACCGACAAGGACTTTATGTATGCCAAGGCTATGAATAAGTCCATTAAGCTTCTGGCTTCAAGCAAGGATGACAATGGAAAGGTATATGCCATCGTAGCACCTATGATGATTTCGCCGGAGCATCCTTTATACAACGTAAATGGTGTCGTAAACGGCATAAATGTAAACGGAAATATGCTTGGAGACGTAATGTTTATCGGTGCAGGAGCAGGAAAGCTTCCTACGGCCAGCGCTGTTGTTACGGACGTCATAGATGCCATAAAGCATGATGGAAAAAATGTGGCATGCTTCTGGTCAAAGGAAGAACTTAAGCTTTCTGACATACAGGAATCAGTAAAGAGATTTTTTGTAAGAATAGCTGACAGTGTTGAAAAAAGCAGTGTAGAAGCTGTATTCGGCAAGGTAAATGTGATTGAGATTATGAAGGGCGAGTATGCCTTTGTCACAGAGCCGATGAGCGAAGCAAAGTACAGCGAATGTGCGTCTAAGCTTGACGGAATCATTACAAGAATAAGAATGGACAGATAACAAAGCGGCTTAACGCGTGCTTGTGACATATGGAATGCAAAGTTTGGAGCAGACGGTTTGTGTCTGCTCTTTACTGTTAGAGGTATTTATGAAAAGAAAAAATTTAGGTATTATATGTATTTTATGTGCAGCCTTCTGCTTTGCCCTTATGAATCTTTTTGTGCGGCTGTCAGGCGATTTGCCGTCTGTGCAGAAGAGCTTTTTCAGAAATGTAATCGCTGCTATTGTGGCATTTTTTATACTTGTGAGAAAAAAGGAAAATATGAGTGTGCCAAAGGGCAGTCTTTGGCTTCTTATAGTCAGGGCGGCTGCGGGAACAGTCGGAATACTGTGCAATTTCTACGCCATTGACCATATGAACATATCGGACGCGACAATGTTAAACAAGCTGTCACCATTCTTTGCCATAGTATTTTCTTTTATATTTTTAAAGGAAAAGGCAAGCGTCGTTCAGTGGTGCAGTATTGCAGCAGCATTTGCGGGAAGCCTTTTTATTATAAAGCCTGAATTCAGTTCGGAGGTAGTGCCGGCACTTATAGGAACTTTAGGAGGTCTTGGAGCAGGCATTGCGTACACGGCGGTGCGTGCTCTCGGAAGCAAGGGCGTAAAAGGCCCGCTGATAGTATTTTTCTTCTCGGTATTTTCATGTGTGGTAACGCTGCCAAGCCTGATATTTGATTATGCACCTATGACAGGAAAGCAGCTTCTCATGCTCATAGGAGCAGGACTTGCGGCAACAGGCGGACAGTTTGCCATAACCACGGCGTATACATTTGCACCCGCAAAGGAAATATCGGTTTTTGACTATTCACAGGTCATATTCTCGGCACTGCTAGGCTTTATCTTCCTTCAGCAGATACCCGACGTATACAGCGTCATAGGCTACTTTATCATATGCCTCGTGGCAGTCATCATGTGGCTTTATGAGCAAGAAGCGAACGGAGGAATTGAAAATGTCGGAAAACAGAGGCGTTAAAACAACAGAAAACAAGGCTTACATGTCCTGCAAAAATGCTGCTTCATGCGGCAGCTGTACGCTTATTTCGCTGCCATATGAACAGCAGCTTAAGAAAAAACAGGAGTATGTCAATTCGCTGATGGGAAAGTATGTGCGCGTATCGCCGATTGTCGGCATGGAAAATCCGTATCATTACAGGAATAAGGTGCATATAACATTTGGAAGCGACAAAAAGGGCAATGTGATATATGGCACTTATAAGGAGGGAACTCATACCATAGTTCCTGCCAAAGAATGTCTGATTGAGTGTGAGTGCGCAAGACAGATAGCCGCCACCATTGCTTCACTTATGCCTTCGTTTAAAATGAAGCCATATGACGAGGACAGGCACACAGGCTTTTTAAGGCACATTCTTGTGCGAAAATCACATTTTTCTTCAGAGGTTATGCTGGTTTTGGTAGCAGGAACAAATGTATTTCCTTCAAAGAAAAATTTTGTGAAGGCTGTGACTGAAAGGCATCCTGAAATAAGCACAATAATATTTAACATAAACGACAAAAACACAAGCATGGTGCTGGGCGAGCGGGAGGAAGTGCTTTACGGCAAGGGTTATATAGAAGATGTGCTGTGCAAAAAGACATTTCGCATATCGTCAAAATCATTTTATCAGGTAAATCCCGTGCAGACTGAAAAACTCTATCAGAAAGCCATAGAGTGTGCAGCCCTTACGGGAAAAGAAACAGTCATAGACGCTTACTGCGGAACGGGAACCATAGGCATAGTGGCGGCAGACAAGGCAAAGAGCGTGCTTGGAATAGAACTTAACAAGGCGGCTGTGTCAGATGCACGGATAAATGCCAAAAACAATAACGTAAAGAATATAACCTTTGTGTGCGATGACGCCACAAAATACATGACAAGGTTTAAAGCGGCAACAGCAGGCATAAAGCCTGACACGGCGGGCATGACGAAGTTAAAACTGAATGATAAATCAGGAGTCGACGTAGTCATAATGGACCCGCCGCGAGCAGGAAGCACGAAGGAATTTTTAAAGGCTGTGACAAAAATGTCACCGTCAAGAGTGGTATATGTATCCTGCAACCCCGAAACGCTCGCAAGAGACGTGCAATATCTTGTGAATCATGGCTACAAGGCACAGCAGTGCGTGCCGTTTGATATGTTTCCCGGCACAGAACATGTGGAAACGGTCTGTTTGCTATCGCAAAAAACTCCGATTTAAGCGTGCTTCAGGGTATATTCAGGAAAAACAGTTTGTATGAAATCGCATATTATGCTATAATATGAATAATGATAACTAAAATGGTGTATTGTTCAACAAATGCAGAAAATTATTGCTTACTTCTATGCCTTATAAAGATTTGATGGACAATTTTTATCAACTATTTATATAATAAGCAGAAAGGATTTAATTTCAATGTTTAGAAAGAGCTTATTAAGAAAAATTACATTAGGTTTAATGTGTGTAATTATGAGCATGGCAGTTATTGGCTGCGGAAAGGATAAAACAGAATCTGATGCTGAACAATCATCTGGTATTGAAGAAAAATCACAAGACGTATCAGATAAAATTGTTGATGATACAGACACAGAAGATTATAAGTCAAGTGTAAAAGATGAAGAATTTTGGGTTCAGTTTATTAAAGAAAATTCAAAAGCTTATAACCATGCAACTACTGATGAAATTAGGGTTGCTCCTACAGATTGGATTGATAATGCACCACCATTAGAAATATTAGAAGGTAATGAACATTGGAAAATTGTAGATAATGATGATGTTCTTAATTCTACAATTGAACCCGGTAAAAAAGCTAAGGCAAAAATCAGATATATGTATGATACTTATTATAGTATTGATATAAATGTCCGCAATGCCGGTGAAACTGCTATGACCGGAAAAGAATGTATTGAAAATGGTTGGTATTATATCAATCATTTCTATTCAAACTATTCAGAATATAGTCAGCTTAATAAAAATGCTGAAGATGCCACAGACTTTTTGCTCTATTTAGATAATCGTTTAGGCGCTCCAAATAAAATTTATGTATGTGATACAGATGATGCATATGATCATATAGAATGTTGCAATTATCTTGATTTTGATGATCATTCTGAAGCTACAATGTATTATTATTACATATATAATTATACAGACAGAACGCTTGTAGTTCAGGTCAGAGAGTATTATACCTTAGATAAAAAGCTTAATATTACTGATGTGGATTATGAAGAAGCTGATAGTATTGGCTTAGAACAATATTATTGCCCTTCAAATTTTGACTTAAATAAAAATAGAATTTTAAGCATTGCCAAATATTTCAGATAAGAGTTTATATTCCATCTTTAGCTTCAAAAGTTAAGGATATATCGTAATGAATGAGGTGAAACCATATGAATTATGATATGCTGTGTGGGAAAAGAGAACAGCTTAATCAATTATGTGAACTGATACCAAAAGAAGCACTTCAAAGTTTTGATAAAAGTTTTGAAGTTGAATATACACATAACTCAACAGCCATTGAAGGAAATACACTGAGTTTGATTCAGACGAAAGCGGTATTAGAAGATGGGTTATCAGTTGGCGGAAAAACACTACGAGAGATTTATGAAGTAGTGAATCATAAAAAAGCATTTGAATATGTGAAAAAATGTGTGGCAGAGAGCAAAGCGTTGGATGAAAGAATTATTAAAGATATTCATGCGTTGCTTATGGAGAATATTCTTGCGGGAGGAATCTATCGAAATGTAGAAGTAAGAATATCAGGTGCACAACACAAACCGCCGGTGCCAAGTAAAATGTATCAGCAGATAAAAAACTTTTATGCTGATATGCAATATGTAGCAAAAGAAAATGCTATTGAACTTGCTGCATGGACTCATGCAGAGTTTGTAAAAATTCATCCATTCGAAGACGGTAATGGAAGAACCTCGCGAATGATAATGAATTACCAGTTGATGGCATCCGGTTTCCTTCCTGTATCCATAGCAAAAGAGAACAGATTAGAATATTTTGAAGCGTTGGAAACATATGCGACGGAGGGTGATTTAAATCCATTTGCTGATATGATAGCCGAATTAGAAGAACAAAGACTTGATGAGTATCTTGGAATTGCACAGGAACAGACTTAACAGGAAGACGGACAAATAATGAATATGTAAGAAGCATTAACACAAGACTGTAGGAAATGTATCCTATGGTCTTTTTTGTCCTTGGGATACATTTATTGCGTTTTGGCTCACTTTGACGAAATGATGTTGTTTTGTACCATTATAGACAGGTACAATGTCGTTTTGTTCCAAATATTTTTCTTTTTGTGAATGCCAGTATTGACAGCATTTTTGTGAATGTAGTATATTTATATTATTATATGGGATTTTGCTAGAACAAGGAGGATTCAGATGAAAAAAATAGATACTAAGTTTAAGAAAGGATTGGCATTGATTCTTTCTGTTGCTATGGTTGCAGGACTTGTCCCTGTCATGCCGGGCAGAATAAATGAAGTGCAGGCTGCTAACGGAATCGGTACGGGCAGTTTGCCAAGTGTGACAGCTTTTGCTACACCACAGGAATTAATGACGGCATTTAACCCGGATGAGAATGGAAAAAGTGGTACCATCGGAAAGCTTGTATTCGGTAAAAACCAGAGTGGAACAGCACAGGAATGGTACATCTTGGGAAAGGATGACGGTGTATCAGGGGATAATACCATCATCTTTGCCACAAGCCCGATAGCAACGGGAAAGTTTAATTCCAACTCTACTGATAATAAGATATATGATTATGATGCCGGAACAGGCTATGGAGATACTGCGGGTAGTATAGAGGTATTCGCAAACCACTACGGAGCAAGTGAATTGCGCGTGACATTGCAGAATATGGCTTCCGATACCAATTATTTTACCACAACTGAGCAGGGCTTGATGAATTATACCACAGTAACAACAAATGACACACGGAATAGTGTAACCTATACCACAACTGACAGGTTGTATGCATTACAGGGTGATATGGATCCCGTTTATAATCAATACTTATTGGCAGGTAGCAGTAATGAAAAAAAATTGCACTTAACTATATACTGGAACAGTGGAGACTGGTTCCGGCTTCGTTCGCCTAGAGTTGATCAGCAAGGCTTTTCGCTCCTTGCTAAGCCCAATTTATGTGTCGGTAGTGACGGTGTCCACTACAATCGCGCTGTTCGGCCCGCTTCCAATCTGAATCTGTCATCTGTGCTCTTTGCTTCTAGCGCAAAAGCAGCATCATCCGGTACAGTGTCAGAAACGATAACATCAGGTACAGCGATGACCTTGAGACTGGATGGAACAGATAAGAATATTGGAGCTGCCATCTATAATGCAGAGGCAGGAACCATAGAAGTCAGGAAGGGAAGTACATCAGAAACTGTGGCACTTGTAGTGCAGGGTAATGACGGAATAAATGACTGGTATTATAGTAAAACGATTGATGGTTCACAGACGATAAATGTTTCGGATATTATATCAGAACTTGGCTTGACATCAGGTATTGATTTATCCGTGTGCAAAATCTGGATGGAAATCACAGATTGGGACGGCATTATTTATGCAGTCAATGCAGAGAAAGAGATTGAAAAAATCAATACCACCTACGTTACCAAAGAGCAGTTAATGACCGCATTTACACCATATAGTGACGGTACGGCAGCCAATATCGGCAAGCTTGTATTCGGTAAGAACTCCGCTAAAGAAGCACAGGAATGGTACATTCTGGGACAGGATAGCGGTGTATCAGGCGATAATACAGTCATCTTTGCCGTAAGTCCTATAGCAAGAGAACAGAAGTTTGCGAATGTAGATACTAATAAGACCGATGAAAGTTTGTGGTCGGATTGTACCTATGACGAAGGAAATAATATATCAGAAGTATATCCAAATCACTATGGAGCAAGTGAACTCCGCGACAAATTGCAGTCTATTTCTTCGGATTCAAACTATTTTACCTGGGCTGAGCGGGTACTTATGAATGCCACCACAGTAAAAACAGCTGATGTGTACAATAAGAATGTTAATTGGGAATCGCTCATCTATACCACAACAGACAAGCTGTATGCACTGGATACACCAGGTTCTAGTTCCGCCAGTACACAGATAAAAGCAGGAAGTAATAATCAGATAACACTGGAAAAAAACAGTTTCTGGAGATCCGATTCAGGGAGTTACGAAGATCTTTTCTGGCTTCGTACAGCTACCAACGCTGGCTATGTTATTGGAACATGTGCCGTATTCGCTGACCCTGATAAGAACGTTATCAGTTCGACTGATATCTTCAATGTTGCAAATCATGCAATCGCTGTTCGTCCCGCTTCCAATCTGAATCTTTCATCAGTGCTTTTTGCATCTGCTGCGGATACAGCAACATCATCAGGAAGAATAGCAGCCGGTGCGGCAATGAAACTGAGACTGGACGGCTCAGGTAAGAATATTGGAGCTGCCACATATAATGCAGATGAGGGAACAATCGAAGCCAGAAAGGGAAGCACATCACAGACTGTGACCCTTGTAGTGCAGGGAAATGACGGTACAGACGACTGGTATTACAGTAAGCAGATTACCGGAACGGAAAATGTATATGCTTCTGATATTAAGACAGAACTTGGTTTATCATCTGATATAGATTTGTCCGTTTGCAGAATCTGGGTGGAGATAACATATACAGACGGAATGATTTATGCAGTAAATGCTGAGAAAGAGATTGCAAAAATCAATACCGCTTTTGTTACAAAAGAACAGTTAATGAATTCATTTATACCATATAGTGACGGAACTGCAGCAAATTACGGCAAGCTTGTATTTGGTAAGAATGAAGCTGGAGAAGCACAGGAATGGTACATCTTGGGCAAGGATAGTGGAATAGCCGGAGATAATACCATCATAGTTGGTGCAAGCCCTATGGCAACAAATCAGGTCTTTAACCCGGCGGGGATGGGGATAACAATAGCTGATATAGCAGAAGATGATACCAGAAAATCGTTAATAGGTACCTATTACTATACGGATATTGCGTCACCGACATTCTTAAATGCCAATCATTACGGAATAAGCAGTCTCCGTGCGTTAATGAATACTATGGCGGCGGATACATCCTATTTTACCTTAAGCGAGCAGAACCTTATGAATGCCACCACAGTGACAACAAGTGACACAGAAAATTCTGCGGTCTATACTACCACAGATAAGCTGTATGCATTGGCGGCAGATGGTTATGGTTCTACCACCATAAAAGCAGGAGGTAGCAACAGTACATTACTTGCTATGAATAGTTACTGGAAAAACGGAAACGGATACTTTTGGATGCGTTCGCCATATAATTCTCAAAGTTACTATGCGTTGCTTGCTGCTTATTCCAGATATGTCGAAAGTAGTGGAGTCGATTATAATGCTAATGTTCAGCCGGCTTCCAATCTGAATCTTTCAAATGTGCTCTTTGCTTCCGGTGCCCAAGCAGCATCTGATGCAGTATTGTCTGCTACCATTGCATCCGGTACGACGCTGATATTAAGATTTGACGGCTCGAATACAGCAATGGGAACCGTGAAATATGATCCGGATAATGGAGTGATTGTTGCAGATAGAGATGAGAGTGCAGCAGGAACCGTAGCCCTTGTGATTCAGGGAAATGATGGAACCAAGGACTGGTATTACAGTGTTCCGGTAGGAGGAACAACAGTTGTTACGGCAGAGCAGATTAAAACTGCCTGCGGCATATCCACCTTGTCACTTGCAGATTGTAAAATCTGGCTTGAAACAACGATTGATAATCTGGCTTATGCCAAGATGGCAGAACCAAAGAATATAGAAATTATAAGCACCGTTGAAGTTACAGGTATGAAACCTGTTGGAGGCACATCATTTAACACAGAAGCTGCCTGCAATACAACAGGAATTGCTACTACTGCTCCCGCAATTACTTACACAACCAAAGTTGACGGAAGTGACGTGGTAGTAACAGGAATGGCAGAATGGAACAAGACTTACAAAGCAACAGTTACACTTTCTACGGACACTTCAGGTAATACATTATATGTGTTTGGCGAAACTGTCTCAGTAACCGTAGATGGTGTAGCAGTATCAGGAGAACTTAATCCGAACGCAGACGGTACATTGACAATAACCAATGAATATACTACGGACAAGAGAAAGATTCAAAGTGTTACCGCACCTGCAGTACCGACAGGTAATATATTTACAGGGTACTATGGCTATGCAGGCTATGATGCTGTTCTTACAGGCGGAAGTAACAACGAACTTGGCACGCAGGTAACGGTTACATTCTCTGATTCAGTGACGCCTAACACACAAGCCATGGACGTGACATGGACGATAGCAAATGATGGTGGCGCAGCTTACGATAAAACACCGGGAGCAACCAACACCTTCAGATGGACAATTACCGATACAGAAATTGCAAATTGCAATCTTAGCGGTTGTTCTGGTTATGATGCAGCTACAGGTACAATCACAGGTACAGTGACGATTACCAACAAAGCTGCTACCCCTGTTACAATCACAGGAACAGACAGTACAACAAAGTATGCGGATACAACCATTGATGTGTCACAGTATTTTACCATTGATGCCAATGCGGGAACTCCGTCCTATTCACTTATTACAGGAACAACCGGAGGAACAGGAGTTGGAACACTTACCGGCTACGTGCTTACCGTGACAAAGACAGGAACTTTTAAGATTAAGGTAAGTACTGCGGCAAATGGAATCTATGCATCGGATGAGAAAACCATCACGCTTACGGTAGATAACGGAACAATCCGCTATACAGCTTCCGATTACAGTGGCACATATGACGGTCAGTCTCACAGCATCAATGTAGCCGTAGATTTCCCAACCGGCACAACAATAACCTACAGTACTGATGGAACAAACTATGGTTCAAGTAAGCCTTCGTTTACCAATGAAGGTATCTATACCGTGTACTACAGAATTACCAAGGATAACTACGATACAGTTAATGGTTCAAGGACTGTAACAATAAATAAGAAATCTCTTACCATAACAGCAGATGAACAGAGCATTATGTGGGGAAATTCCATTAACCAGACGAAATACACTATACCGACAGGCGGGCTTGTTACAGGTGACAGTATTTCAAAGGTTACCCTTACACCAAGCACGACATCCCTTACGGACAATGGTAAAATCTCCATAAGCGGTGTAAAGATTGTAAATGTATCAGGTGCAGATGTGACAGGCAACTATGCGATTGCATTGGTGAAAGGAAAACTGAAAGTTACTCATAACACGACACTTGCCCCTGACAGAATCAATGCAGTTAAGGTTAAGACATCCTACACTGCAGGAGATACCTTAAATGTGGATGATATAACCGTAACGGCATACTATGCAGACGGTTACAGCGAGGTAGTGACAGGTTATACGACCAATGCAGCGGCTATCAATATGTCAGTAATCGGAAATAAAACCTTAACAG
The DNA here is from genome assembly GCA_945920185.1 of uncultured Eubacterium sp. Lineage (GTDB taxonomy): Bacteria > Bacillota > Clostridia > Lachnospirales > Lachnospiraceae > CAMEJP01. Next base: position 14,030 of record CAMEJP010000029.1, on the reverse strand, counting down.
TATCTTATACAGAGAATGGCGTAACAAAGACAAAGGATATCACTATAACAGTGAGCCACAATACAGCTCTTGCCCCTGACAGAATAGAAGCAGTAAAGACTAAGACATCATATACTGCAGGAGATACCTTAAATGTGGATGACTTAACTGTGACAGCGTACTATGCAGACGGCTACAGCGAAGTAGTGACAGGTTATACGACCAATGCAGCGGCTATCAATATGTCAGTAATCGGAGATAAGACCTTAACGGTATCTTATACAAAGAATGGTGGAACCAAGACAGATGATATAACCATTACGGTAAGCCACGACACTGTTATTGCGCCTGACAGAATAGAGGCAATAAAGACAAAGACATCATATACTGCAGGAGATACCTTAAATGTGGATGACATAACCGTAACGGCATACTATGCAGACGGTTACAGCGAAGTGGTGACAGGTTATACGACCAATGTAGCAACGATAGATATGTCAGTAATCGGAGATAAGACCTTAACAGTATCTTATACAAAGAATGGTGGAACCAAGACAAAGGATATCATTGTTACAGTTTTGGTAAAGAGTTACAATATTACAGACGGAGCAGGTAGCAGTCACACAATAGGAAGCGACGAAAACATTACAGTTACGGGTAATGGAGAGTTTGGGAAGTTCGTAGGTGTAAAGATTGACGGCAAAGAGGTTGATGATAACAACTATACCGCAAAGGAAGGATCAACAATCATTATATTAAAAGCATTTTACCTTGACACTTTATCTGTTGGAACACACACCATTGAGATTGTCTGGACGAATGGTTCTGCAAGCACAACATTTACTATTAATGAAAAAGCACCTGATGCTCCGGAAACAGGAGACAGCACTCCTTTAGGACTATTTCTTGTTCTTTTAATCGGAAGCGGTCTTATGGCAGCAGGCTTCCGGAAGAAGAAAAGATACATTATAAAATAGTAACCGAAGCAGATAGAACAGAATAATACTGATAATGAACGGGCGGCACCTCATATAGAGGTGCCGTTGTTTTATATTTTTGCTCAAAAGTTGGCGTGGTTGAATTATAAAAATTCCGTTATTATTGAACAGGCTTATCATGATATGTTATAATGCTATAAAACAGATTGACCAACATAGGAGGATATTATGGAATTATACAAAGGCAGACCAAAAACAAATGAAGGCTTACTGGAGAGGTAAATCAGGGTATACGATTTTCTTGATGAACACGGTATCGAGTATATGCGCACGGATCATGCACCTGTTGATACGATGGAGGCTTGCTATGAGATAGACAGTATTTTGCAGGCTGTGATTTGTAAAAATCTGTTTCTTTGTAACAGGCAGAAGACACAGTTTTATCTGCTTATGATGCCGGGAGATAAAGCGTTTAAAACAAAGGAAATTACCTCGCAGATAGGAAGTGCGAGGTTGTCATTTGCTTCTGCTGAGGATATGGAAAAATATCTGGATATAAAGCCGGGTGCCGTCAGTATTATGGGATTGATGAATGATACGGAAAATAAAGTTCAGCTTCTTGTTGACGAGGATGTTTTGGATGGCGAGTATCTGGGATGTCATCCCTGTGTCAGCACTTCAAGCCTGCGGATAAGAACCGACCAGCTTTTTGGAAAGTATCTTGAGGCGGTTCATCATGATATGATAAAGGTAAGGCTGACCGGCGAGGAATGAGAAAAATACGCTACACCCGGTCTGTAGCATTAAAACTTCTTATGCAAATATTTATGATAAATTACAGGAGAAAAGAGTGAAAGATTTCCCTTATGGGCAAATCTCTCACTCACCGAGTTTGTGGCGAAGCGTCACAAACATCGGGCATCGCAGCCGCAAATCTGAAATTTGCGGCGCGACCTTACGCTAACGCTTCGGAATGTGAGGAAAATATGAAAAAATCAAAAGTTTATTGGTGCCTGATTATCCTTTCCGTTATAGGTGTATTGGGTTTGTCGTTTATACCTAAGCTGGTTAATTCGGGTTCGGGTAGTGGAAAGAAACAGTTTATTGTAGGATTTGACGCAGAGTTTCCGCCATACGGTTATCTGGATGAAAATGGAGAATATGTCGGATTTGATTTGGATCTTGCAGAGGAAGTATGCAGGAGAAATAATTGGGAACTGGTAAAAAGACCAATATCCTGGGAAGCAAAAGACTCTGAGTTATCTTCAGGTACAATCTCATGTATATGGAATGGTTTTACAATGAACGGAAGGGAAGACCAGTATACATGGAGTACGCCATACGTTGATAATTCTCAGGTAGTAGTCGTGAAGAAAAGTTCAGGAATAAAATCCCTTAGTGACCTTGAGGGAAAGATTCTTGTGGTTCAGAAAGAATCCTCAGCATTAGCGGCACTTACAGGTGAAGATGTATCCAGGGAGAATGCAGATTTACTTAAATCTTTAAAGTCACTTGAACAGGTTGATGATTATAACTTTGCATTTATGAATCTGGAGACAGGGGCAATTGATGCCATCGCAATGGATATCGGAGTTGCACATTATCAGCTGGAGAATAAGAGAGATGATTATATAATTCTTGATGAACATATTTCATCGGAGAAATATGGTATCGGCTTTAAACTGGGAAATACAAAACTCAGGGATGAAGTTCAGTCGACGATTTTGGAAATGCTGTATGATGGAACATTTGAGCATATTTCAGAAAAGTGGGGATTAACAGACAGCGTTTGTTTAACTTTTGATGATACAAAATATATTGATGGTATGGAAGTACCGGCTATAGATACATCTTCCATAGAGAAAATAGATTTTGGCAATGAAGATGTAAAGGAGGCATCTAAGTCAACTGACCGCAGTATTTCCAACACCATAAAACAGTTATTAAAGGGTATGGTAACCACCCTTGAAATTTTTGCATTGACACTTATTTTTTCAATGCCTTTAGGATTACTGTTAACATTTGTCAGGATGTCAAAAGTCAAGGTGCTGCAGTGGATTGCCAAAATATACATATCCATCATGAGAGGGACACCACTGATGCTTCAGTTACTGGTTGTGTTCTTTGCTCCTTACTATGTATTTGGAATAAATACTTCATACAATTATCGTTTCTATGCGGTAATCATTGGATTCTCACTGAATTATGCGGCATATTTTGCTGAAATATATCGTTCAGGTATTCAGGGAATTCCAAATGGACAGAGAGAAGCTGCCATGATAATGGGATATGGAAAAATAAAGACATTTACAAAGATTATTTTTCCACAGATGATTAAGCGCGTGATGCCGCCGGTGACTAATGAGATTATCACACTGGTTAAGGATACGTCTTTAGCATTTGCTTTGGCATATACGGAAATGTTTACAATGGCAAAGCAGATTTCGTCAGCTCAGGCATCATTGACACCATTGTTTGTTGCAGGATTATTCTATTATATCTTTAATTTTATAGTAGCGTTTGTTATGGAAAAACTTGAAAAAAGCATGGAATACTACAGGTAGAGAGGTGAAACGGCAATGAGTGTGTTATCGATGAAACATATTAAAAAAAGTTTTGACGGAAAAGAAGTTCTTAAAGATATCAATATACAGGTAAACGAAAAAGAAGTTGTTGCCATTATTGGTCCGTCCGGTTCAGGCAAGTCTACACTTTTAAGATGTGCTACATTTCTTGAAACCATTGATGACGGAGATATAGCATATAATAACGAAAGCATTGTGGTCAGCAGGGACGGACAGGCAGTATATCCTAAGAAGAAGGAATTGCAGAAAGCCATGGCTAATTTTGGACTTGTTTTTCAGAACTTTAATCTTTTTCCGCATTTTTCCGTTATGAAAAATATAACTGATGCGCCGATAGAGAATCAGAAAAGGGATAAAGAGGAAGTATATAAAGAGGCCAGGGAATTGATGAGGAAAATTGGCATTCATGAAAAGGAAGATGCATATCCTTGTGAGCTGTCAGGAGGACAGCAGCAGAGAGTTGCCATAGCCAGGGCACTTGCACTTCATCCGAAGATTTTGTATTTTGATGAACCGACTTCTGCACTTGATCCGGAGATTACTGCTGAAGTTCTTTCTGTAATGAAACAGCTTGCCACAGAGAAGATGACTATGGTAGTTGTAACCCATGAGATTGATTTTGCAAAGGCGGTTGCGGATAGGATTATATTCATGGATAACGGAATAATTGTTGAAGAAGGTACACCGCAAGAGGTAATTGATAATCCTAAGAATGAAAGAACGAAGGCGTTTTTGAAAAAATTGAGCTGATATAAGCCGTCAGACTGGCTTAATCCGGGAAATATCCTCGCTTCTTATACGAAAAAACGTAAAAATATTGCTTTTTAATGAACAAAAGCACTTGACAAACAGGACTATATCTTATAGACTAATGGTTGATAAAATATAGACTTGGAGGAATTGTAAAATGAAACGAAGAATAGCGAGTGTGGTTACACTGATAGCTTTTTTGACGACATTTGTCCTTTCGATGCCTGTTGGTATTGCCAGTGCGGCGCCTGCTGACGAGGTTGTATTTTCACCGGACAATATGCTTGATGTCAGTGTTGTGGACAAGGATGGAAATCCTATTAACGGGATAGATATGGCACTTGTGGATTCATCAGGAGTTGAGGTGGCTACGTGGAAAACCGGCAGAACTTCAGTGGATTCAATAGAAGGCTCCTATATTAAAGGAATAAGCAGTAGCGGATATCCTGTATATTTATGGAGATTTTATGAAGAAGCTTCAAAGCTTGTTGGAAATGATCCGATTAAAAGAATTATCAAACCATTGGGAGAAGGTGTTTATCAAACCCTTTACAAAGAAGGAGACAGCTTATCCGGTTATTATACATATTCGGGTAGTACAAGTAATAATTGAGTGATTCTCCGGGACTTGTGGTGTTTAACGATATGGGATTTATGACCGATTATTGTATCTATAATGCAAAGACGGGTGAAGTAAAGGAAACTGCCGGAGTCACTGTTCCAAAAGATTATATTAATAAGATTAATTCCCTCATAGTAAATATGTGGAATGCGGCAGGTGAGATAATTGAGACAGATTATTATGCCAGGATGAAAGACTATATTGTGAAATAGCAACAACGGATTTGTCAATATTTTATATGGATTTGTCATTCATATGCATTCACTGATTCGAAAAGAGGTTTTTATGGCTTTCTAAATATACCGATATCAGGCGGATTATAAGTAAATACTAAAAAACATGCAGATAAAAGCAACAGCAATACTGCCGGCAATGTTTCAAAATTTTTCAGCCTGCATGATAAAGTCAATCTGTACACTGCATAAAAAGCAATAAGCACACTGATTATAAAGGTCAAAATGTCAAGAAACAGTATATTGCGCCCCAGTATGCCGGAATAAGTGTAAAAGATAACAGGAATCAAAAATGTTCCAAGAATGATGGAAAACAGCAGGGCGGAAGTAACGCAGGAATATTGGCTTTTCAGTTTATAATTCATATAAAAAGAGTAGAACAGCATCGGGAAAAAAATTAGCTTCATATGCTCCCAGGTGGATTCATTAACAGGAGATATGAAGCCCACAATGTAGTTATTTCCGGACCATTCATAAATAAAGTGAAAAAGCGTACCGACAATTAAAGTAAAGATAATCCCTGCAACAGTATAAATTTTAAGTTTGTTCAAAATATCACCTCTTATAGACAGTATATGACAGTAAAGTAAAAACTATACTTTGGAAAACCGTAAATCAGGAATTGTGTCTTTGATATTACGAATAAGCACAAAATTATGCACCGTCTAATCATCCTAAAGGAACGCTGCATCGCACGAAGGCAGATGCTGAAATGGAAGAAGGATATACAATGTAAGAGTAAGCTATTCATTCGGGTAATACAAATTATCCGAAGCAATGACATCTCTCTTTATATATACAGGATATTCAGGCGGACACTTAACGTATTTATTGTGTAAGCGTCCGCTTTGCTCTGTGCTTGTGTGCCATTTTACGAGATTTATTTCAAAGCCGCAAAGCTCTATGCAGGTTATGCTCCATGGATGTACGCAGCTTCCGCAATTATAGTAAGGGGAGTTTGCATTGCCCAGTGTAGGTCTGTGGGTATGACCTGTTAAGATAAGGCATTCTGACTCCTTTGCATAGGTTGTCAGTCTTTTTTCGATTTTGTTTTTGGTTTTATTGTTTTTTGCTGCACTTGTCGGGTCATTTACGCCAAAATACTCTAAAGGCGTCCAAAGATAACGCACAAGAAATCTTGCAAGACGCCATAATACAGAGTTTAACAAATCTGCCTGATGACCGTGCGTGACAAGCATATTTGCTCTCATATTGTCAGTCCGCAGTATCAGTCCCTCATAAAATTTGACATTACCTGATGGTATTTTTACATTTTTCTTTATCATGTCATGATTTCCATACAGCAGATAAAGCCTGCCTGATTTTTGAAAATGTGAAAACAGTGAAAATATATTACCGTGTATTTCGGCAATCTGGTTTAAACCGTAATTTTCCCAAAGCTCGTCGCCGTCGCCTGCTTCGACATAGCAGAAACCGTATTGATAATAATATTGCAGTGCGGCAAAATAGCAGTTTCCGTTTTTGATAAAATTGTCGTTGTTATTGCCTATGCCACGATGGCAATCACTGAAAAATACATATTTTGTGTCTGTATTGACAGGAAGAACAGGTGCATTTTCAAAAGCATGGTCAAGCCGCGTTTTATAACTCATGGAAGCCTCCTTGAATAACCCCAATAATGATTATTTTTTCTTTTTTCTGAACATCTTTCTGCTTACAAAAGGAAGATAGTAGTAAATGTAAAGGATTTTATCACCGCTTTTTGCAAAGGGTTTTGTTAAACGGTTGAACCATTTGCAATATATATTGCATATGAAAAGCGATGTACGGCGAAGTATTTTTCTGAAATGAGAGTATTTTTTATTGCTTTTTGAAAATGTGAAATATACGGTAAGTCCGACTGTTTTATAGTAGGTGTCAGGCAGGGTATTCCTGAAGCTGTCAAGAAAGCTGCACATCATTTTGTGATTTTTGAAAGTAATGGAAGTGTTTACAAAAAGATTTTCCGGTTTTGAGAACAATCCCATTTTAAATATCGTAAGCCACCAGTGTTTTCGGGAAACGTAGCCGATTCTTGAACATTTGCGGCTTTTTTTGGAACAATGACGGTTAAGTTTTAGGGAAATTTTTGGCATATCCGCAGAATCAACCGCCTTAAACAATGTAAAAGGATACTGACCGTCGGGAATTATTTTGTCGGTATAGTAGACTCCAAGCTCACAGCCGCTGTTTATGCCATATTGTCCTTTCCACATTTCGATAAGCCATGTCCTGTTGTCATAATCAAAATAGATTGTTTCGCAGTCGAATATCATATTGAAATACGGTGCGGATAAATCATAAAGAACAGTGTATCCAAAAATTTTTTGCGAGGCGTCAAGACGTGACGTGAATATATCCTGACAGGGGTCATACATATATCCGGCCGGTTCAGCCAGTCTGTTTATTATGAGACTTTTGTCATATGTGCTTAAAGCATTTACTTTTCTTATTGCAGATTTTTTTCTGAAGTAAAGAACTGCCGCGATGGTGAGCATCAACGGTAAAAATATTGCGGGTATGATTAGATATATAGTATTCATAATTACCTCATATTCCGAAGCATTAGCGTAAGGACGATGTCAGATGTCTGTGCTTTTATTATATTTTATGCAGATAAAAGAAAAGAGTGAATTTTATCCAGGAAGATATGTAAACTAGCTGTTATTTTTTGTGAAAATTTAACGGAATTTTAGGCTTTTGCTCGTATTATGAAATGTAGATTGCGGCGTCTTCAAAGACTAAAAAAAAGACAACATATAGTTCATGTAGATTCAGGTGCTTTGAGCCCGCCGGTACTTAATGAGCGCGTAGCGCGAATTTAGTATCCGCTGCGAGGCGAGAGCAACGCAAGCGTGCCTGAAGTGCAGAACTATATGTTGTTTTTTGACATAGAAAAAGAGGCGCCGCACTAATTTCTTAGAGGTGCGTACCTCTCCGCTTGATAATTCAAATGTATTTTTATAATTTAGAAATACAGCCTCGCAGGTTTCGTCATTATGTTTGCAGTTTAATATAGTACATAAGGGAACAGCTTCCTTTTTGTTCACGTCGTAGTAGAACCAAGGCTTTTGGCTTCCATCAATAACACGGTTACAAAAATATATTCCCGCTCGCTTACGGTAATATGAGCATTTCCCTCTGAAAATTGTGATAATTTTCTTACATAGTAAGGATTTTCATTACTGTTAAAAACAAAGTCAGGAAATTTTTTTTCATAATACTTCCTCCTAGTCTTAATTTATTATAACAGTTTTTGCCAAATTTACAACTGTCATAAGTCTTAATGTTTATAAATAAAATTCTAAAGCGTTAATAATCCTTACATATCATATCACATTTCCCAAAACGATTTGACAATATTCGACAATGAACAAATCAAAGCTTAGAATGAAGACTAACGGTGAGACAAGCGTGGTGGAAGAGCAGAATAAATCACAAATCTGAAGATATGGGTTAATAAAAATGGCGCAGCCTCATTCGTGAAGGCGGCGCCATTTTCCGGTTTTGTACTGTGTGTATGATATTATAAAGTTGGCACTCCAGCCGAGAGGAACGGCGTACCATATAAATTCGATACCAAAGCGTGGGGCAAGCGTAACTGCCATTATCACGCGGAGGCTTAAGTTTGCAAGGTTGGCTACCGTAAACATCTTCATATCTCCGGCACCTCGCAAAAGTCCGTCCGTTATCATTTTAAAGCCTATTATGGCGTAGAACCATCCCATAAATTTTAGGAAGCCTATTCCTGTATTGATGGAAAGCTCGGTGCTTTTGGCATCAAGAAACATAGAGATGATTCCTTTGTTGAACAATTCAAGTGCGGCGCATATGATTACGGCAAAGAATGCCACTATTCCGAAACTTATGTGGTAGCCCTGCTTAACCCGTTCAAAACGCTTTGCACCTATGTTCTGTGCGGTAAATGAGGATACGGCATTTCCCATTGCGGCCATAGGCACGACACATATGCTTTCTATACGCATGGCAGCAGAGTAGCCTGCGAGCATTTCCGTTCCGAAACCGTTGACTACGGACTGTACAAGAAGCATGCCTATTGATACGGTTGACTGCTGGAGGATTGACGGAAGTGCTATTCCTGCCATATGCTTAAGCTCCGATGCGTCAAAAAGCTCCGTCTTTTTGCATTTGTACTGAGCGATAACTTTTATAAATACAATAAAGGATATGAGTGCGGATATTCCCTGTGCTATAAGTGTTGCGACTGCCACGCCTCTTATGCCGAGACCAAGATTTCTGACCATATATACATCAAGAAGGATGTTTAATATGGAAGAAAAAATAAGAAGCACAAGCGGTATTCTGGAACGTCCCAACGCATTAAACATGGCTGACAGTACATTGTACATAAACAGGAAAGGAAGCCCTATAAAATAAATGTTTAAATACAGTGTTGTCATATCAAGTATGTTCTCGGGCGTGTTTAAAAGCTTCATAAGCCGTCTTCCGAAAATAAGTCCCGCTACTGCAAGGATAACACTCACTGCGAGAAATGATATAAGTGCCGTATAAATGGATTTTTTCATATGGGAATAATCCCGCGCTCCGAAATAACGGCTTGTTATGACTGACGCACCGACACCGCCGCCGATAGCCACGCATATAAATACATTTGTCAGTGCATATGAAGCACCTACGGCAGCCAGAGCATTTTCACTTACATACCTGCCTACAACGACTGAATCTGCCATGGTGTAAAACTGTTGGAACAGATTTCCTATAATCATAGGCAGAGCAAATACTATAAGCGCCCTAAGTGGCTTTTCTTTTATCAGATATTCTTTGTCCATAGTATCTCCGATTAAAAATAAAATCTCTGATTTTAGTATCAACACAATACCACATTGTATACATTTGGCGTAATAATGTCAAGAAGACACATTTACCAAAAATTTACGAAATTATTACCCAGAACGGATAGTTGATTTACATTTTTACTGTTATATTTTGTGTGAACGCAGAAAATGTGTGATACGAAAGGCACGGTGTGTCTAAGAAAGGTAGGAAATGAAATATGACAAGAAAAGGTCTGGCAAAGAAAATTGCCGCTTTGACGGTGGCGTCAGCCATGGCGGTTACGGCAATGCCGTTTAATGTATTTGCTTACGGTGAAACAGATGTATCCACAAGCACATTTAAGGAGGATACAGATAACAGCGAAGCATTTAAGACATGGAAAGCAAATGTATGGGAGGGCGGCGAAGCACAGTATGCAGACAGTGGGAAAATCGCTCTGACTCCGGGAAAGACAGAGAAGGACTTAAATTTTGCATGGTACTCAGTGACAAAGGGAACTCCGGCAATTCAGGTGTGGAAAGACGGAGCTAAGGGACAGGCTAAAGTATATAAAGGAACCGCTGCTTCGATTACAGCGGAAAACTGGCAGGGTTCTGCTTATGGAGCTGCTAACAAGGTAAGCATAGAGGGATATTTTGACGATAACACAGCGTATGTTTACCAGTATACAGACAATTACACGGGTGATACCACGGTGTGGTCTGCCGAGTACAGCTATAAGAAAAATTCTTCTGAAAGCTTTTCCGTTATTCTTACAGGCGACCCTCAGGTTGGTGCTTCAGGAAGCTCATCAGATGAAGTTGCAAGTGATGCTTCTGTAGCAAGAGATACTTACAACTGGAATCTTACAATGACGCAGGCACTTAAGACCTGTCCAGATGCAGCATTCCTCTTATCTGCGGGCGACCAGATTGATAAGTCAGGTGCAACATCAGATAATAATAAGAAGACAAGAGAGAGTGAGTATGCAGGATACCTTTATCCTTCGGTATTCAGAAGTCTTCCGATAGCTTCTACAATAGGTAATCATGATATGGCTGGCGTGGACTATTCTAACCACTTTAACAATCCTAATTCAGAGGACGGTTTAGGTGCTACGGAAGCAGGTTCGGATTACTATTTCTCTTACGGAAATGTGCTGTTCATAAGTCTTAACAGCAATAACAGAAATCAGGAGGAGCACAGAGCCCTTTTGAAGAAAGCTGTTGAAAGCAACAGTGATGCGACATGGAAAGTGGTTATATTCCACAGCGATATCTATGGTTCAGGTCAGCCACATGCCGATACTGACGCTGCTACCAACAGAATTATATTTGCACCTTTGATGGATGAATTTGATATAGATTTATGTCTCACGGGACATGACCACACATATTCAAGAAGTTATCAGATACTTGACGGAAATGTTATTGACTATGACATTTCAAGCGGTTTTGTAACTGACCCTGAAGGTACTTTGTATGTTTCAACAGGTTCAGGCTCAGGTTCAAAGTATTACAATCTTCTGAATTATACACCTTACTATATTGCGGACAGAACTAATGCCTGTCTTCCGGCATTTTCTACAATAGATTTCTTTGAAAATGCTCTTACGATAAAGACATATGATTACACAGGAGCAAAGTATGCCGATGACTTTACAATCAATAAGACTTCAGAACTTATAAGCGTTGATGAGGCTATTGAAAAAGCAGACGAAATTCTTTCAGGAAGCGATATCAAGAGTTATACGGAAGAAAGTGTATCAAAGCTTACAACAGCACGTGATACTTTAAAGACACTTAAGGAAAGCTATACTACGGCACCTGATTTGATGATAGCTGAAATTACTACAAAGTACAATACTCCTGATGATAGAATAAAAGGTTACGGTTCTATCACAAACAGCGAGGACAAGGATGTACTTGTAAGCGGTTCTACGGCTAACAGACTCAAGGCAGGTGAGTCGACACTGATTGACAAGACTATCTATACACAGATAAAAGGCGGCGAAGTTATTGCAAATGCTGTATTCCCGATAGTTGACGCATCTACTCTTGAGGCAGCAAAGAAGCAGGTATTGGCAGCAATAGACGGACTTGAGAAGCCGGCTGAAGAAGTTGTTAATCCTTCTGACAATAATTCTCAGGGTAATACAGAGAATACTGCACCACAAACAGGCGATGCAGCAAATGTATGGATATTCGCAGCATTGATGACGTTTGCGGCAGCAGTTCTCGCAGCAACTCTCAGAAAGAAGGAAGAAAATTGCGAAGAATAAAGTACATTGTATTATTGGTTATGATTATTACAATGGCATTGTTTAGCAATAATGTTAAGAAAACCCCCCTCCTTGCCAAAGACAATACACATTTTGTCAAGGCTACGGTTATAAAAGCAGATAACCTTTTGGAAAGCACCGGCGGCGATACCGCCGGTGACAGCCAAAAGGTTGCTTTGCGTATAACGTCGGGAGAACATAAGGGAGAGGTGGTAAGCGGTTACAGCCTTAACGGTTATCTGTACGGTGCAGAATGTAAGGAAGGTACTAAGGTCATAGTGAAATTGAGTGAGTATGAGGGATCTCTTTCGGCGAGCGTTTACAACTATGACAGGGAAGCACAGATAATAGTACTGATAGTGATATTTTTTGCCTTTATGTGTATTGTCGGAGGCAGAAAGGGCGTGGATTCTGTGTTTGCCCTTATATTTACCGTGATAGTGGTGGCGCTTTTCTATATTCCGCTTATGTATGTCGGCGTATCTCCGTTTCTGGCAGCAACGGTTTCGGTAGTGCTTATAACGGTTATGACGCACATTTTGATTGCTGATATGAAGAAAAAGTCCATAAGTGCAATGCTTGGCAGCATTTGCGGCGTAGTGGTGGCGGGCATAATCGCCATGATATTTGGTAAGATGGCGCATATAAACGGATACAATGTAGACGAAATAGAAACACTCATATACATAGGGCAAAATTCAAAACTGGATATCGGAGGTATGCTTTTTTCGGGCATCCTTATAGCTTCGCTCGGCGCAGTTATGGACGTGGCTATGTCTGTGTCGTCAGCTTTAAATGAGTTGAATGAGGCTAAACCTGATATTACGTTTGCCGAGCTGTTTAAATCAGGTATAAATATCGGCAGGGATATGATAGGAACTATGTCAAACACTCTTATATTGGCGTATGTCGGCACAAGCGTAAATCTTATGATGATTATATATTCATATTCCTATGAGGCACATCAGATTCTTAATATGTACTCTGTGGCAATCGAGATAATGCGCGGAATTTCAGGTACTCTCGGGATAATTCTCACTGTTCCGTTTACTGCCTTTATAACGGCATGGCTTTTTAAAAGAGAATGTAAAAAAATAAAATGCAAAAATATATTGCCAAATAAAAATATAAATAGTATAATAAATTCAATATATTATGTTAGGAGGCAATTTATGAAAAGAGCAGCAAAGGTTTTGGCAATGCTACTTAGCACTGTTATGGCTGTCACCGCCATACCGGTTAAGAATGTCAGTGCCGCTGTAATAAGCGAGGTAAAGACCGGGTATGTGGCGCAGGCTGAATGCGTATTTGCAATTGACAATAGGAATATCAGCGAGCTTACGAAAGATGATGAATACAAGGTAAGGGATGCCTTTTACAGTCTTGATGATTCCGGCATTAACAGAGCCTGCTCAGAGCATTTTCAGATTATTTGGGGAAATAACGGAACTAATTCCGGCAGGGTAAATGAAGAATTTGTGGCCGGTAATCTGACCAATCTTGAAAATATTTGGGCATTTTATGTGTATGGACTTGAGATGGAAGAACCGGGCATTTCAGAAAATGAAAGCTTAAGAAATGTGAAATATAAGACTAATCTTTACATTTCGAGCACCGGTCTTAATGACAAGGTAGCTGATGACTGGGCATATATGTCTGTCGATTCCGGAAGCTTTGGGTTTATGTGTCTTGAAGTTGATGCCATGAGAGTTGATGAGCCAAGTTGGGTTGTGCCTCATGAGCTTGCACATGTATTTACATATCATCAGGGCGGTGCGGTAGCTTACGAATGGTATGAGGCAACAGCCAACTGGTTTAGGGATCAGTATCTTGGAAGTTATTATT
>CAMEJP010000028.1 GCA_945920185.1 uncultured Eubacterium sp. | reverse complement strand
TATGACCCTCTGCTTGTAAGGCAGATGCTCTCCCAGCTGAGCTATGATCCCATATATAATGCAAGCCTTGAACAAGCCTGCTAGAGTATTATATACTTAAACGCCACATATTGTCAATACTTTTTTTGCACTTTTTGTAACATTTTTTTCAGCGCCGTTTTTACAGCTCTATCGGCTCATTTTCCTCAATGGCACCCGACGGAACTTTCAGATTCCACATAAATACGCTCATACCGTCGTTTCTCTTCTGAGTAATACACACAAGCTCCGTATCCGGCGACATGGTAACATATTGAAGAGCCGCACTGCCATCGGTTTTGTATGACATTTTCTCCACAAGAATACCCTGCGATTTGTCATAGAGCTTACACTCCATTTCGGTTTTGCCGTCCTTTTCCGATTTCTTTACGCCTGTAAAGAAATAAGGAGTATCGGATATATAGACTATATTTTCCAATTCCTTCTCGGAATCCAGTTCAAACATCTTTATCTCTCTAGGCTTATCAAGAGAATAAAAGCATATCTGATTTGCACTCTTCCAATAATTGTAATATACATATTCATTGCCCGAAATACCGATGGTATAAGATATGTTCTCCTTATACTCTGCGCTGTGTTCTTCCATCTGTATGTCAGCATATCCCGTATTTGCGGTAGACGAATTAACATATTTGTATACAAGATGATTCATATCGTCTGTCATACCCACTGTCTGAAGCACCTGGTAATTATTGTCAAACTGATATACAAGACTTTTGCTTTTTGCTTCCACATTGTATGAATATACTTTATTGGTGTCATCTTCGATATATACTATCCTGCTTGAATCAGATGTCACAAAATCAAAGGCTGCATTCTCTCCGAGCTCAATAGTATTCTTAAGTTCAAATTTATTATTAAACACAAGATAAATGTTATTCACTGTGTCATTTACAAATATTCTGTCTTCCCCGTAATAATAAACCCTGATATTTTCAGAAAGTACGGTGTTCTTAAATGCAGATTTAACTTTTTTCAACATCTTTCCCTTGAGAACATCATAGTTTTTTAAAATAATCTCACCGTTGTCAGCTTTGACAAGTACCGCTATCAGTTCAGAATTACTTTTCATCCCGGCATAAACAAGCTCATAATTTTCTTCAAGCAAATTATCGGACAGCTCCATAAGAGGAGTCTGAGGGTCAAGCTGTGCTCCTGTTTCATATTCAGAGCTTTCGGTTGTATTTTCAACAGAATTATCTGTATTGTCAGGCTTATTCTTTCGTGTTCTGCAGCCTGTACACAAAAGGATGGCTGCAATCAAAAGGCATAAACAGTAAATTTTCTTTTTCATATGGGAAATCACTTCCTTCCAGTATTATTATATAACAAATTTTCCTAACTTGCAAATACCTTTGATAAATGGTATAATCCCCTTACACTAAGAAAGGAATTTCATATGAGAAACTTTTTAAAAAAATACAATCACGCAGTTTTTATTCTATACTTTTTTATATATTTGCCATGTTTTTTGCTTTTGGAAAAATATGTAACCGACTACACTATAATACATTGTCCGATTGATTCAATGATACCGTTTGTCGAGTTTTTTATAATACCTTACGATTTGTGGTTTTTATATATAGCTACGTCATATCTGTTTTTCTTTTTTGCATCAAAAAAAGAATTTGTGCGTATGGCTTCATTTCTGACAATCGGAATGACTCTGTTTCTTATTATAAGCGCAGTATTTCCAAACGGACTTCCTGCCGATTTCAGACCTGACCTTGACGCTCTCGGACGCGACAACATCTTTATAGATATCGTGCGTATACTCTATGGCTCAGACACCTCAACAAACGTATTTCCAAGCATACACGTCTTTAATTCGCTCGGAGTACATATAGCCATACACAAAACCGATAAGCTCCCTAAATGGATTAAAGCCGCTTCATTAATCCTTTGCATATTAATCTGTATGTCAACGGTATTTTTAAAGCAGCACTCAATCATAGACGTAATAGGCGGAATGGTTCTGGCACTTATATTATACTTCCCGTTTTATGCACGAAAAAATAAGGAAAATGAATCCAAAATCTGTTTGGAATAAATGTATTGTTCAAAAAAGGACACTTCGATACAATGAAGCGTCCTTTTTGTATATAAATTTATAATGTTACATTTTTCTTCAAATACCTTATCTTGCCAGCCAGCCGCCGTCAACAGCTACGGTAAAGCCGTGAACATAGTTGGATGCATCTGAAGCAAGCCATACTACCGCACCTGCCATATCCTCTTTTGTTCCCCAGCGTCCTGCAGGTATTCTGTCAAGAATGGCTGCATTTCTGTCCTCATCATCCCTGATGGCTGCGGTATTGTTTGTAACCATATAACCAGGAGCAATGGCATTGACATTGATATTGTACTTTGCCCACTCGTTTGCCATGGCTCTTGTCATTCCGAGAACTGCACTCTTACTTGCCGTATATGCCGGAACTCTTATACCACCCTGATATGAAAGCATGGAAGCAACATTTATAATCTTTCCGCCTGTTCCCTGCTTCATATACTGCTTTGCAAATGCCTGACACATAAAGAATACCGTCTTCTGATTTACGGATACTACTGAATCCCACTCTTCAACAGTATAGTCTATGGCGTCATCTCTCTTTATAAGTCCTGCATTGTTTACCAGTATGTCAACACGTCCAAATGCCTTAAGTGATGCATTTAAAATATCATCTATCGGTTTAATGTCTGACAAATCCGCAATAACCTCAAGAAATTCTCCGCCTGCTTCCTCCACAAGCTGCTTTGTTTCCGAACAGTCTCTTCTTGCAACACCTACAACCTTAGCGCCTGCACTTGCGAGAGCCACGCACATACCCTGTCCAAGACCTGTGTTAGCACCTGTCACTACTGCCACTTTTCCATCAAGTTTAAATAAATCCAATACCATTTTCCAATCCATCCTTTCGTATTTTAGTTAAATCCTATCAAACGGTTATATACCTTGTATCCTATCTTTGATATTTTTCTTCCGCCGCGTCCCGGTATATTAACCGCGCTTCCTATCTTGCTTCTTCTTATCCTGAACCACAGCTTTGGATTCGTAGTCCTAAGATACTGCCACAGTTCCTTTTTCTTGGCAAGATTTTCATCAGTGCCTGATAATATAAGCATTATGGAAGGCACCATCATCATCATTTTGAGATAATTAATCATATAATAACGGCACTTCTTAATAGGAATCTTATCATAGTCAAAATAGTCTATCATAGACTTTGTAACCTTTATCTGCTGGTCGATTCGCTTAATCATCACGCTCTCGTTTACAGACTGGTCTTCTCTTCCTATAAAGTATCTGTAAAAATTCACATTCATATAGTACATTGTCTTAACATACGGAAGCGGTTCAAAGACGAAGAGGTTATCCACATAAAATGTATGCATCGGAAGCACCAGCTCGCACTCTCTCAAAAGTTCTGTTCTGTATATTACGGAATGCATAAGTATATACTGGTCAACCTTGAAATGCTTTATATCCTCCCAAGTGAAATATTCATCTACGGGAAGACAATTCTTATACTGTATAACCTTTTTACGCTTTACGCCGACCTTTTCATAGACATAATTTGATATAAGCATATCAAGATTCTTTTCCTCTTCAACGGAAGTTTTTAAAAATTCCAGTATCTTTATATATGCTTCTTCATTTACCCAGTCGTCGCTGTCAACTACCTTGAAGAAATGTCCTCTTGCATTTCGTATGCCTGTATTTACGGCTTCGCCATGTCCGCCGTTTTCCTGATGTATCGCTTTTACTATCGAAGGGTACTTTTCCTGATACTCATCGGCAATCTCTGCCGTATTATCCTTTGTTGAGCCGTCATCAACAATAAGAATCTCAACATCCTCGCCACCAACCAAAAGACTGTCAATACAATGTCTCATATAAGCCTCGGAATTATAGCAAGGAACAGTTATAGATAATAGCTTCAATCCTTCATACCTCATTTCATAACATTTTCTAAGCAAGAATCTCTTCCGCTACCTGAAGTGCCTTAGCCACAATGGCGTCAATATTGTAATACTTGTATTCTGCCAGACGTCCCACCAGCTTAAGTTTTGGATACTTTGCCGCAAGGTCTGCATATCTGTTATAAAGAGCAAGATTTTCTTCGTTGATGATGGCATAATAAGGTATCTCGTCATCACTTCCCGTATATGCCTTTGAATACTGACTGTCATCTTTCTGATTGGTCAGATACTTGAATTCCGTTATTCTCGTATAATCCTCGCTGACGGTATAATTCACAACACCCTTTGGTTGGAAATGCTCTGTCTTATAATTTTCAAACACAAAATCAAGCGTTCTGTAAGGAAGCCTGCCATAACAATAGTCAAACAACTCGTCTGCCTGTCCGGTAAATATAACGTCACCCGTAAACTCTGTTCCGTTATAATACACTTTACCGCCCTCAAACAAAATATGTTCCTTTGCGTCAGTATTAAGCTTTACCGTAATATTATTGTCTGCCAGAATATTTTCAAACATTTTTGTGTATCCGTCAAGTGGCATACCTTGATATTTGTCGGTAAAATATCTGTTGTCATAAGATATGGATACAGGAACTCTTGCCGTAACGGAAGAATCGATTTCCTCCGGCTTCTGTCCCCACTGCTTCATTGTATATTTAAGAAAAATGTTATTGTACACATAATCAGCAATATCCTTTATCTCTTCATCATCACTGTTCATAAGTTCAAGAATAGGCACTTTACTGCCCTCTTTGTACGTGCTTATAAGCTTGTCCTTAAGTCTGTCGGCTTTTTCCTTTTCATACACCATATAAAGCGTATTCAGATTAAACGGTACCGGTATAAGCGTTCCGTATACGTTTGCAAGCACCTCATGAGAATAGTCAAACCATTTTGTGTACTGTGACAGATACTCATATACCTGCCCGTTGTTTGTGTGAAATATATGCGGTCCGTATGTGTGAATGAGTATGCCGTTTTCATCATACTCATCATAGCAGTTACCTCCTATATGACTTCTTTTCTCAAGCACAAGAACTTTCTTTCCTGCAGCGGCAAGACGATTTGCTATAACCGCACCGGCACATCCGCTTCCGACAATTATACTGTCAAACATTTTCCATACCTTCTTCCATCTTTTTTACATTTAACTTTTTATCAAGAAATTTTCCGCATATGACAAGCACTGCAAGCAGCACCACCGTAGATATGATAAATGCGGAATCTGACGAATACATTTTGTCAAGAAATCTGTATTCAGTCGCAAAACATGCGAACAGGTTCGCACTCATGTGAAATATTACAGGTGCAAGTATCGTATGCGTCTTATCATACACAAAGCACAGTATCATGCCGACCATAAAAGCATAAACGCCTTGAACCATATTACCGTGCATAAATGCAAAGATCAGACTCGTAACTATGGCAGAACCTGCAAAACTTTTCATAAGACTCTGTGCCCTGTTGTAAACCAGTCCCCTAAACAAAAGCTCCTCAAGGATTGGCGCAAGTATTGCATTTGCTATAAGTCCCTGAATAAAACCTGTTCCGTACAAAAGTCCTTCGACTTCTTCGGTATATGTTTTAAACACTTCGCTTATCTTCATTATATCCACAAGGTTACTAAAACCAAAGCAGCCTGCAATTCCCATAACAATTATCACCAGATAAAAAAGCGGATTAAATTTCGTGTACTTTTCATTTTTCTTTTTCATATCAGTCCTGAAGAAAAATGTAAGCACCGGTATACATACTGCTGCACTGGCAATGGACAGATACGAAGAATTGGCATACACCTGTTGTTCTACCTTATTTGCTATATCTTCCACTTTCTCTGCCGTATAGACATCCAGATTTGCCGTGTACATAAAAGACAGTACCATAACAAATGCCATCTGTATTGCCACGGATACAAAAAGATATATAAGTAGAGGGTATATTACCCTCCACACCTTTACAGTAATACTTTCTTCCATTTTTTCACTCTTTCTCATTACTTATCTATATTATTATAATTCCAAAATAAAATTAAGTAAAGAAAAACATTTTATCTGCCAAATCATTTACGGTCGACACGCCTATAAGCTTTATATTTTTGGAGGTTTTGACTGCTTTAAGGCTTACCTCCGGCATAATACACACTTCAAAGCCAAGTTTAACCGCTTCATTTACTCTAATCTGAGGTGAGGATACACCGCGTACCTCGCCTGACAGTCCCACTTCTCCGAATATAATCATCTTTGAGGATATCTCTTTATTTTTGAAGCTTGAAATTATGGTCGCAACTATGGCAAGGTCTATCGAAGGGTCGTTGACTTTCATCCTTCCCGCTATGTTAATATATGCGTCACAGTTTCCAAGCTGTATCCCGACACGTTTTTCCAGTACCGCCATAAGCAGATTAACCCTGTTATAATCCGTGCCTGCGGCAGTTCTTCTCGGCATTCCGAAATTGGAATGACAGATAAGTGCCTGTATTTCAAGAAGCATAGGTCTTGTGCCCTCAAGGAAGCACGACACCACGCATCCGCTGGAGCTTTCAGGTCTTCCCGAAATCATATATTCAGACGGATTAAGAACCTCCTTAAGACCGCTCTCCACCATCTCAAACACGCCTATTTCATTAGTAGAACCAAATCTGTTTTTTACGCCTCTGAGTATTCTGTACGCTGCATTTTTATCGCCCTCAAAATAAAGCACGGTATCCACCATATGTTCAAGCACTCTCGGTCCTGCAACCGTTCCCTCTTTTGTCACATGTCCTACTATGAATATGGCTATGCCATGCTCCTTCGCAAGCCTCATAAATGTAATCGTAGCCTCACGCACCTGCGATACGCTTCCCGCAGAGGATTCAACGCTGTCCCTGTACATGGTCTGTATGGAATCTATGATAACTACGCTTGGCATCTGTGTAACTATGATATTCTCTATAATATCCAAATCCGTTTCACAGAAAAGCTGCATCTTATCGCTGAATTTACCTACTCTCTGGGCTCTGAGTTTTATCTGTTTAAGCGATTCCTCGCCGGAAACATACAAAACATCAACATCATTGTTTGACATATTTTTGCATACCTGCAATAAAAGTGTGGACTTTCCTATACCCGGATCGCCACCCACTAACACAAGGGAAGCAGGCACAAGTCCTCCTCCAAGCACCCTGTCAAGTTCGTTAAAACCTGTGCTTATTCTGTCCTCAGTGGTGATAACTACATCATTAAGTGCCACAGGCTTTTTATCTATATAAGCGGCCCTCTTTGAAGCCAGAGAAGCTCCTTTTATGGCGGTACTTTTCATTGCCGGTGCTTCCTTCATAGTGTTCCACGCCTTACAGCTTGGACATTGTCCGCTCCATTTTGAAGACTCGCAACCGCACTCTGTACAAAAGAAAATTTCATTTTTACTCTTAGCCAATATATTTCCTCACATTTCCAATCGGGTACAGACACAACCGTGCAGTCTTATGCAGGTAAGCTGCCCTATTTATATTTATCAGCAAAAAGGCTGTTACAAATGTAACAGCCAAAATTAAATGCAAATTAAGCTTTAACGACTTTAACAGCCACAAATACATCATCACTATCAAACTCAACGCTAAACACCAATTTACCGCCAAGATTAGTTTTCATCTTGCCTATATTCACTTTGTCTATGAATACCTTGTAGTCCTGCTCAGGTTCAAGTTCGAGAGTAATCTGTGAGTCCTCGCTGCCTGAGACAAGGAAAGATACTTCAGAGTCAGTGGCATTCATATTCATAACTGCTGTTCCGGGTACTGATTCATAAACAAATGCGCCGTTACGTTCAAGCTTGGTAATCTCGTTAAATGTCTTTACCTTATACTTGTCGCCCTTATATTCATAATCAGAAAGCTTGGTCTTTGTATCCAATGTATAATCGCCAAAGCTCAAACTTCCGTCCTTTTCTGTCCTCAAAAGTTCACTAACAACTGGCATTGTTTTATCCTCCTATCGTCTTTCATTTCTTTTAGATTATTATACTATATTTTGTACTTTATTTCCAGTGCTTTGTGGAATTTTTATCAGAAATTTGAAGTTCGCCGTCCACACATGTCACATATATGTTTTTCAGTTTTTTACTGCCTCGCGATAAAATCAAATCTGCCACTTTGTCTTCCACCCTGCTTTGAAGCGCACGTCTTAAAGGTCTTGCTCCGTATTTGGAATCAAAGCTGTCTTCAATAATACGCTCCTTAGCCGCATCATCCATGTTTATGGTTATGCCGATATTTTCCTTTACTACTTTGTTGAGTGAAGCAAGCATAATATCGATAATCTGCTTCATATTTTCCTTAGTGAGCGAATGGAACACGATAATGTCATCAATACGGTTGATAAATTCAGGCTTAAACAGACGTTTCACCTCATCCATCACCTTTGACTTCATACTTTCATAGTCCTGCTTTTCGTCAGTATTTACCGAAAATCCCAGCTTCTTGGAATCCGCTATTGAAGATGCACCTGCATTTGATGTCATGATAATTACGGTATTCTTGAAATCTATCTTACGACCGTTTGAGTCTGTTATATGACCGTCATCAAGTATCTGAAGCAGTATGTTAAACACATCAGGATGTGCCTTTTCAATCTCATCAAACAGCACGACAGAATACGGATTACGGCGCACACGTTCCGAAAGCTGACCGCCGTCTTCAAATCCTACATATCCCGGAGGTGAGCCAATCATCTTAGATACACTGTGCTTTTCCATATACTCAGACATATCAATTCTTATAAGAAATTCTTCAGAGCCAAACATAGCCTGTGCCAAAGCCTTTGACAGCTCTGTCTTTCCCACGCCCGTAGGACCTAAAAACAAGAATGAACCGATAGGACGTTTCGGGTCCTTTATGCCGACTCTGCCTCGTCTTATGGCTTTTGCAAGAGAGCTTACCGCCTCTTCCTGTCCTACAACTCTTTCGTGAAGTACTTCTTCAAGTTTTATAAGCTTCTCTGCTTCTGTTGCAGCTAACTTCTTGAGAGGAATTTTTGTCCAAAGCGAAATGACCTCTGCCACTTCTTCAGCCGTAACCTTATCAGATGCATTTGCTCTCTGTGCTTCATAAGCCTTTTCAAGCCTTTCCTGCTTTTTATATTTTTTGGCAAGCTTTTCCTTGATGTTCATTGCCTCATCAAAATCGCAGGCAAGAATTGCCTTTTCCTTCTGCGCTTCAAGAGTCTTTATCTCTTCTTCAACGGTCTTAAGCTCCTTTGGCTTATTTGTGGCATTAATGCTCACTCTTGAAGCCGCCTCGTCAATAACGTCTATAGCCTTATCAGGAAGATTTCTGTCGTTTATATAGCGTTCTGAAAGCCTTACTGCACTTTCGATAGCCTCATCCGTTATAACAACGTTATGATGATTTTCATATCTTTCCTTAAGACCATAAAGTATGGCAACCGTCTCGTCCAATGTAGGTTCCGTAACCTTAACAGGCTGGAAACGTCGTTCGAGTGCCGCATCCTTTTCAATATATTTTCTGTATTCTTCTATGGTCGTAGCACCTATAAGCTGTATCTCACCGCGCGATAATGACGGTTTTAAGATGTTGGCTGCATCCATAGACCCCTCAGCACCTCCGGCACCTATCATGGTGTGTATCTCATCCATAAAAAGAATAATGTTTCCTGAATTTTTAACTTCGCTTATTACCTTTTTAATTCGCTCTTCAAATTCGCCTCTGTACTTGGAACCTGCTACCATCCCCGAAAGGTCAAGGTTAAGCAGACGTTTTCCCTTAAGGCTGTCCGGCACGTCACCGTTTACTATCCTTGCAGCCAGACCTTCTACCACTGCAGTTTTTCCGACACCAGGCTCGCCTATAAGACAAGGATTATTCTTTGTTCTGCGGCTTAGAACCTGAATAAGACGCTGTATCTCATCTTCCCTGCCTATAACAGGGTCAAGCTTATCACTCTTTGCCAGTTCCGTCATATCCACACTGTATGTGTCTATAAGCATAGGAGGCTTAGCCTTTCCTTTGCCCTTAATGGCAGCAACGTCCTCTTTAAAGCCGGTCAGTTCAAGTCCCATTGCATCAAGCAGTTCCTTAAATACCTTTATCATATCTACCTGAAGGGATACAAGTATCCTGTATGCCATACAGTCCTGACATTTCAAAATAGCTATAAGCAGATGCTCGGAACCAACCTTCTCATAATTCATTTTCTTAGCTTCATCAAATGCCATATCAAGTACTTTCTTAAGCTTCGGAGAATACGTTATCTTTCCGAGAGCAAGCACATCTGAGCCGTTAGGATTTAAAAAGCCTGCAACCATACTTGAAAGAACACTTTCCTCCACATCATTGTTCTCAAGCACCTTATATGCCGCTCCTTCTTTAACTGCCGTTATGGCATACAGCAAATGCTGTGTTCCCACGCTTCCGCCGTCTATGGCATTCGCCTTGGCTTCCATCTCCGCTATAATCTTTTCTGCCACGCTTGTATATCTGTTATTCATATTGCTGATTCCTTTCTGTCACGCTAGCTGAAAATCCGTCTATAACTATATCTAATATATTATGCATCTCTTGTCTTGATATATTCTTGCACATAGCTCTTGCAACAACTACTTTCATAGCGTCACTGAGTTCTTCCATCGCCACCAGTTTATCAAGTTCCAGACATATGACGGCACCTTTTCGCCTGTCAAGCTTAATAAAGCCTTCCTGCTTCAAGACAGAATATGCCTTATTGACAGTGTGCATATTAATGCCTATCTCTTCTGCCAGTTGACGGACGGATGGGAGTGTATCTCCCTCCTTAATCTGTTCTGTGGCTATTCCCATAATGATTTGATTACGAAGCTGCATATATATCGCTTCATCGCTGTTAAAATCTATAACAATATACATACCGCACCACCTTAAAAGCGTTTGTTATATTTATAGTATAACAAACGCCTCAATAAAAATCAACAAATATTATTTGAATAAATCATCATCCATATTAAATTTAATATTGACGGCATCCTCCCTGTTTGCACTTGAAAGCTTTTCCAGTGCTTTGTCTATCTCACTTTTAAGGACGTCATCGCTTATACTCTTTTCTTCCTGTTCTTCCCTCTCTATGCGGCTTTGAATTTCAGCTTCCTTCTCCTCTGCTTCGCGCTCTTTTCTAAATTTTTCATCAGTCGCCGCCACAAGTTCCAGCGTTTCATCAAGCTGCTTTTTTATTGCTATCGAGGAATCCACCAAATCATTGTATTCCTCTTCTTTTTTCTTATTCTTTGCCGACATATAGAATACTATACCTGCAAGTGCAAAACAAAGTACCGCAAGGACAATGGCAGCAATCAGCCTGTAAGTTGCCTTCTTGCTTCCCTTAAGGCTTGCTACCTCTCTTTGAAGCTTTGAATTCTGAAGTTTCAAATCGCTTAATTCTTCGCTCTCGTCGCTTTCCGCAGGCACATTCACATTTCCGCCCGAGGTGTACATTCTCTGTATCGTACCCTCCTTTGCGTCATATCCGTACCAGTTCTTTTCGCCCTTGCCGTTCATGGCATAGAAGAAATATATGTCTGCAACGTCATCGCTTACATATGTGGTTACATTTACGCCGTTAATATCAAGCTTTACGCTCTTTGTATTTTCAAGGAGCTTATCTGGTGTCAGAAGAACATATTCAAGCTGCGTGTCAGTCAGCGTAACATATTTTGAAAATGTATTCTTAGCCTTATCGTATATAAAGAAATCTGCGTTTCCGTCATTATCGGTAAGATACATAAGCGTAAGCTTAGTGGTATTGTTTACAGCCACTCCCACATCACTTTCACTGTACCTTTCAACCGACAGTTCAAATCCTGACGGCAACGGCACACGCGAAATGTCTCTCATAATATTATATTGTTTTCCTGATATCGTAACCGACAGGGTATTCGGGGTTGTCTGCGGCTCAGTAGGCGGATTTGTCTGGCTTTCAGGTTCTGCCTTTTTATCATACCTTACAACCTGAAGCAAATAAGTCTTTGTAGCTCCATTCTCTGCTGTAACGGTAATCTTAACATCCGTCTGTCCCACCTTTAGGTCTTTTAAAAGGCTACTGTCAAATGTCACCTTCGCAGCGCCATCCTGTGCAATCGCAGTCATATTAAGGCTTGTAATACTGTAATCAAGTCCTACCGCATACACTGTGGTATTCGGATTAAATTCAGGCCACAGATAACCCGTACTAAGATTAATCGATGCCAGATTTGCATTCGACGAAGCCTTGTGGTCTATGACACGCACGGTAGAATTATTGAGTCCAAATGATACCTCCTTATAATTTTCCTTTCCTTCCTCATCTTTAATGATTTCAATTGCCTGAAGATTTTCTATTATAAATGATGACGAATTATTTCCCGGAACGGATATAACCTTAAACTCATATGAAGCCTGATATGTGGTAAATCCTTCCTGAGGACCGTCTACGTCTATATTTATTATCCCCGCATAACTGCTGTTTTCAAACACCTTGTTATCGTATCTAATTTCAAACATAACATCACTAATGGGAACAGAAGAATTAAGAGAAACTGTTATTCTTACCGTTTCGCCTTTTTCAAGCTCCGTCTTATCTACCGATATGGATATTGTTCCCACATCCTCTGCTTTAGCGTTCTTAACGCCGGCAACAGGGATAAACAGGGAAATCATACAAATAATTATCAGAATTTTATTCAATATTTTCTTCATATTTTTATCTTTCCTCCACGTTCTTACTCTGTGAGATTTCTATTGTTTTCCACAAATATTTTTTAATATATGTTCTGTCGATAAGACTGGTCTTTCCGTCATGGTTTACGTCAAGAGCCTCCGTCTTTGTGGCATCGAGAGGATATGTTCCCCACAAATACTTTTTGGCTATCGTATAATCTATAAGTGTTATGTTTCCGTCACCGTTAAGATCTCCGTAAACAACCACGCTGTATTTGTATTTTATATTTCCGCTGACATCATACACAGCCACTATATCTCCGGTAGCTATTATGCCGCTTTTCTCTATTCCGTAGCAGTCAAGTATCTTTACAGATCCGTTTGACACGGTAAAATCGGTTAATATCTCTGAAACGTCGCTTCCCACTTTAAATCCGTTTACGGTTCCTTTAGTGTCATCAAAGAAATATTTCGGAGCTTCAAATACAACCTCGTCCGCTCTCGTTATACTTATGGTGTATGTATTGCTTGTGCCGTTAGCTCCCGTAACCTTAATCTGTGCGGTATTCTCTCCGACATTTAATCCAAAATCTCCGGTTCCTTCAACAACGGAAGATGATGTGTATGCTTTTGCACCTATATTGACAACCGACGTTGTGTATGGCACTGTCAGGGTGTATTCAAATATATCAGAGTTAAATGCAGGAGTTATGTTGTAGCCTTCAACAGCCAAAGCCTGCAGCTTATCCGGTGAGCCTTCCTTTCTCGTTATACGCAGTGTGTATGTACATACATCACCGTTTTCAGCCGTAGCCACAACATTTATTACATTTTCTCCTTGTTCAAGAGTGGTCTTTCCGACACCCGTTACATTTGTTGTGGAAGCATATGGTGTTGCCGATATATCCACACTTTCGATATCATTTTCTACAATAAGCGAGTATTCCAATGTATCCGTATCAAAGGACGGACTTAACTGATAGCCCGATACGGTTATATCTCCCAGCTTGTAGTTTGGATTGCCGTCCTTTACAGGCTTAGGGCATGCATTTTCCGGCATATTTTCATATATGGGTATTCTGAATACTATGCTGCTGTTCTTGATGCCTATCTCATCATAGGCACTTGATGTATTGGAAGCCTCAGTAGAAGCCGCCCATATGTATTGTGCATACTGTCTTGGCCAGCTTCCTGCCGCCAAATCGACCACGTCAAATTTTTGCAGGTACAGAGTGTTCTGACCTCTGTCTATGTAACTGCTTATGGTTCCCGACGCACCGCCGTAAAGCGATTTGTATCTTGTATCCCAGCCATTCGTTTTGGCATATTGTAATCCGTTGGTTATGACGGCGCTTCCCATTCCTGTCGCACCAACGTTAAAGAAATTGTAGTAGCCCTCATAACCCGGATATGTACCCGATATAAGCGGAGAATTTCCGTTTCTTCCCTGTTCAAGCACTACCTTGCTGGCAAGATAGTAAGGGCTCATCTTAAGTTCGCTTCCTATGGACATAAACACCTGTGAGTATGTTCTTCCCTGCTCGTCATCAGGCAGTACCACATTATCCATAAATGTATTTTTCAGTATGCTCTCAACGCCTGTAATGCTGTGAAGTGAAGCGTCAAATGACAAAAGTTCAAACTGAAAAATCTGGCTTGCATCAAAAAAGTTTCGCGGGTCAAGATAATACTCTATTATCTCCTGACTTGCATTTACCCTGTCATTACCTTCCATAATAATCCAGCAGTTGTTTACCCAGTCAAAATCTCCGTATCTCAGTGACTTCCATGAAGACGGATAGCTGCTCTGTACAAGGCTTCTTCTATTTGCCATCTGCACTTCAACCATCTTGTTCCAGTCATAATTTGTAAAGTAAGGAACGAATTTCCAGTTAGGGTACATTAACTTAAGCTGCACAAGAGGTTCTATATAACTTTCAGGAAATCCAAGGCCCTGAAGTTCAGTTCTTATGCTTTCCTCGTCCACTCCTGTTTCTATAACTTCCATAAGGTCAGACCTTACATATCCCTCATAATATGTACCATCCTTGGTAAATGCGACATGATACCACAATTTTCCCGTTTCTGCTTCCGTATCCTCTCCGAGAACCGTTACCGTATCCCTGTAATCAAGCTTTACGCCTATTATGTTGCCTGTCGTAGATGTAGTCGGGGTGGTTCTTACATTGACATCGCCCTCGACATCCGTTATAATTCCGTTTTTCTCCGTTTCGTATTTTACATATGTATCACTTACGGCTACTACCGTTATCGACATAAAATGTACTGAAACCATAACCACAGTAAGCAAAAGTGCCAGCACTTTTTTGTAGTAAATCTTTTTCAAAACTTTCACCTTCAAATATTGCCTCAATTTGTATCTAACAGGCTTAGTATACCAAAAAACACACATTAAGTCTACTTAATGTGTGTTTTTTCACAATTTTTCTATATTTTTCCACATGCCAAACAGCTGTTATGCTTCGTCTATGGCTTTTCCTATATCATTTCTCTTGTATTTGTTTGAAAAGTCAATCCACTCGGTAGCAGCATAGGCATTAGCTCTGGCTTCCTTAAGGGTAGCACCCTTTGCAGTAACTCCAAGAACACGTCCTCCGTTAGTTACTATGGTATCTCCTTCAAACTTTGTTCCGGCATGGAATACATAGTAGCCGTCCTTGCCCTTAAAAGACTCCAGTCCCTTTATGGCAAAGCCCTTCTCGTAATGCTCAGGATATCCGTCTGATGCAAGTACAACGCATACTGCCGCATTATCCTCAAACTCAAGCTCAATCTTATCGAGCGTTCCGTCTATACAAGCCTCAAATACGTCTACGATATCATTTTTCATTCTAGGCAGGACAACCTGAGTTTCAGGGTCACCGAATCTTGCATTGTATTCAAGTACTCTCGGACCGTTAGGAGTAAGCATCAGTCCGAAGAATATAATTCCCTTGAACTCTCTGCCCTCAGCCTTCATGGCATCAACAGTCTTCTGGTAAATATATTTCTTACAGAACTCATCAACCTCAGGCGTATAGAACGGGCTTGGAGAAAATGTTCCCATACCGCCTGTGTTAAGACCTTTATCTCCGTCTTTTGCTCGCTTGTGGTCCTGTGCGCTCGTCATAATCTTAATCGTATTGCCGTCCACAAATGAGAGTACGGATACCTCTCTGCCTGTCATAAATTCTTCTATAACTATCTTATCACCGGCCGAACCAAACTGCTTGTCAAGCATCAAAGTCCTGATACCTTCCTTGGCTTCCTCTTTGGTATTGCAGATAAGCACTCCCTTTCCGAGAGCCAGACCGTCTGCCTTAAGGACTGTCGGATAAGCCGCATTCTCAAGGTATTCAAGAGCGTCATTTGCATTGTCAAAGGTTTCATATGCTGCCGTAGGTATATCATACTTTTTCATAAGGTCTTTTGAAAAAGCCTTTGAGCCTTCAAGAATCGCTGCATTTTTTCTGGGTCCGAATATTCTAAGACCTTCCTTTTCAAATACATCGACAATGCCTCCCACAAGAGGGTCATCCATACCTACTACCGTAAGGTCTACACCATTTTCCTTTGCAAATGCCGCAAGCTTGTCAAATTCCATAGCTTTTATGTCTACGCATTCAGCATACTCGGCAATTCCCGCATTGCCCGGAGCACAATATATCTTGTCAACCTTATCGCTCATGGCTACCTTATATGCGATAGCATGCTCACGTCCGCCGCCGCCTACTATAAGTACTTTCATTCCATTCTCCTATCCGAAGATATTTCTTCTATGATTGCTTTCCTAATTTTACTTCGCCTTTAGCTATCATATCAATAGCCTGTGGAAGTATTACCCATTCAGCCTGCTCCATAACTCTTTTCTGAAGCACCTGCGGAGTATCGTTCTGTTCCACCATTACAGGTTTTTGAAGAATAATACGTCCTGTGTCGATACCTGCATCCACAAAATGTACGGTAGCTCCCGTCACCTTAACGCCACGCTCCAAAGCTGCCTCATGAACCTTAAGTCCATAAAAGCCCCTTCCGCAGAATGACGGTATGAGTGAAGGATGTATGTTGATTATCCTTCCGTCATACTTTTCCACCAGCTTTGCAGGAAGATTTACAAGACATCCTGCAAGAACAATCAAATCCACATGATACTCGTCTATTTTTGCAAGAAGAGCGTCATTAAACAGCTCCCTGTTTTCGTAAGACTTCGGAGATACACACACAGCGTCAATACCGTTTGCCTTTGCCCTTTCAAGCGCATAAGCACCGGCATTGTTGCTGATAACTACCTTTATTGAAGTATCAGAAATTCTTCCGCCGGCTATACTGTCTATTATTGCCTGGAGGTTAGTGCCTCCTCCTGAAACCAAAACAGCTATATTTAGCATAATGTTACACCTTTCTCTCCGCTTACGGTCTTACCGATAATGTAAGCTTCCTCACCCGCTGCCTTTATGGCTGCAAGTGTTGCATCAACATCACTCTTATCAACCGCAAGCACCATACCGATACCCATATTGAAGGTATTATACATCATATGCTCCTCAATATTGCCGTCCTCTGCAAGCATCTTAAAGATTGGAGGTATTTCATAGCTGTTCTTTTCAATCATGGCTCTTATTCCGTCAGGAAGCATTCTTGGAACATTCTCATAGAAGCCGCCGCCTGTAATATGGCTGCAACCCTTTATGGTAACGCCTGCATTTTTCACTGACTTAAGTGCCTTAACGTATATCTTTGTAGGCGCAAGAAGTGCCTCTCCAAGAGTCTTTCCGAGGCAGTCATAATATGTATCAAGAGATTCCTTTGTCATAGTAAACACCTTACGGACAAGTGAAAATCCGTTGCTGTGTACGCCTGATGAAGCTATACCTATAAGAACGTCTCCGTCCTTAATGTCCTTGCCTGTTATAAGCTTAGGCTCATCAACAACGCCTACCGCAAAACCTGCAAGGTCATACTCGTCAACAGGATAAAAGCCCGGCATTTCAGCAGTCTCTCCGCCGATAAGCGAACACTCTGACTGAATGCATCCGTCAGCCACACCCTTTACGATGGTTGCTATCTTCTCAGGATAATTCTTGCCGCAGGCAATGTAATCGAGGAAGAAAAGAGGTTCTCCGCCCGCACATGCGATATCATTTACACACATGGCAACACAGTCAATACCGATTGTGTCATGCTTGTCCATAAGAAATGCCAATTTAAGCTTAGTACCTACTCCGTCCGTACCTGAAACCAATGTAGGCTTCTCCATATTCTTAAAGCTCTCAGCAGAAAATGCTCCCGAAAAGCCTCCTATTCCGCCAAGAACCTCAGGACGCATGGTCTTCTTTACATGCTCCTTCATAAGCTCAACTGACTTGTAACCTGCCTCTATATCAACACCGGCATTTTTGTAATCCATTTTCGTATCCTCCTACTTTTTCATATCGTTTAAATATTCTTTGTATCCTACTTTTTCAAGCTTTTCTTTCTTGGCAACTACGCCGTCTTTAAGGCTCTCCTTGTAGTCCTCAAGTTTCTTAAGAATTTCCTCGTCAGACACCGCAAGTATCTTGGCTGCAAGTATGCCCGCATTAGCGCCTCCGTTGATAGCTACCGTAGCCACCGGAATACCGCTTGGCATCTGCACTATGGAATAGAGTGAATCAACTCCGCCCAAAGACTTGGTGTGAATAGGAACGCCTATTACGGGAAGAGGGAATATAGCTGCTGCCATGCCCGGCAGATGAGCTGCTCCTCCTGCTCCGGCTATGATGACCTTGTAGCCCTTTTCCTTGGCACTCTTTGCATAATCAAAGAAAATGTCAGGCATTCTGTGAGCTGATATAACAGTCATATCATAGTCAATTCCAAACTTCTCCAACATTTCGGCAGCTTTACTCATGATTTCCAAATCAGAGTCGCTTCCCATAACAATACCTACTTTTGCCATATAAGATATCTCCTTTTCTTTTATATACTCATTTTACTAATAACTAAACGTCTAGTCAATAGAAAATGGTTCATTTAATTTCTCTGTTCCGTCAAGAACAAATCTTCCGTCCTTTATGACAGTCCTTACCTGACCGTCAGTTCCCAAAGCCTCTATAACGCCTATCTCATCATAAGGAACGGTAATGTCTGTGTGACAGTTAAAATATGCCTTCTTAGGCTCAGTATTCCGATACTTTTGTGTTATTTCATTGTCCCTTGCATATATTTCCTTGCCATTCGGATTGTACACCGTCACATCCTCAGAATGTGAATAGCATGTGTCACCCACGGCAAAATGCGGTCCCATTTTTTCAACTATCAGTATCGGGAGCTTATGAAGTATGCCGTATTTCTGCGCCATAACATAGGCAGTAGTATTTGTGCCTATGGCAAACTCTCCCATAGGAAGCGTGTCATGGTTGTATAAAAGATTCTGCTTAATAAACTTATCGTTTTCACTGTCGGTATCAAAATTGTCACAGCTGTACTCTTTAACCATGCCGTCCTTGAAGGTAAGCGTAAGATTTTTGTATTTAAGACCGTTTAAATACACCTGACTTACATTCAGCACTCCGTCTGTTCCGGTAAGGTGCGGTGACGTAAACACTTCTCCGAGCGGAATGTTGACATCCGCAAGACAGTTTTCAAACTTTGTAAAATGTTCGTTTTCAGGCAAATCCACAAGCTTCACCGTCAAATCCGTAGTGTTGCCGTTCTTTCCGAGTATATGCACACTCTCTGATTTGTCAAGAATATCTATTATATTCTGCTGTATAACCTTGTAGAGTTCGTAGTCAAGAGTATTAATCTTTACCGTTTCTTCAAATATCTCTTCAAAGTCTTTTCCAATCTCAGGTATCGGATAAGCTATAATGGTAAAGCTTCTCTCCTCTCCCTTAATATACTCGTTCACTATCTGTCCCGACTGTATCGCATAATCCACCAAAAGCTTCTGCTGAAAATCTTCGTACGAAATATTTTCAGGCTTATTTACCGGAGAAAATTCCGACTCGCCGAATACCTCCATAACAGCCGGACCGGCATATTTTGAAGCCGCCTCCTTCATCTCTTCATACGCAGTACGTAAAACTCCAAGACGCCTGTCATTAAAGGCACGGTCAATATACAGAGCATTATCCTCCCTGTGGTCATATTCATACTGTCTGTTAGGACTCGTGGCAAAAAATCCTATCTTGTTGCTGGATTTGTTCAGAGAATTGATTCCGTACCTGTATATGACAGGTTTCAAATTAAGCTTTGCAAAATTTTTTATCGCAGCTCTGACAATCCTCTCAAAGCCTATACAGTAACGCACATCCACTGCGGATTTCTTAGACAAATCCTTATTGCCGAGCACAAAGCCTATTCTGTACCCTTCCGTGTAGGTAGATGCCATTGCATTTATCTTATCCTCAGAAAGATTATTCAGAAATTCAGCCGTTTCAATCTCGTTATCGGTTATATACTCACCGTATTTGAAAAGATACCTCAAATCCTTCAAATCGCTGTCCATAATTATAGAGGCAGCAAAACTTTTTTCAGGGAGCAGTTTTTCCTCAATTCGTTCATAGAGAATATCCTCGCTGTAATCACTCATAAACCAGTATACGGCGTCCCTTATGCTCTGATACTGCGGTTCGTCTTCTTCCTCAAACAGACAATATATCTGAATAAACAGTTCAATGGTTATAGTCATGTCAAACAGCCTGTCTTCATACGCATACGATATAAGGCTTCTAAGCTCTGTATACAAAAATGATAAAATTCTTCCGTTCAGTTCGCCCATACATGCCACTGCATATGCAGGATTGGCATAACTCTTATCATAATTCTCAGGCAGAATATCGCTGTACAGGTCATGATTGTGATTTTTAAGCTCATCAAAAGTATACTGTTCAAACACATTTTTACGAATGTCACCGTAAAGCTTATCCATCTGCATTATAAAAGCCGCAGTCTTCTCAAAATAGTCCCTGTAGGTATTTTTTACCTGAGCACCGTTATCTGCAATGTCTTCAACTCTTGCTTTTGCGAGAGCGTATCGTTCAGTAATCAATTCCATATTCTGCATAAATACCTCACATTTCCAAACATTTTCCCACTTTAAATCATAAACCCATGGCAAATACTGCAATCATAAATATGGTAAATATTCCGCAAAACGTACTGCCGATATGTGAAAAAATGTAATATTTGTCCTGTTCCTTGTAACTTAACAGTCCTATGACCGTACCGAAAAAGGACAACAAAAATGAGGCAAGAGCTAAATTACCGACCAGTTCGCCGGCAGCCCCTTGCCTTTTATACGACAAATATACCGCCAATATAATACCTGCAAGAGCGCCAAGTCCCATAAGACATGAAACAATGCCGCCCTCAGCATGATTTTTGTTAGAAAACTTGTACTTTGTCATAACAAACTCCAAAAGCTAAAAATAATTCTGCCAATAATATTTAGAACAAAGTATCACATTTGCTTGACAAAAGCTTAGCTCCGTTCACGATAAGCACCACGCCGGCTGCAACGCCAAGGCATATTGTGGCAATACCGATAACAAGGCTGGAAACTCCGGTAGATTTCATATTCTTAAAAATCTTCTCGTTCATATTTTTCTCCAATCTGAAGCGTTAGCATACAATGATTACGATGTCTGTGACGCTCCGGCACAAACCCGCAAGGCAAAATCCCGGATTTTGCTCTTTTTACTCACATACATTATTCCTCTGCGCCATACTGCTCATAATAAGCGTCAATGGCAGCCTTTATGGTATCATCAATTATTACCTGTCCTTTATACGGTTTATTGTAAAGGTGCTCGACAACCTCCGCCATGGTAACAATAGCGGTAGTTTCCATTCCATAATCTTCTGCTATCTGCTTTAACGCACTCTTAGTGCCTGTACCTCTCTCCATCCTGTCAACAGATACCACAAGTCCTTTAACAGTTACATCTCCCTGTGCCTTGATTATAGGAAGTGTCTCCCCTATAGAAGTACCGGCGGTAGTTACATCCTCGATTATAACCACTTTATCACCGTCAGAAATCGGACTTCCGAGAAGTATTCCCTTATCGCCGTGGTCCTTAACTTCCTTTCTGTTAGAGCAGTACTTTATGTCAGCGCCATACATATCGTTAAGTGCAACCGTTGTCGTAACCGTAAGCGGAATACCCTTATAGGCAGGACCGAAAAGTACGTCAAAATCTACCCCATACTTATCATTTATGGCTCTGGCATAGTACTCGCCCAGCTTCTTTAACTGAGCTCCCGTCCTGTAAAATCCGGTGTTGACAAAAAATGGCGTCTTTCTTCCGCTCTTTGTAACAAAATCTCCAAATTTAAGAACCTGGCAGTCAACCATAAATTCAATAAATTCCTCTTTATATTTTTCCATCAGTACAAAACCTCCTGCGTTCCAGCCTAAAAATTCCTATTTTTAAGTCTATCATAAATGCTAAAAATATTCAACAAAAAATCTCCTGCATGATTGCAGGAGATTTGTCGCATATTCTGAATAATATTATGCAAGCTTATTGATTTCATTCTGAACAAGAGCAATAAGTGCTACTGGGAATACAAGACCTAAAATAATCCATAAAATCTTGTTATCCTGTGTTGGCAAGCCTTTGTTTGCCTTAATTGCATTGATATTTGCATCAGCATTTAAACCAAAGAGTATGTATCCAACATAGAAGAAAAGTAAAAGGAACTGTGCAATAACCGGCATATTGCTTGACTGACCTTCCTTGTCCAAAGCATCCATAGTTACAATGTTCACACATTATCTGACAGCACCTATAAGTTCGTTTATATCATCTATTCCGTGTGCTTGCATATATT
This sequence comes from uncultured Eubacterium sp., assembly GCA_945920185.1. Lineage (GTDB taxonomy): Bacteria > Bacillota > Clostridia > Lachnospirales > Lachnospiraceae > CAMEJP01. The sequence continues at coordinate 7,137 of CAMEJP010000028.1, read as the reverse complement.
TTTCTATGCCGTCTATTACCTCAACGGTGGTACGCGGATTGCTGAAGTTTGCAGTACCCACCGACACAGCCGAAGCACCTGCAAGAATAAACTCCAGTGCGTCTTCTGCAGACGCTATTCCACCCATACCTATGATTGGGAGAGATACTGCATTTGCCACCTGATATACCATACGGACGGCAACAGGCTTTATTGCAGGACCCGAAAGGCCTCCTGTCCTGTTGGCTACGGCAAATGTACGTCTGTTTACATCTATCTTCATGCCTGTAATGGTATTGATAAGCGAAAGCACGTCTGCGCCGCCGCTTTCTGCCGCTCTCGCCATTTCGGTAATATCAGTCACATTCGGGCTGAGTTTCATAATGACAGGTTGCTTTGCGTGTGCCTTTATCTGCTTTGTAATATCCTCAACGCTTGCTGCATTCTGACCGAAAGCAATACCGCCCTCCTTTACGTTAGGACAGGAAATATTGATTTCAAGCATATCAACAGCTTCATCCGACAGCCTTTCCACAACCTCTATGTAGTCTTTTGCCGTCTTTCCGCAGACATTTACAATAATCTTCGTATCAAACTTTTTAAGAAAAGGAATGTCTCTTTGCACAAAGACATCTATTCCGGGATTCTGAAGTCCGATGGCATTTATCATTCCGCCGTATGTCTCAGCTATACGCGGAGTAGGATTACCCGGCCACGCTACATTTGCCACACCCTTTGTAACTACCGCACCAAGTCTGTTAAGGTCTACAAACTCTGCATACTCCATTCCCGAGCCAAATGTTCCCGAAGCAGTCATTACAGGATTTGCAAGCTGCACGCCTGCCAAATTAACAGAAGTATTCATCAGATTTCAACCTCCTTTGCGTTAAATACCGGACCGTCTGCACATATTCTTGCATTGTTGACATTTGAATGATGGTCTTTTTCCTTTGTTTTGCACACACACGCAAGACACGCTCCCACGCCGCATGCCATTTTCTCTTCAAGAGAAATGTATGCCTCAATATCATTTTTTTCGGCATACTGCTTTATGGCTCTTAGCATAGGCATAGGTCCGCAGGCATAAATCACATCACCCGTTATATTTTCCTGTGCCACACAGTCAATCACATTTCCCTTAGTACCGGTGCTTCCGTCCTCAGTAGCTATATATACCCTTCCATACTTTTCAAATTCTTCGTTAAGAAACAGACTGTCCCTGTAACCAAGCACTATGCTTTTTTCACAGTCAAGCCGTTTTGCCAGTTCAAGCATAGGAGGTATGCCTATTCCGCCTCCAAACAGTATGGCTTTCTTTCCTTTAAGCTCATATCCGTTTCCAAGAGGTCCGAGTATTCTCAAGGTATCGCCGGCACTTTTCCCAGAAAATTCCTCCGTACCCTTTCCGACAACCCTGTATACTATCCTAAGCCTTGTTTCCTGCGCTTCACATATGCTTATGGGTCTCGGGAGCAGCCTTGAACCATCATCTGAATAGACAGATATAAACTGTCCCGGCTTTGCATTTAAAGCTATATTTTCTGTCTGAATCCACATACTGTATATGCCTGTATCAATACATTCTGCGCTTATTATTTTTGCATTTTCAGTAAATTTCATATTTTCCTCACATTCCGAAATATCATCACAACACACTGCAATCGCACTTTTGTAATTAAGCAATTATCTGCTGCTTATGGCATTTGATATATCTTCTATCATATCCTTAACAGCCGCACGCGATGCATCAGCAAAATTTGCCTCGCCGTAGGAAGCATATTTTTCCTGCTTATATGCAGCTATGATTCCTCTTGAGCTGTTTACTATGGCACCAAGACCATCCTCGTTAAAGTAGTGTACAAGATCTGCACCTTTTCCGCCCTGTGCTCCGTAGCCCGGAACGAGGATATATGTCTTTGGCATAACCTTTCTCAACACTTTTCCTATCTCAGGGTATGTAGCTCCGACAACAGCTCCTACATAGCTGTAATCATCACCCATATGGTCTTCACCCCACTTAGCCACCTGCTCGCCCACATGCTCGTAAAGAGGCTTTCCGTCAATAATTCTGTCCTGAAACTCGCCGCTTGACGGATTTGAAGTCTTGACAAGTACAAATATACCTTTATTCTCAGCCTTGCACACATCTATAAAAGGGTTAATGCCGTCAGAACCAAGGTAAGGATTGACAGTTGCAAAATCTTCGTTAAACGGGGCAATTTCCGTGTTTCCAACCTTAATCTTTCCAAGATGTGCCGTGGCATATGCCGCAGAAGTAGAGCCTATGTCGCCTCTCTTTATGTCACCTATAATCACCAGATCCTTTTCCTTACAGTAGTCCACAGTCTTCTTGTATGCAATAAGTCCCGGAATACCAAACTGCTCATACATGGCTATCTGAGGCTTTACTGCCGGTATAAGGTCATACGTGGCATCCACGATGGCTTTATTGTACTGCCATACAGCCTCCGAAACCGCTTCAAGGCTTTCTCCCTGCTCTGCGACTGCCTTATCAAGCAAATGCTTAGGAAGATAATTAAGCATCGGGTCCAGTCCCACAACGATAGGAGCATTTGTCTTTTTAATCTTAGATACTAATTTGTTAATCATATTTTTCTCCATTCTGAAGCACTTAAGCTTCCGTGCTGCTAAAATATATAGTGTCAGTATTTATTAAATGTATATTTAATTCTTATCTGATGACATTCTCATATACTACATTGCCGCTTACTATGGTGTATTTTACCACACCTTTAACCTTCTTACCGTTAAACGGAGTATTCTTTCCCATTGACACAAAATCCTTTGAATCTATCACATAACTTGCGTTAGGGTCAAATACTGTTATGTCCGCAGCCTTTCCGACCTCAAGCGTACCTCTGTCAATGCCGATAACCTTTGCCGGATTATAGCTCATCTTCTCAACAAGCTGCTTCATAGTCAGATATCCCTTATCCACAAGCTCTGTTATGGTAAGCGCAAGACTTGTCTCAAGACCTACTATTCCAAAAGGAGCCGTCTTTACGGAAGCTGCCTTTTCACTGGCATGATGCGGTGCATGGTCAGTCGATATGACATCCATAATATTATTTTTAAGACCTTCCTTTAGTGCCTTGACATCCTCCCTTGAACGAAGAGGCGGATTCATCTTATAATTGCTGTCATCCTCTTTGATATCCTCATCGCACAATGTAAAATGATGCGGACACACTTCTCCGGTAACTGCAATTCCATGCTCCTTAGCCAGCCTTATCATTTCTACGCTGTCCTTTGTGGAACAATGGCACAGATGAAGCTTTGCACCCGTTTCCTTTGCAAGTACAATGTCCCTCGCCACAATGACATCCTCAACCGAATTGGATATTCCCATAACCCCAAGCTCTTTCGACTTAGGTCCTTCATTGATGACACCTTTTCCGACAAGATTCTTATCTTCACAGTGAGCCATGACAGGAATACCCGCCTTGGCGGCCATAATCATAGCCTTCTTGTAAAGTGCCGTATTCATAACGCTCTTTCCGTCCTCGCTTATGGCTATTGCACCGTGGTCTGCCATACCCGTGATATCTACCAGATACTCTCCGCCCTGTCCCATGGTTATGGCTGATACGGGAAGCACATTTACGATAGCATTCTTTCTGATTCTCTCATAAAGATTTTCAAGCATCTCCACACTGTCTACCGCCGGTATGGTATTTGGCATAGGACATACCGTCGTAAAGCCGCCCTTTGCGGCAGCCATAGCTCCGGTCTTTATCGTCTCCTTATGTTCAAAACCCGGTTCTCTGAAATGTACATGCAAATCTATAAGTCCCGGAGAAACCACACAACCCTTCGCATCAAGCACTTCGTCAGCTTCATCGGTTATGTTGCTCTCCACCTTCTTAATGATACCTTCCTCGACAAGAACATCAAATATTCCGTCCCTGTCACAGGCAGGGTCTATCACTCTTCCGTTTTTTATAAGTAAACTCATATCAAACCTCCGTTTTTTTCTTTGTGGGTAAATCTCAATATCCCATTTTATTTTATCATAAAGTCGCACGTTTTGTTAGTACTTTTTTCAAAATGAAAACTGCGGCAAATACCACAACGCTTCCCGAAAAATTCAGTATAAAATCATCTATGTCACAGCTTCCTCTGCGGGTCATATACTGCAAAATCTCAACGGAACATATCACCAAAGCCATAAAAGGCAGTGTCACATACCATCGTGAAAAGGGCTTAAACATTACCGCCAAAAATACCGTAAACGGCATAAACAGCACTATATTTCCCCAAAGATTCGCAATCACATACTTTAAATGTATGGAATGATTAGAAAAAGCATCAATGTACCTTCTGATTTCAAAAAACGGCTCCAAATTAATGTGATTTACCAAAGGATGCCTGTTTGCGTCACGCACAAAAATGTTGTCTCCAAACAATATAAGCAGCAACATAATCAAGTACAGCAAAAACAGCACCCACATAAGTTTTCTAATACTTTTGTTCATCAAAATATAACCTCAATTTATAAAGTTTATGATATATCCTGCGTCCACAAGATAATAAAAATAATCGTCATCATAATAAAATCTGTCATTACTTATTCCGGGAGTTATACGCACGCCTTCGCTGCTGTATACCTTTATATCATTTTCCGAATAAAGTGCTCTCGGAAAAGCTATTTCAATATGACCTTCAAAACCGCTTCCAACCTGATACGCTCTTTTCATCAGCTTTCCTTTTTCGTCTTTATATATGTCATTTTTCTTAAGCAGAATATTATCTTTATCTATAAAAAGACATTGGCTCTCATAAGTCTTTTCAGCTTCCAAAATCATATTCTTGTAGCTTTCATCCATATACGTGGAAACTATAATGCCATGTTTCAGTTCCTTACTCTTCTTTTTGAGTCTAGTAACATTTACTTTACCGTCTCTCAAAGTTATGGAGCACAAATTATCTGCCGGAAGAGCTACCGACAGACCCATATTGTATGTTTTTGCAACAGAGGTTCTCACTTCAATAACAGGCACACATCCGTCCTTTAGCCTGTTAAGCTTGGAAACCACCTCTTCATTTGCCTGACCTTCTTCAAAATTGTAAGAAATATATATAACACCGTTGTAACGCTTTATAAAATCCTCTATATCACCGTCATATTTATTCTCATAATAATAAATAGGCTCGTCAATGGCGCTTTCCCCGCCGCCGTCAATACAGTTTCCCAATATATAAGTTTCAGGTTCAAAATCACCTATAGCAGCCCATTTTTCAAATGCGCTGCGTATCTCGTCGCTTTCTTTGTCATCACCGATATCCACAAAATTGCCTTCTTCATCATAGTGAACCACTACATTATAAGGATTCTGTGCAGCTTCATCAGTAATGATATATGAGCTCATATAAGTAAGTTTTTCTCCGGATATGGTACACCTTTTGGCACCTGCATCCTCAAATTCCTCCCCATACTTACCAAGCACATACTCCTTTGCCCTCTTAAGTGCATCCGACTTTCTGTTAGGTCCTACAGATTTCGTACATCCTGCCGCAAAAGCCATAACCATCAAAATGCATATAACATTGGCAAACTTCTTCATAAATTCTCCATTCCGTTTTACAGGTTCTTTTCTAAGTCCCTATTATATATTATTTTATGAATGAAATCAACATTGATGTGCCAACGCATTATTCAACAGTTTTTCAAAGCTTTCTTCAAACCTCTCATCATCCTGCGGCGTGCGTTTTCTCGGCCCTTTTATATGACTCTTTCCCGATGAGCGCCTCTCCTTTTTACCTATATGCCTCTCCATAAGCAGCCTGTCTATATTGTCGTCGGTATACCATCTTCCCGACTGATGTATGCAATACGCGCCCTTTCCCAAAGCCATCGCCGCCACCCCATAATCCTGAGTGACCACAATGTCTCCTCTCTTGCAAATGTTCACAAGGGCAAAATCTACCGCGTCCCTTCCCGCCCCTATCACTTTAATCTCACTGTACTCGGAATACAGCACATGGTTCGTATCGCATAAGAGCGTCACGCCTACCCCATATTTTTTCGCAATCTTTTCCACAATGCCCACTACCGGACACGCATCCGCATCTATGTATATCTGCATGGTTTCTCACATTCTATGTTTTAATAAATTCTGATTTTGATATGTGGTTATTTTAGTATATGTGGAGGGGGAAGTCAAGGTGGAGGTGTTGAATGTGAGTGACTGGTTCTGCTTGAGTTTCCGTAAACTACAATCATAAACTGAGTATGTATTTCCAAAGTTCCAATCTTCCGTTTTTTTGAATAACTAAGAATGAAAGTTTTTTGAATAGGGGCACTTTAATAAGCCCCGCCGGAACCAGACTTTAAAACGTAAGTCTTTTACTATTATTGTTCCTCAACGCCTCTGGTTTTTATTACATCCCTTAAATAATCAATTACCATTCTACAGGTTTCTTCGTTTATTTCATCGGAATTAATACCAAGTTTTGCATGAACAAGATTTCTCTTTTTCCTAATTTCGTGGGCTTTATTTGCTTCATCAATCCAATGTGGCCTCTCAATATACTTGATTTCGTTTATGTAGTCAATCAAATCTGCCCTTTTCTGTCTTCCGTTTCTATCGGTCACCATATAATCTTCCGAAAAATAATCATGGCCTTTGATTTCTGATAACCAGTCGATAAGAACAGCCTCCAATATTGATCCAGCCAAAATCAATGTTGCCTTATATGCTCCTACTCTGAAACAATCGTTTAGCTCCTTCCAATCATCATGCAGCATTTCTTGAAGCTGGTTAGTAGAGTGAACTTTCAATGTTCCCAGAAGTTCCATTTCTAAAATATCTTCTACCTTTTCAGGCTTTTTATCGAAGTTTTTGTATAATGCTTTTACATATGCTAAAACTCTGGATTCAACATCACCTTTAATCTGATAACTTCTTCTTTCAATATGAGTTAGTATCTGTGCCTGTAAACTATATTCTTGTTCGTCCTTTGTCGGCATAATAACAGGAATGTCTTTTGCCGCTTTCATTGTAATCTTTGAAATAAAACATCCAAGCTTTTGCGAATCAAGAATAGTCTGACATACCTCACTATTTAGGTATAAATACAAATTGTTGTGATATAATATAGTTGTAACATACCGACCTAATAAGATATAATCTTAGG
>CAMEJP010000027.1 GCA_945920185.1 uncultured Eubacterium sp. | reverse complement strand
TGCAAGTTCTGTCTTGAAAGCAGGGCCTTTCATCTTATTGTTAGGAGAGCCGTTCTTAATGCCCTGAGCCTCGTAAACACTGAGAATTGCAGGAAGTAAAGGATCATCCTCCCTTAAAATCAGTGCGTGGTCAAAGTTCTTTAAAACTTCCCATGCGGTTTTCTGAATTTCATTACATGGGAAAACCATATTAACGCCCGGCTCAACTGAATCTTCGACTTCAATAGTCAGGACTCCCGTATGTCCGTGAAGATACTGTGCTTCTCCCTGAAATCCGTAAAATCTGTGTGCATATTGCAGGTCTAATGTTGTGATACTTCTCATAAGTCTTCCTCCGACGTATTTATATATTTACGGGTTGTTTTTGCGCCCGTATGCGCACTTAGTTGGTTTGACGAGATACCGACAGCGTAATATAAGTGACAGTTCAATTCAAGAAGATTTCTTACACTCAGGACAGATACCCTTGAAAATAATATCATGACTGATAATCTCAAATCCGTGAGCGTCTTTAATATTTTTTTCTAAATTTGGAAGGTACTCCATATCCACATCAAAGACATGGCCACATTGTATGCACCTTGCATGATAGTGTTTGTGACACAAATGGTCAAAACAGTCAGCACCTCCGGGGATTTCCAGTCTGCGAATTTCGCCCGTCTCAGAGAGGTAATTCAGATTACGATACACAGTGCCTCTGCTGATATTGGGGTGTTCTTTGACAATGGAATCATAGATTTCGTCCGCAGTCGCATGACATTTTAACTTATTTACAGTCTCAAGTACTAAAGTACGCTGAATGGTATTTCGTCTATTCATATCTCAATCCTTAATAGTATTATGTCTTAATTAGTATTCTATCACTATTAAAATCTTTTGTCAATAGAAAAGCCAAAATATGGAAATGATAAAGCAACCTTTTAAATCACTAAACGGTGTAAGTCTATATAGACCTACACCGTTTATTAACTAGAAAAATTATAGATAAAATTAATCATAAAAAGTGGTTAAAATTGGAACTTTAGGCATTTTAGGAGCAGGAGATTTGGGAAAGACATGGAAATGTAATTCTTGCGGATACAAATTTTAAATTTATAATATTTTTTGGAGGTACTCAAAGATGGGATTATTTGACAAAGTAACACAAACAGCATCAAATATTGGAAACGGTATTGCAAATTCTTCGGCTAAAGTAGGTTCAGCAGCGGCAGTAACTGCACAGGAACAATCAAAATTAGTTTCATTAAAGTCACAGGTAAATGTAATTAATCAGGAATTGGATGCATTTTATGTACAGATAGGAAGAAGATATATTGATTATGTTCTTGAAACAGGAGAAATGCCGGGAATTAATGCCAGTGATCTTTTGAAATTAATGGAGCCGAAGATGACTAAGAAGAAAGAGATTGAGCAGGAAATTATCAATTTGGAGAAAGAAATTAAGAATAAATCTATTCTCAGAGAAAAACAACAGGCAGAAGAGGAATATCTGTCAGAAAAAGGTAAGTTGGACAAAGCGTTGGCTATGGATGTCATTTCACAGGATGATTACGAGGTTAAGTTAGCAATAGCTAAAAAGAAATTTGATAATTTTGAAGAGATTCGTAGGGTTCAACAGCAGTTTGATATGAATTTGATTACAAGAGAAGAAAAGGAAGCTAAAATCAAAGCACTGACAGAATAATTTTTCTGAAACTTGAGACTAATGTACAGAAATGTATATTAGTCTTTTTTATCCCCCCATATCACAAAATTTTCACTTTTCGATGCAGGATATTGTGGTATAATGAGAAAAACACAATTTTGAAGGGAAAAGCGAAAGATTTGCTTCGGAATGGAGGAAATAATGGAACACGCATACATAGAGTTTGAAAATGTTACAAAAACGTACAGAATGGGCGAAGTAGATATAAATGCCTTAAACGGTATCAATTTTTCCATAGACAAAGGCGAATTTGTCATTATAGCGGGAGCGTCAGGTGCAGGAAAAAGCACCATATTGAATGTTCTTGGCGGTATGGATACCGTGACGGACGGAGATATATGGGTTGACGGAAATAAGGAAAGTGCTTTTTCAAAGAAAGAGCTTACTTCTTACAGAAGATTTGACATAGGCTTTGTATTCCAGTTTTATAACCTTGTGCAGAATCTTACCGTTATAGAAAATATTGAACTTGCCACACAGATTACAAAAAATCCTCTTGATATACATGAGGTTTTGGAGGCTGTGGGACTTAAGGAAAAGGAAAATTATTTTCCGGCACAGCTTTCCGGAGGAGAACAGCAGAGAGTGGCGATAGCAAGGGCTTTGGCAAAGAATCCGAAGCTGTTGCTTTGCGATGAACCTACGGGAGCACTTGATTACAACACCGGAAAGGCTATATTAAAGCTTTTGCAGGATACCTGCAGAAAACGGAATATATCCGTAGTGGTTATCACGCATAACCTTGCTCTTACACAGATGGGCGATAAGGTTATCAGGGTAAAGAACGGACGTATTGCGTCCATAGAAACTAACGAAAATCCTCTGCCTGTAGAAAGGATAGAGTGGTGATATGAGCGCATTTTGCAAGGATATTTTAAGGGAAATCAAAAAGAGCTTCGGACGCTTTTTTGCCATATTTGCAATATCAGCCATAGGAGTTGCTTTTTTTGCAGGCATTACAGGCACGCCTGTTGATATGAAGTACAGCGCTGATAAATATTTTGATGACAGCAATATGATGGATATAAGCGTTATTGCTCCTTTGGGATTTTCGGACGAGGACATTGAATATATCGGGAATATTGAAGGCGTTGAGGATATTTATGCAACGAATGAATTTGATACACTTGCCAATATTGGAAGTAAGCAGGTGGTGGTTAAACTTACGGGCTATTTGTCTGACAGCAATATCAATAATCTTACGCTGGTTGAGGGAAGATTTCCTGAAAACAGTGACGAGTGTGTTATTCTCTATGACAAATTCGGAAAATACAATCTTAAGGTAGGTGAGGAGATTAACGTATATATGCCTTCAGAGGGCACAATCGACTATATGCTTAAAAATTCTTCACTAAAGATTGTCGGCATTGTCAAAAGCTCATATTATCTGTCTTATGATATAGGTACTTCGACCATAGGAGACGGAAATGTCGGAGTCTGTGCCTATGTACCTGATGAAAACTTTCTTTTGCCAAATCCTACGCATATGTATCTGACCGTGGAAGGGGCAAAGGAGTTCAATTCTTACAAGGATGAATATTTTGACGTCATCGACCCTGTGAAGGAAAAAATAGAAGATTATTCTGAACAGGCAACGGAAAAATTAGATTTCCAGGGTGCCGATTGGTATGTGTTAGACAGAAATGAGCATTACTCATATGTTGATTACTGCGGCGCTGCCGACAGGATAGAGGCGATAGCTAAGGTATTTCCTGTGTTCTTTATCATAGTTGCCGTGTTGGTATGTCTTACGACAATGACGCGTATGGTAGACGAAAACAGAGGAGTTATAGGCACTTACAAGGCTCTTGGATATTCAAACATAAAAATTTCTCTAAAATATATAGTCTATTCGCTGGTGGCGTCGGTGCTTGGCGGAATAGCGGGTGCTGTGCTTGGAATGTATATATTCCCGCTTGTAATCTATAATTCATGGAACATTATGTATGTGATGCCGGCTATTTCCTTTAAGTCGCAGATACCGCTTGTGATAGTGTCTGTGCTTACCGTTACTTTGGCAATCGAGGCTGCAACGGTATGGGCATGTATTTCCGAACTTGTCGAGACACCTGCACTTTTGATGCGCCCAAAATCACCTAAGATGGGTAAAAAGATATTTTTGCAGAATATAAAGCCTTTGTGGAATAAGATGACATTTTCACAGAAGGTTACGGCAAGGAATCTCTTTAGATACAAAAAGCGTTTCTTTATGACGGTTATAGGAATATCAGGCTGTACGGCGCTGCTTGTGGCAGGCTACGGAATAAATGACAGTATATCGGGACTTATACATAATCAGTTTGAGGTAGTGTTTAACTATGACGGTCTGATTACGTACAATGAGGACAGTGATGTCAAAGAAAAGGTAGCCGCCAATGACGGTATAAGCGATACACTTCCGATAACGAAACTCAATGCGACCTTTGCGGCGGATTCTTCAAACGAGGACGGTACAGTATATCTTCTTGATTGTGACAGTGAATACGATAAGTTTATAACGCTTAAGAAGAGAGGCAGCAAAGAAAAATATGAACTTAAACCGGAGGGTGCGGTCATTTCAGAAAAGCTTTCAAATGACCTTAAACTTAAAGTCGGAGACACGATTACCGTAAGATATGATGACAGGAAATACAGCTTTGAGATTACGGATATATGTGAGATGTACATCGGTCACTATGTCTTTATTGACAGAAATGCTTTTGCAAAAGAGTACGGAAGTGAACTTTCATACAATACAAGCCTTATAAAGATTAAGAAAGGCGCTTATACAAATCAGGTTATGAATGAGCTTTCTTCAATGACCGGAGTCAATTCCGTCACGTTAAACGAAGGCTTGAAGGACCGGTTTGAAAACATGATTTCGGCACTTGGACTTGTGACGATAGTTCTTCTTGTAGCTGCCGGTTCGCTGGCATTTGTGGTTCTTTATAATCTTACAAATGTTAATGTGTCGGAAAGACTTCGTGAGATAGCCACAATCAAGGTGCTTGGCTTTTATGACAAAGAAGTAGCCGAATACGTATACAGGGAAAATGTAGTTCTTACCCTTATAGGAGGGCTTGTCGGACTTTTCCTTGGAACGGCACTTCACGCTTTTATTATGAAGGTTGTCGAGCTTGACGGAATAATGTTCGGAAGGCAGATAAACGTATCTTCATTTCTTTTGTCATACGGCATAACCATACTTTTTTCACTTCTTGTAAATGCAGTTATGTATAAGAAGTTAAAAAACATACCGATGGTAGAGTCTCTCAAATCGGTAGAATAAAGATTTTGAAATTATGTATAAACACCTCCGCCTTCTCATATATTAGAGCAAACGGAGGTGTTGGACATGATTAGGGTAAATGATATATTGAGCATTTTGCCAATAAACGTAAAAAATATATTCCCGCGTCTTCACATAGACTTTGAGCGCCTGTATGAGATACGTCTTCGGACAGGCATGCCGGTAATGATTGTGTATGACGACAGGGAATATTTTTTGTGCAGTGAAAGAGGACTTTGTGAAAGGGTTGAGGAAAGTTATACGGTAAGCGAAAAGGATATAAGGGAATGTATGGAATATGTCAGTAATTATTCTCTTTATGCGTATGAGGAGGAATTAAGGCAGGGCTTCATAACCGTAAAGGGCGGTCACAGAGTGGGTGTTGCCGGAAAGACGGTATGTGAGCGTGATAATGTGAAGAACATAAAATACATTTCCTGTATCAATATAAGGGTTGCTCATGAGTGTAAGGGTTGCAGTGACAGGTATCTTCCGTATCTTATCGAGTCGGGCAGATATCTGGACACATTGATTATATCGCCGCCAAGATGCGGAAAGACTACATTTCTTCGTGATATAGTGAGAAATATATCAAACGGTAATGTGTATGTATCGGGGAAGAATGTCGGCGTGGTGGACGAGCGGAGTGAGATAGGTGCCTGTTACAGAGGAGTGCCAGGCTGTGACGTGGGAATAAGGACGGATATTCTTGATAACTGTCCGAAGGCACTCGGTATGATGATGCTTATAAGGAGTATGAGCCCTGATTATATATGTGTTGATGAGATAGGAGGAAATGCCGACGCTGATGCCATAAGTTATGCAAACAGGTCGGGATGTAACATATTTGCCACGGTACACGGTGTGGATTATGAAGACATCAGCCGGAAAGCAGGAATAAAGGAACTGATAAAAATGGGAGTGTTTAAACGGTTTGTGGTTATGGACAGGGAGCCTTCCATAGGTCATATATCGTGCATATTAAATCAGGACAAGGAATACATTTACAGTGCGGACGAAAAATCGCATTCGCTGATTTCTCTTCGCCCCGTCGCTAACGTTCCGGAATGGGGGTAGTATGTTAAAGGTGTTGGGACTTTTTGTTACGATGGCGGCAGCTTCGCTCATAGGTACTTATTACGGTGGATTGCCGGCAAAAAGAGTAAGGGATTTGGAGGAGATAAAAAAGCTGCTTACATATATGAGGGAGGAAGTGAGGTATGCAAGCACATGTCTTTCGGAAGTCTTGTACATTGCGTCAGGCAGAGTAGCGTCACCGTATAAAGAAATGCTTCTTGCAATGTGTGGGGATATGACGGCTAATGAAAGGGAAGCTTTTTTTAGCATATGGCAGAGAAATGTGAGAAATTTTCTTGCAAAGACGGTTCTTGACAAAGCAACGATAGAATATATTGCAGATATTGGGGCAAGCCTAGGGTATCTTGATGCCAATATGCAGATCATTGAATTTGACAGGCATATAGATTATGTTTCGGAGGCTTTGGAAGCGACAAAACAGACTGCAAAGGAAAAGGGCAGACTGTTTCGTACTCTTGGAGTGCTTGGAGGCATACTGGCGGTAATAATATTGATTTAGGATAAAGCGTTGACAGCTATAATATTGAATTTGCGGGAGGCAACAGGTGGAGATAAATATACTTTTTAAAATAGCTGCCGTTGGCATAGTGGTCACCATTATGGGGCAGATTTTAAAGCACAGTGGAAGGGATGAACAAGCCTTTTTGGTGAGCCTGTGCGGACTTATGATAGTATTGTTTTGGATATTGCCGTACATCTATGACTTATTTGAAACTGTAAAGAAGCTTTTTTCACTCTGATAACGCTTCGGAATGCGTTAATGCTTCGGATTGAGATAAAGAGTAACAGATTTCCTTTATAGGCAAATCTGCTTCGGATTGAGAGGTAAGATGATTATTAAGGTGTGTGCCGTCGGCATGGCGGCTGTCATAATGACAGCTTTGTTAAAGGGTTACAGAAGCGAACTGGTACCGCTTATAGGCATAGGTGCCGCCCTCATTATAGGCAGCGTTATAGTGTGGGATTTGTATGATCTTATAGAGGTTATTAAAGATGTGGCGGACAAGACTGACATAAGCAGCAGTTACATAGCGGTTATGATAAAAATGCTTGGAATAGCCTATATTTCTGAGATTGCCACGTCCATGTGCAGGGATTCGGGTAACAATATGATAGCGGGTCAGATAGAGATATTTGCAAAGATAAGTATGCTGTCTGTAAGCGTACCTGTCATAAAAACCCTGATTAATACTATAATGGAGTGTCTGTGAGTATGTCGGGAAATGTGATGAAAATATTGAAAAGAGTATTGTTTCTGGGCGTTATGATTGCTGTAACGGCATTTTTAAGTACGGATGTAAATGCCGATGATACGCTGGCAAATTATGATTTTTCGGAGCTTGACGGATTTGTAAGAGAAAATGAGAACGATGGCACGGCGAGTTTTACGGATGTTGTCCGTCTTCTTATGTCGGGTGATGTGGACGGCATCTTTGCAGATGCAGGAGCGAGAGTTAAAAATATATTTTTGGGCGAACTTACCGACATAAAGTCACAGCTTGTAAAAATATTCGCCATAGCGCTTATAGGTGCATGCCTTACCAGCATTGCCGGTGTGTTTAAGGAAAGCAGCATAAATGAAATGGGATTTTATATTACATTTATGGCTATGACCTCTCTTCTTTTGTCCTGCTTTTACATAGCGTACAATGTGGCGTATGAAGTTGTGGAGCTTGTGGTTGATTTTGTAACCTGTCTTATACCGACATTTCTTATGTCAGTGTCGGTATGCAGCGGAAGTGCAAGCGGAGTGGGATTTTTGAGCCTTATTTTACTCGTTATCAATATAGTAAATGTGGTGATACTTAAAATATTTCTTCCTGCATGCGTGGTATACATTATAGTGTCAATACTGGGCAGTATTCATAAGGAGGAGAAACTTGCGTACATAGCGTCTCTTATAAAATCATTTATAAACTGGGGAATAAAATCATTATATGCAGTCGTTATAGGGCTTAATGTTATCAAAGGAATGATACTTCCTGTGGTGGATTCACTTAAAGAAACTTCTTTCATAAAAACAATGGAAGCCATTCCCGGAGTGGGAGACGCCATATCAGGAACCGCGTCTGTTCTCATAGGAACGGCAACACTTATTAAAAATTGCATAGGAATAGCCGGCGTTGTAATGCTTATTGCATATGTTATGGTTCCGGTTGTAAAGCTTGGGACAATCTCTGTCATGATAAGGCTTACAAATGCTGCAATATCTCCGGTAGTTGATAAGCGTATAATATCGGTAAATCAGTCGGCGGCAGAGGGTATAAAACTTCTTCTTAACATAGTGTTTACGACTGCGATACTGTTTCTGATAACCATAGCGGTCGTATCGGTAAGCACAAATGTGAATTACTATTCGGGGGCATAAAAATGTGAGGTGTGAATATGCAGTATATAATAGACTGGCTTAAGGGAATAGCCATATTCCTGATTATAGCAGGCATAATAGTAAACCTTGTACCAAATGCGGCATATAAAAGATATATAAATCTCTTTGTGTCAATAGTGAGTATTATATTATTCGTAAAGCCGGTTCTTGGAGACAGTTTTACAGAAAAGGTATTGTCACAGAATATATTGTCGGACGGTACATTTTCGGGAAATACCAATGATACCGTATATGTAAAAAGTACGGATTTTGACATTATGACAGAGAGTGTGAGAATGTGCATAAGGGACAAGTTAGGAGCATATCTGTCTAAGTCCGGATATGCCGTCAGGGATGTCTTTGTGGAGCTTGACTGTGACAGCGAGAGTGAAGAGTTTGGGAGAATTATAAGGCTTAAGGCAGTATATACAAAGGCACCAAAGGAAGGAATAAGCGTATCACAGGTTTATATAGGGGATGACGGCAATGAAAGTCTGGAGATGACGGAAAAGCTGAAGGATTATATATCCTCTGCATATAATCTTGGTAAAAATCAAATAAATGTAGTATATATGGGGTAAAAATGAATATTATTAGTAAAGGCAAAAATTTTATTCAAAGGATAGGAGTTGATAAGCTGTTCATTGTCCTTCTGGCAGGAATATTGCTTGTTATCATATCAATTCCGACCAAACCGTCAAAGAAAAGCAATGAGCAGACCGTTACAAAGTATGACACTACGGATTATGCCGGCTATGAGAGATATCTTGAGGAAAAACTGGAAAAAAATCTTGGAAAGATTAAGAATCTTGGAGAAGTATCTGTCATAGTGAAGGTTAAAAATGATGGTGAACTGGTGGTGAAGAGCAACGTATCCCGCAACGAAAAGAACGTAGATGAAACGGACAGCAGCGGAGGCGTGAGAAAAAGCAGAGAAATCACGAATAATGAAGAGGTGGTGATGGAGGAAAGAGATTCCGGTACATATCCTTATGTGACGTCAAAAATTTATCCAAGTGTTGAGGGTGTTGTGATTATCGCAAAGGGCGGTGGTGATGCAAAAGTAAAGGCAGAGGTGATAGAAGCGGTTGAAGCACTTTTGTCAGTTCCGTCACACAAAATAAAAGTTCTCGAAATGAAGTAATTATGTGGAGGTATATTTTGAAAAGATTATTCAAAAAAAATCAGATTATCATTACTGCATTGGCAGTACTCATAGCTGTGGCAGGCTATATTAACTATATGGGAAGTATAAAGAATAACGAAAAGGCAAGCAATAAGAACGTAAAGCAGACGGCATACAAGGATGGCGATACAGTGGAGCCGGGAGAGGCGATTATGGCAAATTCGGTTGCAATAGAAAACAAGGTTACGGAGCTTAAGCTTAGCAGAGAACAGACGAGAGCCAAAAATCTTGAATCACTGTATCAGGTTATAAATGATGCCGCCCTCGACAATCAGACAAAGCAGTCGGCTGTGGAAACGCTGAATAAAATTGCCACTACATCTGAATTGGAGCTTGCACTGGAGCTTTCCTTAGAGGCAAAAGGCTTTGACAATGTAATAGTTTCGGTAAGCGATGCAGGGGTTGATGTTATGGTAAATATGTCGACCGTGGATGATGTGAACAGAGCCCAGATTGAGGATATTGTAGTTCGCAAATCAGGCGTTAAACTGGAAAATGTGGTAATAACTCCAATTGTGACTGAAATATCCCCCGAACAATAAAAATGTGTTTGCAAAATAATATATTTTTGTTATAATATACATAGTTAAAACGATATAGGAGGTACTGACTGTGAGTGAATTTGATAATAGAACCACTTATACTATACAGTGTGATGATAATATAGGAGAAGTGAAGATTGCCGATGAGGTTATTGCGATAATAGCAGGACTTGCAGCTACCGAGGTAGATGGAGTCGCTTCCATGGCAGGCAATATAACAAACGAGCTGGTAAGTAAGCTTGGCAAGAAGAACCTTTCAAAGGGCGTTGTGGTTACCGTAGTGGCAGGAAACGTAAAGGTTGATTTATCACTTTGTCTATATTATGGTTACAGCATTCCTACAGTTTCTGCAAAGGTACAGGAGAAGGTTAAGAGTGCTATTGAGAATATGACCGGACTTAATGTTGAGGACATCAACGTGAGAATAGCCGGTGTGAGCTTTGACAACAAAAAGAACTAGAAACAATGTAATAGAGGTGTCACGGCGGCACCTCTTTATTTCATTTTATAAGAATTTCGCGCAAGTCGTGAAGTTTATCAAATTTAGAAGGTAATGGTGTATTATGAACAGAACAACTATCAGGAAGCATACATTTCTTATATTGTTTCGTGCGGAATTTCACGAAGAAAGCGAATTGAAGGAACAGTCTGAGCTTTATTTTAAGTCGGAGGAAACTGCGGGTATTTCAGAAGAGGATGCTGATGTAATCAGAGAGCGTGTAGCTCTTGTGCAGGAACATTTGACGGAAATTGACGAAAAGATTTCACAGATTTCGGAGGGCTGGGATATAAGCAGACTCGGAAAGGTTGAATTGTCTATAATAAGACTTGCCTGCTTTGAGATTATGTTTGATGAGCTGGTTCCTACTTCGGTTGCCATAAACGAGGCTGTGGAACTTGCAAAAAAGTATGGCGGAGATGATTCACCTTCATTTGTAAACGGAATTTTGGCAAAACTTGTATAGTTTTGAAAATAATATATTTGCGGAATGTGAGGAGCTATGGAGAAGGCATTTTCTGTCACGCAGATTAACAATTATATCAAGAATATGTTTGAACAGGATTTTGTGCTTGCCAACGTGACTGTAAAGGGAGAGGTGTCAAATCTCAAATATCACACGAGCGGTCACATTTACTTTACCCTAAAAGATGAAAACGGAACGATATCGGCTGTCATGTTTAAGGGCAATACCTTTAACGGGCTTAAGTTTCGTATGGCTGACGGTAATCAGGTTGTGGTAAAGGGAAGCATAAAGGTGTACGAGCGTGACGGCAAATATGAGCTGTTTGCAAGAAGCATCACGCTTTCGGGAGAGGGCGACCTTTTTAAACAGTATCAGAAGCTTAAAGATGAGCTTGAAGAGATGGGAATGTTTGCACCTGAATACAAAAAGCCCATAAAGACATTTAACAGACGCGTCGGTATAGTTACGGCAAAGACGGGAGCGGCGGTGCAGGATATCATAAACATTTCCAAGAGGAGAAATCCGTATGTGGAGCTTATTCTTTATCCGGCGTATGTTCAGGGCGAGGAGGCAAAGTATTCCATTGTTAAAGGCATAAACACTCTTGATAATATGGGACTTGATGTTATTATTGTCGGAAGAGGCGGCGGCTCTATTGAAGATTTATGGGCGTTCAATGAAGAAATGGTGGCAAGAGCCATATTTCAGTGCAACACGCCTGTTATAAGCGCGGTGGGTCATGAAACGGATTACACCATAGCTGATTTTGTGGCGGACTTAAGAGCACCCACACCGTCAGCTGCGGCAGAACTTGCGGTATGTGACATAGCGGCAATTTCGGAGAGACTTTCACAGTACGAAAACTCATTAAAGAAGCTTCTGCTTGACAATATTGCAGAAAAAAGAAACAGGATTGTTACTGACAATCTTAAGCTGTCGCATTTGAGCCCGGTAAGTGTTCTGGAAGAAAAGAGAATTTTTGTGGACGGTATGGCAGACAGGCTTAATGCCTTAATTGCCGATATTATGAAAGACAGGCGTATGAGTCTTGCGGTTATGGCAGAAAAGCTTAACGGAATGTCACCGCTTTTAAAACTGTCGCAGGGATACAGTATTGCCGTCAATGAAAACGGAGATGCCGTGACAAGCATTTTTGATGTCAGCAAAGGAAGCAATATAAGCGTGAACGTGGCTGACGGCATCATAGACGCACAAGTTAGAGATATTAGGAAAATGGAGATAGGCTGATGGCAAAATCACTTTCTTTTGAAGAAAATGTAGAGCTTCTTGAAAATATTATAGATAAGCTTGAAAAGGATAAAGTACCTCTTTCGGAGGCATTGAAGCTGTATAATGACGGCGTAAAACTTGTCAGACAGTGTAACGATATGCTCGACAAGGCAGAAAAGCAGGTAAAGATACTTGATACCGAGGAGGATTTGTGATGGAATTTAAGGATTATCTTGCTGGACTTACGGAAGACATTGAAAATATTATATATTCTTTTCTGCCTGAAGAAAAAGAATACAGCGTAAAAATAAGACAGGCTATGAATTACAGCGTAAAGAACGGAGGAAAAAGACTTCGTCCTGTATTTATGTGGCTTACTTACAAGATGCTCGGAGGTGACAAGGAGTATGTCAACTGCTTTATGTCTGCCATTGAGATGATACATTCTTATTCGCTGGTTCATGACGATTTGCCTGCTATGGATAATGACGAGCTTAGACGTGGCAAGCCTACTACGTGGAAGCAATACGGACATGCGGAAGGAATACTGGCTGGTGACGGATTATTAAATCTTGCATATGAAACATCATTGAAAGCCTTTGAAAAAGCTTATGACGATGATATTAAAGATATAGCTGCCGCTAGCAGAATTCTTGCATCAAAGGCAGGAATAGACGGTATGGTGGGCGGTCAGGCTGTCGATGTGGTGCTTACGGGAAAGAGCATTGACTATGATACTCTTTGCTATATTTATAAGCTCAAGACATGTGCTCTTATTGAAGCCTCATTTATGATTGGCGGTGCTCTTGCAAAAACGGATGAAACTGCAATTTTAAGGCTTGAGGAGATAGGAACCAATCTTGGAATGGCATTTCAGATACAGGATGACATACTTGATATATACGGCGATGAGGTAAGCCTCGGAAAGCCTTTGCACAGTGACGAGAAGAATGACAAAACCACTTATGTTTCGCTTTTCGGGTATGAAAGGGCGAAGCAGTATGTTGAAGAGTATTCGCAAAAAGCCGTCGGGCTGTTAAATACATTTCCTGAAAATGAGTACAGGGAATATTTGAATGAATTGTTTGTAATGTTAATAAATCGCAGTAAATAAAATGTTCAGTTTTAACGCTGCGGAATGGTGGTAGAAATGATATTGGAAAAAATCAACGGAGTGGGTGATATTAAGAAAGTCCCTAAAGAAGAGTACCCGCTCCTTGCTTCAGAACTCAGAAGGTTCATCATAGATAAGGTCAGTGTCACAGGCGGGCATCTGGCATCTAATCTCGGCGTGGTGGAGCTTACTATGGCAATGCACATAGTATTTGACCTCCCGAAGGATAAAATCATATGGGATGTAGGACATCAGTCATATATTCATAAGCTTCTTACCGGAAGGAAGGATGGTTTTGATACCTTGCGGCAGTATGACGGCATGAGCGGATTTCCTAAAAGGCATGAGAGCGAGTGTGACGTCTTTGACACCGGTCACAGTTCAACCTCCATATCTGTAGGACTTGGTATGGCAAATGCCAGAGACATTCTTAAAGAAGACTTTAATATAATATCTGTCATAGGTGACGGCGCACTTATCGGCGGTATGGCATTTGAAGCGATAAACAATGTTTCAAAGTACAACGGCAGATTTATTATGGTTCTCAATGACAACAAAATGTCAATAGCGGAGAATAACGGCGGCGTATCCACGGTTCTTAACAATATAAGAGTCAGCCAGTCTTACAACGGACTTAAGGAGGGCGTTGTCAACAGTCTTTCAAAGCTCAGTAACGGCGAAAAGATAGTCGGACATTTGAGAAAGACCAAGAATGAGATAAAACATATGGTTTTGCCTAATTCAATATTTGACGATATGGGAATAAAGTATCTCGGACCGATTGACGGACATGATACCGACAAATTGATAAAAGCATTTACCATTGCAAAAAAATCAAGAAAGCCTATCATTTTGCATGTGGTTACGCAAAAGGGCAAAGGTTACCGTCCGGCAGAGAAGAATCCTGAAAAATTTCACGGAATAGCTCCTTTTGAAGTAAAGAGCGGCAAAACAAAGAGCGGCAAAAAGGAAACGTATACCTCTGTGTTTTCAAAGAAACTTATAGAACTTGCACAGAAAGATGAACGTATTGTTGCCATAACGGCTTCCATGCCGGAGGGAACAGGACTGAATTTTTTTGCAAAGTATTATCCTGACAGATATTTTGACGTCGGAATCGCCGAAGGTCATGCCGTAACATTTGCCGCAGGACTGGCAAACGGCGGATTGAAGCCGGTAGTTGCTATATATTCATCGTTTTTGCAACGGGGATATGATCAGATTCTTCATGATGTGTGCCTGCAGAATCTTCCTGTGATATTTGCGGTAGACAGAGCAGGTCTTGTCGGTGCTGACGGAGAAACGCATCAGGGCATATATGACCTTTCATATCTGTCAATCATACCAAATCTTACGGTACTTGCACCTAAAGACGGCAAAGAACTTGAAGATATGCTTGAATATGCCGTGTCGCTTAATAAGCCCGTTGCCATAAGGTATCCGCGAGGAGAAGCAATCAAAACATTTGAAGAGGAAAGCCATGCGATAGAGTACGGCAGAAGTGAGGTTATCTCACAGGGAAGCGGGATAGCACTCATAAGCGTGGGAAATATGATGGATGTAGCTGTGAGCGTGAGAGAAAGGCTGGCGTCATTGGGTTATGATTCAACACTTGTAAATGCCAGATTTATAAAGCCTTTTGACAGGGAACTTATTGAATCACTGTCAAAAAATCACAGACTTATGGTTACAATGGAGGAAAACGAATATTCAGGCGGCTACGGCGAAGCTGTGAGCAGTTATATTGCACAGGCAGGCTTAAAATCCAAAGTGATAAACATTTCACTTCCCGATAAGTATGTTGAACACGGTTCATGCGGCAAATTAAGGGAAGTATATGGACTTAACAGCATAAATGTGGTTACGAGGATAATCAATACTTTGAACAATTAGGTGAACTGATGAAAGAAAGATTAGATGTTATATTAGTGAACAGAAATCTGGCAAAATCCAGAGAATATGCAAAGGCTGTCATTATGGCGGGAGATGTGTTTGTGAACGGACAGCGTGAGGACAAAGCGGGAACCATGTTTGATGTAAATGTTCCCATTGAAGTCCGGGGACAGCAGCTAAAGTATGTAAGTCGAGGCGGACTGAAACTTGAAAAGGCGATGACAAATTTCGGCTTAAAGCTTGACGGTCTTGTATGTATGGACGTGGGTTCATCAACCGGAGGCTTTACGGACTGTATGCTTCAAAACGGAGCTATAAGGGTATATGCAATCGACGTAGGACATGGACAGCTTGACTGGAAGTTAAGAAATGACGAGCGTGTGGTGTGTATGGAAAAAACAAACATAAAGTTTGTCACACATGAGCATATTCCTGAGAAAATAGACTTTTCAAGCATAGACGTATCTTTTATATCACTCACAAAAGTGCTTATACCCGTGAGAAATCTTTTGAAGGACGGAGGACGTGTGGCATGCCTTATAAAGCCGCAGTTTGAAGCCGGAAGGGAAAAGGTCGGAAAAAAGGGAGTAGTCAGAGATAAGGAAGTACATATAGAGGTTATAGACAAAGTTATAGCTTTTGCAAAGGAAAACGGTTTTAAAATTCTTAATCTCGAATTTTCACCTATAAAAGGTCCTGAAGGAAATATAGAGTATCTTCTTTACATTCAGAAAATTTCGGAAGAAAATGCGACTATAAATTATGAGGAAGAAATATCCTTTAATGTTCAGGATATTGTTGAAAAAGCTCATGAAATATTGTAAAATTAAGTAAGAAGGTGATTTTTGTGAACAAATTTTTTATTATAACAAACAGAGCTAAAGACCCTGACCTTACATTTACCAATGAGATTATGGAATACCTTAAGTCAAAGGGAAAAAGCTGCTTTAGACAGGATGACAGCGTATCTGTTGAAGGTACAAGGTACAGATACACAAATGCGGATTTGATTGATGATGATATTGACTGTGCCATAGTCCTTGGCGGTGACGGAACGCTTATTCAGGCTGCAAGGGACCTTAACAAAAGGAATATCCCTATGTTTGGCGTCAATATAGGAACTTTGGGCTTTCTGACGGATATCGAGAAAGATTCCGTATATCCGGCACTTGACTCTCTGCTTAAGGATGAATATGAGCTTGATACAAGAATGATGCTTGAAGGTAAGGTTTACCGTGACGGAAAACTTATCTACGAAAATATTGCACTCAATGACATAGTAATCAACAGAAACGGAACTTTGAGAGTTATTGATTTTGATATATATGTTAATGACGAATATCTTAATTCGTATTCGGCAGACGGTGTAATTATAGCTACTGCCACAGGCTCTACGGCATATAGTCTTTCAGCCGGCGGACCTATAGTTCAGCCGAATGCTTCAATGATGATGATAACTCCGGTATGTCCTCATACCCTTAATAAAAGAAGCATAATTCTTGGAGAAAATGACAAGATAGTTATAAAGATGAGCGATAACAAGGGACTTGCAGAGGAACGTGTGGCTTCCTTTGACGGTGAGCTTTTTGTAAAAATGATTACAGGTGACGAAATTGTCATTACAAGAGCACCTGAGAGAGCAAAATTCTTCAAGACAAGCAAATTGAGCTTTTTACAGATAATAAGCAAGAAGATGTCTAACGGCTAGTGCAGGCTGTGTGTTAAGTGAGGAATTTATGAAATCGTCAAGACATAAAAAAATTGTTGAACTGGTCAGGGAGAATGATATTTCTACCCAGGAAGAACTGGCGCAGATACTGAATAATCAGGGATTTAACGTAACTCAGGCGACAGTATCCCGGGACATACGCGAACTTAAACTTACCAAGGGTATATCTGATTCGGGCAAGCAGAAATATTTTGTTGAAACCAATGAAGAGAGCAATCTCAACGAAAAATATGTCAGAGTGTTTACGGAGTGTTTCGTTTCGATGGATATGGCTATGAATATTCTTGTGATAAAGACTGTGTCAGGCATGGCAATGGCTGTGGCTGCTGCACTTGATGCCATGAATTTTAATGAAATAGTAGGCACTATTGCAGGCGATGACACTATTATGTGTGCCATAAGAACTGTTGAGGATACACGGATATTGATTAGCAAGCTTGAAAAGATACTCAAACGGTAATATAATTTTCTGCTTTTTAAGATAAATGGAGGAAAACAGTGTTAGAAAGTTTACACGTTAAAAATCTTGCTCTTATTGAGGAAGAAGAAATTGAATTTAAAAAAGGCCTTAATATACTGACAGGTGAAACGGGAGCCGGTAAATCAATAATTATCGGTTCCATTAGTCTTGCCCTGGGTGCAAAAGCAGGTACGGATGTTATAAGAAGTGGTGCGGATGAAGCGTATGTGGAGCTGGTATTTGACATATCTGACGATGAAAAGGAAAGAATTTCCAAAGAATTTGAAATAGCCGGAATTGAAGAAGGAAAGATTATTATTTCAAGACGAATAACTCAGGATAAGAGTATTTTTAAAGTAAACGGTGAGAAAATATTAGTGTCAGAATTAAAAAAACTGACTTCAAGGCTTATAGACATACACGGACAGCATGAACATCAGTCTCTTTTGAATCCTTCTTATCATGTAGATATTCTTGACGAGTATATGTGGGATGAGATAGAGCCTTTGCGTGTCGAGATGAAGAGCGTGTACAATCAATATATGGAACTGAAGAAAAGATTTGACAGTTTCAATATCAATGATGAGACAAGAAGGCGTGACATTAGTTTTTTAAAGTATGAGATAGAAGAGATAAATGCTGCCAGATTATCTGTCGGAGAGGATGCAAAGATTGAAAAAGAGTATGAAAGGCTTTCAAATGCAAAGAAAATCATCGAAAGCATGAGCAGAGCCGCAGAGTGCCTTGACGAAGAGGTTTCTATGAGAATTTCTCAGTCTATAAAGTTTGTGGGGCAGGCACTTTTGTGTGACGAGGAACTCAAAAGTATTTCCTCAGAGCTTTATGACCTTGAGAATCTTTTTGGCGATGTATCCAGAGGAATTAACTCATATCTTGAACGTTTTGATTTTAATGAAGAACGCTTTTTCAATATAGTGCATAGAATTGACACGATTAACAGTCTTAAGTCAAAGTACGGAAATACCATTGAAGATATTCTTGATTTTGAAAAAGAGTGTGAAGAAAAGCTTCAGAGGCTTATAGATTATGATTATGATAAAAATTCTGTCGTGAAAGAGCTGTTTGCCTGTAAGACAAAGGTGGATGAAATTTCAAAGAGGCTTTCGACCCTGAGAAAAGATGGCGCAAAGAGTTTTTCCGAAGAAATCGAGAACACACTTCTTAATCTTAACTTTAATTATGCAAAGCTGGATGTGAACATAAAAAAAGGTGAAAATTATACGGAAAAAGGATATGATACCGTAG
This sequence comes from uncultured Eubacterium sp., assembly GCA_945920185.1. Taxonomy (GTDB): domain Bacteria; phylum Bacillota; class Clostridia; order Lachnospirales; family Lachnospiraceae; genus CAMEJP01. The sequence goes on along the minus strand of CAMEJP010000027.1, from coordinate 11,608 downwards.
AATTTCTTATATCTACCAACCCGGGAGAATGCGTAAAGCCTCTTGCAAAAGTGGCTTCGGGTGGTGAACTTTCAAGAATTATGCTTGCACTCAAATCTATTGCGGCAGGAAGAGATGATATAGGAACGCTTATATTTGATGAGATAGATACCGGTATAAGCGGAATTACGGCACAGAAGGTGGCGGAAAAAATGGCATATATAGCTGCACAGAGGCAGGTAATAGCCATAACTCATCTTCCGCAGATTGCTGCTATGGCGGATACTCATTTCCTTATTGAAAAGCACTCGGATGATGATAAAACGGTTACTTCCATAAAGGAACTGGGCTATGAAGCTTCTGTTATGGAGCTTGGAAGAATTATCGGAGGCGAAAATATAACCGACGCTGTCACAAACAGTGCAAGAGAAATGAAGGAGCTTTCCAAGAAAAGCAAAGAAAAAAATAGAAAATAACATAAAACATAAATTGTTTCAAACTCAAAAATTGCTAGTTTTTTAATGTCCCATATTCACATACTAAGATTTAAGAAAGGTAGGTGAGCGATATGGGACATTTTTTTAAAATCAGGCGCAGAATGCTTATGTTTGCTGTATTTTGCGTGTTTTGTGCTTTGTTTAATACGGTTATGGTACCGGCTTCCACACCAAAAACGCTTTTGACAAATACTAATGAAAAAAAAGAGGTTATAGCTTGCGGTTATCCCGTCGGGCTTTATCTCAAATATGATGGGGTGCTGATAGCAAAAATTGGAAGTTTTACCGGCTCGGGAGGTATGACTGAAAGTCCCTGTAAGGGGAAACTTAAGCAGGGTGACATTATTCTGGAACTGGACGGTATCAAAATAGAGAGCAAGGAGCAGTTTACAAAGCTTGTCGGAGAAAAAGGAAATGAAAGCATGGTATTAAAGGTAAGGCGCAGCAGTGAGGATATAAATGTAAAGGTAACGCCTTCCTTTGATAAGGAAGGTGCATCAAAGCTTGGTATATGGGTAAGGGATGATACCCAGGGTATCGGTACAATAACATATATTACAAAAAACGGTGAATTCGGAGCACTTGGCCATGGCGTTAATGATATAGATACGGGAAATGTGGTTCCGATATGTGGAGGAAAGCTTTATGAGGCGACCATAATGTATATCAGAAAGGGGAAAAACGGCACGCCGGGAGAGTTTATCGGTGCAATAAATTACAGTAAGGAGTATGAGCTTGGTGTAATAGAGAAAAATACGGTTTTCGGAATATTCGGAAGGGTGAATGAAGTGCCAAATGAAAAAACTTATGAGGTGGCGAAAAAATATGACGTAAAAGAGGGAGAAGCGTATATTATATCATATGCAGACGGAACAAGAAGAGAGTATTCCATAAACATTACCGAGGTTGACGTGTCAAATGATAATATAAATAAGGGAATAAAATTTGTGGTTACGGACGAAAAGCTTTTGGAGATAACAAACGGTATAGTGCAGGGAATGAGCGGAAGTCCGATAATTCAGGAAAATAAGCTGATAGGGGCTGTTACGCATGTGTTTGTCAATGATTCCACTAAGGGATATGGCATTTTTATAGAGAAAATGTTGGAAAACTGATTCGACATATTTCGACAAAAACAGTCGAAATATGCGAAAAAAATAGTGTTTACATTGGAAAAAATTAGGATATAATATTAGCTAAGGCATAAATATGCCAAAATAATATATATCGGGGAGGCACACAGATGAGTAAACTGAGTGTAGCAATCGCTGATGACAATGGAAAAATTGTCGAGCTTTTAGATGAAATAATAAGCAGCGATGAAGATTTTACGGTAGTCGGAACGGCTACTGACGGAGAAAAAGTGTACGAAATTATTAAAGAGAAAGCGCCGGATGTGGTACTTTTGGATTTGATAATGCCAAAACTTGACGGTCTTTCTGTTATGGAGCGGGTAAATGCTTCGGAGAATATGAAAAAGCCGAAATTTATAATCATAACGGCAGTGGGACAGGAGGAGGTTACAGAGGACGCCTTCACTCACGGAGCCAACTATTATATTTTGAAACCGTTTGACGCCAAATCGGTAATAAGCAGACTAAAGAGTATACAAAAATCTATAGAAAATTCGGATAAAAAACCAAAGATTATTTCCAAGCCTGCCACTGCCTTGGCGCCTGCTCAGATATCGGATACCCAGTTACAACTGGATATTACGGACATTATTCACGATATAGGAATACCGGCACATATTAAGGGCTATCATTATCTGAGGGATGCGATAATTTTAGCTGTCAGGGATGTGGATATGATTAACAGTATAACAAAAATATTGTATCCGACTATTGCAAAAAAATACAACACTACTCCAAGCAGAGTGGAGAGGGCTATAAGACATGCCATTGAGGTGGCGTTTTGCAGGGGCAAGCTTGAAACCATTGATGAGCTTTTTAAATATACCGTAAACAACAAAAAGGGAAAGCCTACAAATTCAGAATTTATAGCACTGATTGCCGATAAAATAAGGCTGAGATATGAGATGTAAATTCTTTGACATATTTGGTAAAATAATGTATACTTAGATATAATGATGCACATGGAGGTATTATGATGAAGAATATTCTGTTTATTGCTTCGGAGGCAGTGCCATTCATAAAAACAGGCGGTCTTGCCGATGTTGTAGGTTCTCTTCCTAAATATTTTGATAAAGAGAAGTATGATGTGAGAGTTATTATTCCTAAGTATCTTTGTATTCCTGAACATTTCAGAAATCAAATGCAGTATAAAACACATTTTTATATGGATTTTAACTGGAAGTCACAGTATGTAGGACTTCTTGAGATGGAGTATGAAGGTGTTAAATTTTATTTCATAGATAATGAGTATTATTTCCAGGGCTTCAAGCCATACGGAAATATATATGAGGACATTGAAAAATTTGCGTTTTTCAGCAAAGCGGCATTGTGCGTTATTCCGCTGCTTGATTTCGTTCCGGATATTATTCACTGTCATGACTGGCAGACGGGTCTTATTCCTGTGTACCTGAAGGAACGTTTTAACGGTGGCGAGATGTACAGACGCATAAAGTCTGTTATGACGATACATAACCTTAAGTTTCAGGGCGTGTGGGATGTCAAGAGCGTTAAGAATATTACGGGACTGTCATCATATTTCTTTGCACCTGACAAGCTGGAAGCATACGGAGATGCCAACTATCTTAAGGGCGGTATAGTATATGCCGATGCTGTTACAACCGTAAGTAAGAGTTATGCGGAAGAGATTAAGACTCCGTTTTACGGAGAAGGTCTTGACGGACTTATGAGGGCAAGGTCAAATTGTCTCAGAGGCATAGTAAACGGTATCGATTATAATGAATATAATCCTGAAACAGACAAACGTATTGTGAGAAATTACAATCAGGTTACTTTCCGAAAGGAAAAATACAAAAATAAGATTGCCCTTCAGGAACAGCTTGGACTTGAGGTAAATAAAGACAAATTTATGATAGGTATAGTATCAAGGCTTACGGACCAGAAGGGTCTTGATCTTATACAGTATGTTATGGACGAGATGTGCAGCCAGGATGATATTCAACTTGTCGTTCTCGGTACGGGTGAGGAAAGATATGAGAATATGTTCAGACATTTTGACTGGAAATATAACAGCAGAGTGTCTGCGAATATCTATTATTCAGAAGATTTATCGCATAGAATATATGCTTCATGTGACGCTTTCCTTATGCCGTCGCTCTTTGAGCCTTGTGGACTCAGCCAGCTTATGAGTTTAAGATACGGAACAGTGCCGATTGTGCGTGAAACAGGCGGCCTTAAGGATACCGTACAGCCATACAATGAGTATGAAGGAACCGGAACAGGTTTTTCATTTGCTAATTACAATGCTCACGAAATGCTCAACACGATACGTTATGCAAAGAGCGTGTACTACAACAGAAAGCGTGAATGGAACAAGATTGTGGACAGAGCCATGCAGGCAGATTTTTCTTGGAATAATTCCGCAAGACAATACGAAAGCTTATATGATAATCTATAATTAAGGAGCCAAAGAAATGAGTAAGACACCATTTGTAACTAAAGAACAGATTGAAAATATAGCAAAAACTTATAAGACGCCTTTTCACATCTATGATGAGAAGGGCATAAGAGAAAACTGTAAAAGACTCAAGGAAGCTTTTGCGTGGAATAAAGGATACCGTGAATATTTTGCCGTAAAAGCTACTCCAAATCCGTTTATTGTAAAGATACTGCAGGAACTTGGATGCGGTGTTGACTGTTCATCATATACGGAGCTTATGATGGCAAAGGCACTTGGATTTAAGGGTGAAGAGATAATGTTTTCTTCAAATGATACTCCAAGAGAGGATTTTGAGTATGCTGCTTCCATAAATGCAACCATCAATCTTGACGATATTACACATATTGATTTTCTTGAGGAAATATGCGGCATTCCTGAAACGATAAGCTGCCGATTCAATCCGGGAGGATTTTTCCAGATAGCAAATTCAATTATGGATAATCCGGGTGACGCCAAGTACGGAATGACCAGGGAACAGATAATAGAGGCATACAAAATCCTTAAAAGCAAGGGCGCAAAGCATTTCGGCATTCACGCATTTCTTGCCAGCAATACGGTGACAAACGACTATTATCCTACTTTGGCAAAGATATTGTTTGAACTTGCGGTAGAACTCAGAAACGAAACAGGATGTGACATTAAGTTTATCAATCTGTCAGGCGGTATAGGCATACCGTATAAGCCGGATGTTGAGCCAAATGATATAGCTGTTATAGGTGAAGGTGTAAGAAAGGTATATGAGGAAGTCCTTACCGCAAACGGTATGGGAGATGTTGCAATATACACAGAACTTGGAAGATTTATGCTCGGACCTTATGGCGGACTTGTAACCAAGGCTATCCACGAAAAGCATACTCACAAGGAGTATATAGGTGTTGACGCATGTGCAGCCAACCTTATGAGACCTGCAATGTACGGTGCATATCATCATATAACGGTACTCGGCAAGGAAAATGAACCATGTGACCACACATATGACGTTACAGGTTCGCTTTGTGAGAATAATGATAAATTTGCGATAGACAGACAGCTTCCGAAAATTGATATGGGAGATTACCTTTTCATACATGACGCAGGAGCACATGGATTTTCCATGGGATACAATTATAACGGAAAGCTTCGTTCCGCAGAGCTTTTGCTTAAGGAAAACGGAGATGTTCAGATGATTAGAAGAGCTGAAACACCAAAGGATTATTATGCTACATTTGACTTCACTGATATTTTTGATGATGTGCTTTAGAGGTGGCGAAAGTGAAGGATTTAAAAAGTATAACAAAGCAGCTTGGCTCTAAGAAGGATTTGGAAGTAAATCTGCCTATGTATTCAAGCAGAATGCTTGACCTTTATAATAAATTTTCACAGATAAAGCTGTCTATGAATTACTATACGGTAAATGAAGTATTCGGGGAATCGGATATGAAAGATACTTATATCGGAGAGATTTTCTCAAAGATAAACGGTATCATAAAGAGCGGTATAGCACAGGACGGAGATGTGTTTGACGGAGTGCTTATACAGCAGACGGATACTGTGAGAAATGATATTATAAAGCATATGGAAGTAGTGACCTCATATGTGGATAAGTTTCAGATATATGAATATGTGATGAATCGTATTGAATACAGATTTGATGAAGAGGAGTTTTCAAGTGAATACTATGAGAACCGTTTCACAAATGATATAATGCATTACATCATAAAGGATAAGGAAACCGTAAATGCCAAGATTAGTGAGATTATAGCTCAGCTTCCCATAAGAATTACAAAAGCTAAGTTTTATGAGAGAATAAGAGAGGCTTTCACGCTTTATCGCGAAGGCAACAGGGACAGTCTGGACGAGTTTGTATATATGCTTCGTACAGTTTCCATGCTCTATGAGCCTCAGGGCTTTACAACAGATTTACCGGAGCTTTTTGAAATATACAACAGTATTTCAAAGGTTGAGTTTAAGGATATTACAAAAGAAGCATATGATGAAATTCATGATAAGCTTAAATATGCAGTAGACAGGCTTACACATATTTCTGATATGTATGTTATGCTTGAAGAACTCGTAAATGATTTGTATGTAGTACTCCTGACAAAGCCATATGCCTTTGAAGATGATAATAAGATTAATAATCTGAAAGATAATATTGCACTTATCAATGCGTATGCACTGGGAGAGAGTGATGAACTCGACATAGATATCGTAACGCAGCGATACACGGAGATTGAAGGTAAGCAGGAAGAGATATATTCTCTTATATCTTCGAGCGATTTTATTATTGATGATTATAAAAAGGATGATATATTAAACAGCCTTATGCTTGATAAGCAGTTCAAAATACTTGAACTTGCCGCTAAACTGACTTCAAGCAGTATATTTATAAAGCTTGTGTCTGATAAGACGGGTGAGGAGCCTGTTACAGAGGAATATATTGATGAGACATTTGCAAAGCTTGTGAATGAATTGGATAATCTGTTTGAAGGTATGCCTGTTATAGTGAGAAGAGCCGTTATGTCAAATGTTATAGCGGCACTGCCTAATTTCTTTAAGAATATAGACGAACTGCAGTCTTATATAAATGTTTCGCTCTCTCAATGCAATGATGTGGCAGAAAGGCGGGCTTGCGTAAGTCTTATTAAACAAATTTTTGAAAGCGTTGAATAAATATTGTGACCGTTGGCAAGAATTTAAGAGGAGAATGTTTTGAAATTCTATAAGCATCTTTATTTTAGCGAAAATATACGTGAAAACAGAAGAAAAATAGTATATAAGCTTAAGCACAGAAAGTATGCGAAGGATATTTATGTACTTGCACTGGCAACGGCACCGGGCAACATCCTCGATATATATTCTGCCAATACACTTTTGCAGCCATACTATAAAAAGCATGATATTGAAGTGGTGGGAATAGCTTCGGGAAATGATGAGGCTATGGAGCTTGCCGCAAGCATTATAGGCAGAATGTATGCAGAAACCAACGGCTTTAATATAAGGCAATATTTAGGATATGAGATTACAAGTTAGGATGTGAGAAATGTTACATATAATTCTAACCATATTAAAGATATTAGGAATAACAATTCTTGCAATACTTGGCTTGATTATATTTTTGCTTCTGGTGGTGCTGTTTGTGCCTATCAGATATGATATCAAGGCATCAAAGTACGAGAAGGTCTATGCAAATATTACGGTACATTGGATATTGCATATTATTACCGCAAGGTTTTTGATGGATGAAGGCAAGGATTTCTATATTAAAGTTTTTGGAATAAAAATTTATCCAAAGAAACAGAAAGTCAAATCCGAAAATGCTGTCAAAGATGAAAACACGGTTGAAACCAAAGCTTCTGATTCAAAAGAAGATACCATTGGGCATGAGGAAGATATGAAAATGCCTAGAAAAGTATTGGAAGCATCGGATACCTGTAATGAAGCATTGTCTGAAGAAAGTAAAACAGTAACTCTGCTGACTGAAAATCCGGATAATGACAGAACGGATGACAGTAAAACGGATGATGATACCAGAAAGACTAAGAAAAGCATCATTGATTTAATTCGTGAAAAGGTTGCCGGTATCAGGGCAAAAATTCTTAATGTCAGGAATAAGATAATTGACATTATAAACAGGATTAAGTCCCTATTTACTGATATAGGCGCAAAAGTAAGCCATTTTGCGGATATGCTTAAGGACGAATCGAACAGAAAGTCGATTAAATATCTCTGGGAATGTGTCAAAGACCTTGTAAAGGCGCTGATGCCAAAGAAACATAAAATATATGTCCTATATGGCAAGGATGATCCGGCAAAGTTAGCTGACATTATCGGATATGTGGCTGTACTAAAGGCATATACAAATATAAATCTTGAGTTTGTACCTGATTTTACGCAGGATGTATTAGAAGCTGACGCAAGATTAAAGGGCAAGATAACACTATTCTTTGTATGCTTACTGGCATATAGGATATATAAGAACAAAGACGTTAGAAGATTTCTAAATAACTTTACTAAATAGGAGGACTATTTTATGGCAGAACAGGAAAAATTCAATTCAACAGTGGAAAGTTTATTGAAGGGCATGGATTCATTTTTGTCGGCAAAGACCGTAATAGGTGAGCCGGTTACCGTAAATGATACGATAATCCTGCCTTTGGTAGATGTATCCTTTGGCGTGGGCGCAGGCTCATTTGCAGGCAATTCTAAAAATAATGCCGGCGGCGGAAAGATGTCTCCAAGTGCCGTTATTGTTATTCAGAACGGTAACGCAAAGTTAGTCAATATCAAAAATCAGGATGCTGTCACAAAGGTACTTGATATGGTTCCAGACATATTAGACCGCTTTACAGGTAAGGTAAAGAGTGTCAAGGTTGATGACGATGTTTCGGCAGCTATTGACGGTGTAAAGAATGAGTAGTACGGAAATTTTCTATATGTTTTAAGATATGATGCTTGCACATTGCGTTTATACGTGAGGTGTGAGCATTATTTTTGAAAAATTTTATTGACATGTTTAAGTAATGCTTTTGAACTGCTTCTAATATAATAGTATAAAAAATATACGTGGAGATATGATGAAAAGGGTAATTGGATTTATATTATTCTGGATAGCAATAGGCATGTCGATTATGTTGTTCATTGACAGTGTGGCATGTGCCGTATTTGTCATAATCGTATTGCTTATTTTGGGATATAACCTGTTTTGCAGCTGTTGAAAGGGGGATAAGTCTTTTTGAAGATTAAAAATTGCAACAAAAAAACAAGGTATATATAACCTTGTTCTTTATATGCGGTAAATAATTAAGCTCTCTCAACTGCGCCTGATCTTAAGCAAGAAGTACAAACATACATCTTCTTAGCAGCACCGTTTACGTTAACCTTAACTGATTTAATATTTGATTTCCACATTCTGTTACTTCTTCTATGAGAGTGGCTCACAGCATTACCAAAATGAGCAGCTTTTTCACAAATAGCACATTTAGCCATAATTGCACCTCCTTAACGAAATTTGTCATTGCACAGGGAAAATATCTCACATAAACAAGATTTACCAATGTGCAAACTCACAACAATAGATATTCTAACAGATATTTTTGGATTATGCAAGCAAATTATATTTTTTTTAAAAAAACATTTTCTTTTTGGGTAAAAGAGGGTATAATAGAGTGGTAACTCTATGTACTATTGATTACAAATATTGAATATAGGAGGATTTACTATGAAAGGTCGTATGAATAATCAGTTCGGCGAGATTCAGATAGATCTCGACGTAATCAAAAAATATGCAGGTTCAACAGCTGTTGAATGTTTTGGTATAGTTGGTATGGCTGGTGTTAGTATGAAGGACGGTCTTGTTAAGCTCCTCAAAGTGGATAGTCTTACAAGAGGCGTTAATGTGACTATTGACGGCAACAACAAGATAAGCATTGACTTTCATGTAATTGTGGCATATGGTCTTAGTATTGCAACCATAGCTAATAATCTGGTAGAAAATGTAAAATATAAGGTTGAGGAGTTGACAGGTATAGAAGTCAACAAAATCAATATATTTGTCGAAGGCGTCAGAGTAATCGACTAATCAGTTTTAAGGAGGATTTAGTTTTGTCTATTAATACAATTAATGCCGATACATTTAAAAAGATGTTTTTGGCAGGCGCAAAGAATCTTGAATTCAATAAGGAATGGATAAATGAACTTAACGTGTTCCCTGTTCCGGATGGTGATACAGGAACAAATATGACACTTACTATTATGTCGGCAGCTAATGAGGTAAATGCCATTGAAAAACCTGCAATGGATACACTTGCCAAGGCTATTTCAAGCGGCTCCTTAAGAGGCGCAAGAGGTAATTCGGGCGTTATTCTCTCACAGCTTTTCAGAGGCTTTACAAAGGAAATATCAGCTTGCGAGGAAATTAATTCGGAAGTTTTTGCAAAAGCACTTCAAAGAGCTGTTGAAACAGCTTACAAGGCTGTAATGAAGCCAAAGGAAGGAACGATTCTTACTGTCGCAAAGGGCGCTGCGAACAAAGCACTTGAAATATATGAAACAACTCCGGATTTAGGTGTGCTTCTTAAAGAGGTGTTAGAGCATGCTAAGGCTGTTCTTGACACGACACCGGATTTGCTCCCTGTTCTTAAGCAGGCAGGCGTGGTGGATTCAGGCGGACAAGGTCTTGTTGTGGTCCTTACAGGCTGGTATGACGCACTTGTGGGAAATCCTGTTATTGAATTTGATGCACCTGTGGCAGCTAAGAGTGAGACTTCGCCAAAGAGGTCAGGCGTGGCATCAACAGATGATGTAGACATTAAGTTTGGATACTGTACCGAATTTATCATTATGCTTGAGAAGGAATTTCCTATTGAAGAGGAAGTTAAATTCAAGGCATATTTAGAGTCCATAGGTGATTCCATTGTATGTGTGGCTGATGACGAACTCGTTAAGATACATGTACATACAAATGATCCGGGTCTTGCAATACAGAAAGCTCTTACCTACGGTTCTCTTACTAAGATGAAGATTGACAATATGCGTGAAGAGCATAATGAGAGGCTTTTTGCGGCAAATGCGGCTAACGGAACAACCGGTGTGGCAGCTTCAGGCAATGTTTCAGAAAACCGTGTGGAAGACAGTAATGTGCCAAGTGATAATACTGAAGAAAACACGGCTTCTTCAGAAGAGAAGACTTTTAACGAGCCTCCTAAGAAGTTCGGATTTATTGCAGTATCTGCGGGAAGCGGACTGAGCGAGATATTTGTGGGCTTGGGCGTTGACTATGTAATTGAAGGCGGTCAGACCATGAATCCAAGTACTGAGGATTTCCTTAACGCCATTTCAAAGATAAATGCAGAGAATATATTTATATTGCCAAACAATTCAAATATTATTCTTGCGGCATCACAGGCAGCTTCTCTTACAGAGGATAAGACAGTTATAGTCATTCCGTCAAAGACAGTGCCACAGGGTATTACGGCAATGATTAGCTTCGACGAAACGGCTGATAATTTCACAAACGAGAGTAATATGACGGAAGAAATGAAGCGCGTCAAATCGGGTTCGGTAACATATGCCGTAAGAGATACGGTGATAGATGATAAGACTATATCTCAGGGCGATATAATGGGACTTGGAGATAAGACAATTCTTTCTGTAACCAAAGATATAGAGGAAACGACTCTTGACCTTATAGATAAGCTTATTGATGAAGAGTCAGAGCTTGTCAGTGTATACTATGGTGACGAGATTACGGAGGATACAGCAAATGCACTTCTTGCTAAGCTTGAAGAAAAGTACGGAAGCATTGATATAGAGCTTCATTCAGGCGGACAACCTATATATTATTATCTTGTATCCGTAGAATAAATGTTTTGAACCAGTATAGGCATTTTTATTGCCAGGCGGTAGAACTGTTCTCTTAAATAGCCCCATTTCATTTGATTTGGGGCTATTTTAAATTAGATGGAAATGGAGATTAGTGTGGACAATCACACTGATGTGCTGATTGTTCACACGGCTATTTGTGCCGGAGCGTCACAAATAGCTTTGATGGCAGAAGAGAA
>CAMEJP010000026.1 GCA_945920185.1 uncultured Eubacterium sp. | reverse complement strand
GTTAATATTATTAAGTGTCAAATGAACATCCTGCCATTTTTCCTCTGCTACAACAAACATATTGGCTATTGCTATGCCCACGTCTATCATGGCAATTTTACTGCCTTTTTCACTAAAAATATCTATGGACTGCTCTTTGGCAACATATCTTAAAGGCTGGGCATTATAGCCTGACGGAGCGAGTCTTGCACATTCCAACATTCCCTTTACAACATCCTCTGCAGTATCATACCCTTTTACCAATTTTTCCATCGGAAGCCTTTTGGCATATTTATCCTCACGATACGGTATGTCCTTTGCCTTTCCGAAAGCCAACATTATTACAGGGCTCATACCGTCCTTCTGCACAAGCTTTGTCTTAAAAAGTGCCATAAAGCAGGATGATATGCCCTTCTGCGTAAGATATACAGCTATATTCTCCAGTATATATCCGGCATTCAGAAATGCTTTTTTGTCATTCGTTGAGTGAATACATATGTAATACGGTGCATTTACCCATACCAGCTTAGTCAGATACTTTCTGTCCTCAAGTGCATTTATAATGTCTATGCTGTAAGACACATCCTCAAACAGAGGAAACATGGAATTGATATGCTCTACTATATCGTTATACAATTTAGCGTCTATATTTTCCATAAGATATTTTCTGTTAGAATATCTTAATTTTGCAGCCTCATAAAGATTCATAATTAAAATGTTCTCCTGTCACTTTGAATGCATATATGGATATTATAACATGCATTTAACATTTTTGTAACATTTATTTGCATTTTTATGATAAAATATTAGCATGGATATAATGCACTATGCTGCAAATGTCGATACTCTTTATGCAGAGGCTTTTTAAAGTCTTCAGAACGGAGTTTGTTATGGTTATTACCAAAAAATTAAATAAACATTTAACAGAGCAGATTTCTAAACTCACGGCAATATGCAATATTTATGACAACGATAACTATAAGCCGATATATGAAAAGAAGGCCACCGATATTACCTATATTTCAGAATATGTCAACAAAGAACTGATTTCCTTTCTCTCATATATAAACTATGGAGATTATATCGAGATTTCAGGACTGACACATCCCGAATACAGAGGTCATGGCATTTTTAAACGTCTTATGTCACATCTGCCGAAAACTGACGCAATATACACACTTGGAAAATCAATGGATGCTTCAAGGCACAATTATGTCTGGAGCGAATATCTTTTGAGGCTGACACCTGAAAATTATATTTCTCAAAAATATAATCCTGATGATTACAGGATTAAGGCACATCATGTAGAATTTGGCAGCGCTTATACCCTTTTTAATGCAGACGGAAAAGAATTAGGTCATCTTAATACCTATATGCAAAGTTCCATCATAAATATCTGGGACGTATATATAAAAGAAGAATACAGACATCAGGGATTGTGCCGTATTCTTCTCGATATGTGTTATAAAAATTTTCCTGAACACCGTTCAGTGATACTCCATGTAAACAGTGTGAACGTATACGCCTTCAAAGCCTACAAAAGCTTTGGATTCAAAGTCCGTGAAGAGATACGTTACTACGCATTATGATTTCGGAAGCCCAAAAGCATATCTACACGGAAGATGTCTTTCCTTTTACGATATCTACCGTCCTGCTTGTACCCAGCCTGTCGGCTCCCGCATTTATCATATCCATAGCCACAGCGTAATCTCGTATTCCGCCTGACGCCTTGACAAGTGCTTTACCGTCTACAACACGCTTCATAAGTGCAACGTCAGCCGCTATAGCGCCTCCCTTGGAAAATCCCGTGGATGTCTTTACAAAATCTGCCTTCGCTTCCACGGCAAGTTCGCATGCCTTTACCTTTTCCAAATCAGTCAGAAGACAGGTTTCTATAATAACCTTAAGCACTTTTCCTTCGCATGCCGAACGCACTTTTTTTATGTCTTCAAGCACCTTATCATATTCTCCGCCTTTTAGTGCTCCTATATTTATTACCATATCTATCTCGTCAGCGCCGTTTTCTACGGCTTTTTTTGTTTCATAAGCCTTGCTGTCACTGTCAGATGCCCCGAGCGGAAAGCCTACTACCACGCACGTGCTTATTCCCGTTCCTGTTAAATTATGTGCCACCTGTGACGTAAATGTGCTGTTAACGCAAACAGAAGCAAAGTTATATTCCTTTGCTTCTGCACATATTCTGTCCACATCATCAGCAGTAGCATCCGGAGAAAGTATCGTATGATCAAAATACTTGCCAAATTCCATATGCCTACCTCTTTCTGACTATTTGTTTCTGTATATAATGTCGCTTCTCTTAGGACCGTTAGATACCATTGTTATAGGTGTTTCTATAAGTCGCTCTATTTCCTCAATATAATTCCTGCAATTTTCAGGAAGGTCTTCATACTTAGTGATTCCTCTTATATCACACTTCCATCCCGGCATAGTCTTAAGAACCGGCTTAGCTTTTTCAAGCTTATATGTAGTAGGGAAATCAGTTGTAACCTCTCCGTCAATCTCATATCCTACACACATAGGTATCTCATCAAGGTATCCGAGTACATCAAGCACAGTAAGCGCAACCTCAGTAGCACCCTGCATCTTACATCCGTACCTGGTAGCCACGGCATCAAACCATCCCATTCTTCTAGGTCTTCCGGTAGTTGCTCCGAATTCTCCGCCGTCACCGCCACGCCTTCTGAGCTCGTCTGCTTCATCACCGAATATCTCGCTTACGAAAGCTCCTGCTCCTACTGCCGAAGAGTACGCCTTGACAACCGTAATGACATCCTTAATCTCCCTTGCAGGAATTCCTGCACCCACTGCTGCATATGAAGCAAGAGTTGATGAAGATGTAACCATAGGATATATACCGTGATCAGTATCCTTTAAAGCTCCTAACTGTCCTTCAAAGAGAATGTTCTTTCCTTCTTTTATAGCCTCGTTAAGGAACTTGGAAACATCAGCTACATAAGGCTTAATCATTTCTCTGTATGAAAGCATAAGCTCAAAAATCTCATCAGCGTTAAGAAGAGGCTTGTGATACAAATGCTCCAGCAAAATGTTCTTGTATGCCACTACCCTGTCTACCTTCTCACGCAGGGAAGTCTCATCAAAGAGTTCGCTTACCTGAAAACCAATCTTAGCATACTTGTCTGAATAAAAAGGTGCAATACCTGATTTTGTAGAACCGAAAGATTTTCCTCCGAGTCTTTCCTCCTCGTATGCGTCAAAATCTACATGATAAGGCATAAGAATCTGTGCTCTGTCTGACACAAGAATCTTAGGCTCCGGAACATTTCTCTCCTTCAGAGAGTTAAGCTCCTTTATAAGATACGGTATATTGAGCGCCACACCGTTTGCGATTACACTCGTTGTATGATTGTAAAACACACCTGATGGTAGTAAATGTAATGCAAATTTGCCATAATCATTTATGATAGTATGTCCTGCGTTGCTTCCGCCCTGGTATCTTACAATAATATCAGACTGCTCTGCAAGCATATCCGTTATCTTTCCTTTTCCTTCGTCGCCCCAGTTGGCGCCTACAATAGCTTTTACCATTGTATTTCCTCCATTTTATCATATTAGGTAAGCAGAATGCGTGAGCTGTTTCACGCTTTACGCAAAACCTTCCAATGGTATTATACCATATTATTACCATAATTCAATCTTTTCTTTAAAAAATGCCACGTCCCGGTATTTAAAAAGAACCGATTGAAAGTAATCGGTTCTCTTATAATATCAGTTATACATTTATCTCGGCAGTCATCTGTAAGCAGTCTGCATTATCTTTAAGTATCGGATTAACCACTTCTTCAAGATACTCGCTAACCTGCTCCTTGGAACGTCCGATATATTTCGCAGGATCCAGATTTTTCTGAAGTTCCTCCAATGTAACATTGAACATCGGTTCATTGGCAATAAGCTCTAACAGATTATTGTCAAGGCCTTCTTCCTTCACGTTCTTTCCGGCTATCATAGACAGCTCTCTGATTTTCTCGTGCAGCTCCTGCCTGTCGCCTCCCGCCTTAACAGCGTCCATCATAATATTCTCTGTCGCCATAAAAGGAAGCTCCGACATAAGCCTTTTTGTGATAACCTTGTCGTATACCTTCAGTCCGTCTGTTACGTTAATGCAAAGGTCGAGTATTCCGTCAACTGCAAGAAATCCTTCAGGAACAGAGAGTCTCTTGTTTGCGGAATCGTCAAGTGTTCTCTCGAACCACTGTGTTGACGATACTATCGCAGGATTAAGAGCGTCACATATCACATAATCCGCAAGTGAAGCAATTCTTTCACTTCTCATAGGATTTCTCTTGTATGCCATTGCAGACGATCCAATCTGACCTTTCTCAAACGGCTCCTCAACTTCTTTTAAATGCTGTAAAAGTCTGATATCATTTGAAAACTTGTGGGCGCTTGCAGCTATTCCTGCAAGTACATTGAGAACTCTTGTATCAACTTTTCTCGAATATGTCTGTCCCGACACGGGATATACGTCCTCAAAGCCCATCTTGTTGGCAATCATCTTATCTATTTTTCTAATCTTTTCATGGTCGCCGTTAAAAAGTTCCAAAAAGCTTGCCTGAGTGCCTGTCGTTCCCTTAGAACCGAGAAGCTTCATCGTAGAAAGCAGATGGTCAAGATCCTCAAGATCAAGCATAAATTCATTAATCCATAAAGTTGCTCTCTTTCCGACGCTTGTAGGCTGTGCCGGCTGGAAATGAGTAAATGCAAGAGTAGGGAGATCCTTATACTTGTCCGCAAACTTTGCAAGCTGGGCTATAACACATATAAGCTTTTTTCTCACAAGCTTAAGTGCCTCCGTCATAATAATGAGGTCTGTGTTATCTCCGACATAGCATGAAGTTGCACCCAGGTGTATTATTCCCTTTGCCTTAGGGCACTGAACACCGTAAGCATATACATGTGACATAACATCATGTCGTACTATGGCTTCTCTCTCTTTAGCCACCTCATAGTTGATATCCTCTGCGTGAGCTTTAAGTTCTTCTATCTGCTCGTCGGTAATATCAAGTCCCAATTCCTTCTCTGCCTCTGCCAGAGCAATCCAAAGCTTTCTCCATGTCTTAAATTTCTTGTCAGGAGAGAAAATGTATTGCATCTCTTTGCTTGCATATCTTTCTGCAAGCGGTGTCTGGTATCTATCGTACATTATCGTACCTCCGAATATTATCTTGTAAATTCTTTTCCTGTCAATAACAGGTATGCTTCCTTATACTTGTTGACTGTCTGCTCAATAACATCATCAGGGAGCAGATAATCGCTGTCAGGATTAGCCTTAAGCCAGTCTCTTACATACTGCTTGTCAAATGAAGGCTGACCCTTTCCTGTCTCATATCCTTCAAGCGGCCAGAAACGTGAGCTGTCAGGTGTAAGCATCTCATCACCGATAACCATCTCACCATTCTCGTCAAGTCCAAATTCAAACTTTGTATCTGCAATGATGATGCCCTTGCTGAGTGCATACTCCGCACATTTCTTATAAAGTGCAATGGTGTAATCCTTAAGCTTTGTTGCATACTCAAGTCCCTTTCCCGGGAACTTCTTCTCCAACACATCAATGCTCTGCTCAAATGAAATATTCTCATCATGGTCGCCTATCTCAGCCTTAGTGCTTGGCGTATATATAGGCTCGGCAAGCTTCTCTGACTCCTTAAGTCCCTCAGGAAGCTTTATTCCGCAGACCGTACCTGTCTCCTTGTAGCTTGCCCATCCGCTTCCTGTTATATATCCTCTTACGATGCACTCTATAGGGAGCATGGTAAGCTTCTTACACATCATACTGTTTCCCTTAAAACGCTCCTGCTGGAAAAACTCTGGCATATCACACACATCTACCGAAATCATATGATTAGGAACAACATCCTTAGTAAAGTCAAACCAAAACTTAGACATCTGTGTAAGTATGGCACCTTTATCCGTAATCTTGTTCTTCAAAATATGATCAAATGCTGAAATACGGTCTGTGGCAGCTATTACAAGACTGTCGCCAATATCGTATACCTCTCTGACCTTTCCTTCATACAATAGCTTAAATTCTTCCATGCTCTGCACCTTTCCTTTTCGTTTAAAATATATAGTTGAAAAACTAACACAAGAATTATATAACAAACAACTGCTAAAATCAACCATTTATTCTTTATCGCAAGTTTTAATTGAATAAAATACATATTTGTTGTATGATAGACTTATCAAAAATTTCAAGAATGGAGTGCCGTAAATGATAGAACAAAGAAAACACAAAAGATTTCCTATTTCATTAGAGCTTCATGTATCATCGCTGTTTAAGCAGGATAACGTTCAGATACAAAATGTAAATGCACCTATCGTGGTGACAGACGTTTCAAAATCAGGCATCGGCTTTAAATCCTCTGCCCGTTTTCCTCTTCATTACTATTTCAATGCCTGCCTGAATTTCGGAGCACCGGATTCTACCATATATTGTGTTGTGGAAATTATACGTTGCAACGCTGATGCAAACGACCCTTCCCTGAACAGATACGGCTGCCAGTTTGTAGGCCTTTCACCGATATTTGACTACATATTTGACGAGTATGAACAAAGATTAAGCCTTGACGTCTAGTCAAGGCTTCTGTTTTAAATGCTTTTAATATTTATTTTGTATCTGATTCTTCCAAAGGTTCATCCCCGGGAGGAGCATCCGATACTTTTTCTTTTATAAGAGCTTCTGATTTCGTCTTTTCCCTGCCTGACACAAACTCCCTAAAAAATGAATAAAGTACCGAAGACAGTGGAATAAAGAAAAGCATACCCGCTATTCCAAACAGATTTCCACCCACAGTGACAGCCACCAGCACCCATATTGACGGAAGTCCGATAGAACCGCCTACCACATGAGGATATATAAGATTTCCTTCTATCTGCTGTAACACCTGGAATATAATCAGGAACCACAATGCCTGGACAGGGTTTTCCACCAACAGCAGGAATGTTCCCACGGCGCATCCCACAAAAGCTCCGAATATCGGGACAAGAGCCGTTACCGCTATCAGCACGCCTATCAGCAGTGCATAGTTAAACCTTATAATACTCAATGTTACAAAGAACATAGTTCCAAGAATAATGGCTTCTATACACTGTCCCGTAATAAAGCTGGCAAATGTATCACGTGTCCTTTGCAGTACGGAAATTATTTTTGAAGCCACATTTTCTTTAAACAATACATAGAGCACTCTTTTTCCCTGACCGGCAAGCTTTTCCTTCTGACTCAGCACATATATTGCAAATACGAATCCGATAAAACCGCTTGTAACCTTGCTGATTACAGAGGTTATAAATCCGAAGGTTGAAGAAAATACGCTTCCGATACCGTTCTTTGCAAAATTAACCATATTTTTAATGACGCCTGCCCAGTCTATATCTATCTCTTTAATGTATTTCTCCAACATAGGCATATCTATATTTTTCTCATCAAGAAACTTAAGCACTTTCTCCGGGAATACCGACAGGCTATCTATAAGTATTGATATTGTTCTTCCTATCTCAGGTATGACAAGAAATAACACAACTCCTATTACGCCAACCACTGCCACAAGCGTTATAAGTATGGACAACGGTCTCTTTGCCTTCAGCATAAATTTAGATTTAGCTTTTGAAAAAAGCTTTCTTTCAATACAATTCAAAGGAACGCTCAATATAAACGCAATACATCCTCCGACTATAAACGGAAATATAACCGATATTATATACTTTCCTATCATAACAACCTTCGTATGCTGGAACAGTATGAAGGTCAGCAAGAGTGTGTACGTTATAATAAGTAAAATGTTTTTAGTCTGCTTTTTGTCCATAGTCTGCCTTTCTTATGATTTTTCACATAGAAAAACCTATTTGTTCTCTGCAAAAAATAATGCCTTAATAATTAGTAATATATAACATTTTAGCTTATATTTCAAGAAATATATTGTAAACATCAAGCTCGCCATAGCCAAATTCCGGTGAAGGATACACTCTTCCTTTGCTTCGTCTGGCACCCCTTATCATGTATCCTTTTATATCCCTGGTATTCATAGATTTCAGATTTCCTCTTACGATTCCCCATTCAAGCATCAATGCTGCACTTCCGGCTGCTATGGCTGTTCCTATGCTTGTTCCCGTGCGATAACCGTATTCATTATTAAGCCCGGATAAAGGACAGTACACGGATACGCTTGGTGCTACCACATCAGGTTTAATGACATTGCTTGCCGTAAAGCCTCTTCCCGAATTAAGATAAAATATGCCAAGATTGTGATTGTATCCTCCTACCGATATCACGTTTGGAACATCAGCCGGTGAAGTAAGCGTTATATTGGGGTCGGAGCTTACAAAAAATGTGTCCGCAGAAAGAAATTCGCTTATCGGCAGCCACAGGTTATACACTCCGTTTACCACAATTTCTCCAGTTACTTCAAGCTGCCATATTCCCGGAGTTGGATTTTCAAAAAGCATTACTATCAGTTCCCTTCCTGATAAGGTTTCTACAAGGGAATAGTCCACATACACCACCGTGTTTTCAAGTGTAAACGTATATTTTCTGGTCTGTCCCAACAGAATGGAACTGATTGGAATTCTGTTTCCTAAAGGTGAAATGATGTTAAGAGAATATTTATCCGGATAATCAGACCACATTTCAAGACAAAATCCGGGTTCATTGTCACCCACACGTATTTCCACACTGTTTACATTGTTGTACTCATATGTCCCATAAAAATGATGCCTCTCATTTCCCTCATTTCCCATGGCGCACACCACAGCCACACCGTCCTCCCTCGCGAGCATTTCTAGCGTATCGCCTAAGGGACTGTCTCCTGTGTGGCCTGTATTGCTTGTTCCAAGTCCTATACAAAGTACCATCGGCATAGCGTATTTAACCATCATATTCCTTATATATTTCACACCCAGCATAATATCGTTCTCCGCATATGCGTGGGCATTTTTTTCGATAATGTAAAAATCTCTCAGATACTGCTTTGCTTCCTTGAGTTTCACCACTACAATGCTGCTTTTCGGTGCCACTCCCGTAAATGTACCGTTTATATTTCTGCTTCCTGCGGCAGTTCCTGCCACATACGTACCGTGTCCTACCTCATCCCGTGAAGGAACTATTTCATAAGGATTATCACTTTTTATTGCCCTCGTGATTTCCTCATTGCCATACTCGCTTCCATAGGCAAGACCCTCAGGCGGATTTCCCTCAATAGTCTGATCCCATATGGAAAGTATACGGCTGTTTCCGAACGCGTCAATAAATGCCTCATGACGATAATCTATCCCTGTATCTATAATGCCTATCATAACATTTTCGCCAAAAAGTGCCAGAGTGGGCTGTGTCTGTACTCTTGTTATACCCGTAGCGTCCATTGCCGTAGTATCCATAAGTCCATAAAGCTTCGGTATGGTAAAATAACCGTATTCACTGAAAGACAGTCTTCTTCCTTCTATACGTTCCCTGTACTCTATACGCCACTCTGAATTTACATTCTGAAAGCATGGCGGTTCTGCATCATCAGCATAATTTTTGCGTTTTATTATCATATCCCAGTAATCTTCGGAAGTAATAATATTTTCACAGGATAAAAAGTCCATATTTCCCTCAAAACTTTTTGCTACATTCTATGTATTTTGCACTGACTGTGTGTTATCTCTCACATGCCTGTCCTACCTAAAAAGGCTCTGATGAAAAACATCAAAGCCTTTTTGTGTGATTAAATCCTGTTTTAATATTGTGTGATGCTACATTTTGAAGTCGATATGCCGACCCAACTGCAGTTCCTCCTCAGTCTGAACATTATCGCTCATACTTGAATACACTGAATCATTTATCTTTTTAATCAGTTCTTCTATGGATGAAGCCGTGACAGTGGTTGTTTCCGAATCAATCTTATCACTGTTCTTACTGTCGGCACGCCTTTTTTCTAAGCGTTCCTCCTCTTTTGCTTTCTTCTCTTTCTTATCCTCTGCCTTTTTGGCTTCCTTCTTATCCTCAGCTTTCTTCTCAATACGCTGCTTTTGAGCCTCCAAGGATTTGTCGATAACTGCAAAGTAAGAAGCCGTTCCGTTATCATTTACCTTAATTCCATATGCCTTTACATTTGCCGAAGAATTTGCAAGGCTGCTTTGAAGCTGTGACAATCCGCTGGCGGCATTTTCTATAATGCCCTCATACTGTTTGCGGTAATTCTCGTCCTCAGCCATTCGCTCAATCTTTTCTTCGTCGATAAGCACTACCATTCTGTTGGCATTAGCATATCTTCCGGCCTGTGCCTGTGCTGCTTCTTTTTCTTCCTTGCTGACAAGTATAAAATCCATATTGGAATATTTCTTCTTCAATTCCTCATAATACTTAGATGCCTTCTCGCTAAGTTCAGGATTTCCGATAGTCTTACCTGTTACCTTGCTTTTCTTTGTACCCGAAGCCTCGTTTGTCTTTGCAGATGAATTAACCATACTGTTGTCAACGTAGCTTCCTGCTGTTGATACTGTACTCATATTTACCTCACATTCCTTTCCGACCATCGTACTTATAAGTTACGTCTTACTTTTTGTATCGGTTCTTTAAGGTAAATAGTTTATATTGCTATGGAATTTCACACAGAAATGTGGTAAAATATTTTGCAGAAAGTGTTATTACATTTAACATATCAAGGAGATGATTATATGCCATTTTTTGAAGATTTGGGAAATGCCATTTCAGATGTTGCCAAAACCGTAAGCAACAAGACAAATGAGGTAGTAGAGGTAACAAAGCTCAATAATAAAGTAAGTGACAAAACTAACGAGATGAATCGATGCTATCACGACCTCGGAAAAATGATTTATAACAAATATAAATCAGGCACACTTTTTGACGGAGATTATGTGAGTCTTTGTGAAAAAATTACAGAATGCGAAAAAAACATCAATGAGCTTAAATCCCAGATTAACGAAGCCAAAGGATGTAAGGTTTGTCCTGCCTGCGGTTTCAGCTGTGACGCAAGTGCCAAATTCTGCACCAAATGCGGTGCTTCCCTATAATTTAAATATCAACACCGTTAATATAAAAACTGCCGTACAGGGTTAAATTCCGATACGGCAGTTTTTGTGTCATAAGGATATTAGCAATACGCCTTGGCACCTTATCATAACCTCATGTCTACCCGATGAAGTCCAATTCTTAATTAGTTTTGTAGCTCTTTAAAAGTCCTGCTTTTACAAGCGGTATTCTTACGGCAGGTCCCAATATACACACGATAACCATTTTCACAAGATCAAAAGGAATAAACGGATATACGCAGGCTGTAAGAGATGCCTGAAGACCTGTTCCCATAACATGCATAAACCATAAAGTACCCAAAAGATACAGTAATGCCGTACCCACTACCATGGCTGCGAAAAACGCCACGATATTTCCCTTAAATACCTTAAGTGCTATTCCGCACACTATCGTAACGGCTATAAAGCCTATGATATATCCTCCTGTAGGACCGGTAAGTTTTGCGAGACCTCCCACATATCCCGAAAATACAGGCAGGCCAAATGCTCCAAGAAGTATGTACACAACATTACTTACGGCAGCATACTCAAGTCCCACTATGTATACCGTAAGATATACAATAAAACTTCCGAGTGATATAGGTACAAGTCCGGGAAGCTGTATTGACAGCGGAGCCAGCACACACATAAGAGCCGTCATAAGTCCCATAGTAGTTAATTGCATTGCAGTTGTTTTTTTCATATGTTTCTCCATTTGCTTTTTATTATTTTCCTAGTACAAAATCAGTATAATAAATTTGCCTCTTTTTGTCAACCCGTTTTTAAAAATAAGTTGACAATATTAACTAACTCATTCACATTGTATTCGTAACACAAATCACTTTCCGACATATTATGTAATGAATATAGAAATGTGAGGTTAGATATGCATAAAAACTACAACAATATGTACCGTTTCAACAACGCATATAATTCATGCACCAATATACCAAATAAGGAAAGCTGTGGCTGTGGTTCCTGTCCTTTAACCGAAAGCAAAAGCTGCGATTGTCACGACAGCCATTCTGAGCATATGAAAGGTTCTCCACGCAACCCTTCCTTTCTATCTGATAAAAGAGGTATGCACGAACACATGCCTATAGCTATGGCATATGTACCATGGCAGTGCTTCAGGGATATTTATTGTATTGAAAAAGGCTTTATGGCAGGAACCATCTTTGAGGAACTTGATAAGCCGTTCAACTGTTAATTGTAAAGGAGGTAATTTATGAATTCTTCTGATTGTAGAGATTTACGGCAAAAGATTTATGAATACGGCTTCGCAGTAGTGGATGTTGCACTTTTCCTTGACACGCATCCTGATGATACGGAAGCGCTTGCATACTACAACGAAGTTCGTGACAAATACTTAGAATACAGAAAACTGTATGCCATGAAATATGGTCCTCTGAATATGACAGAGGTGTTAAGTGAAAACAGGTTCACATGGATAGAGCAAAGACTTCCATGGGAAAGGGAGGTCTAAACTATGTGGAATTATGAAAAAAGATTGCAATTTCCTGTAAATATAACAAGAACTGACCCCAAAATGGCGCAGCTAATAATAAGTCAGTATGGCGGTCCTGACGGAGAAGCGAATGCTGCCATGCGATATCTTGCACAGCGGTACACCATGCCCAAAAAAGAATGTGCCGGTCTTTTGACTGATATAGGTACAGAGGAGCTTGCACACATGGAGATGATATGTGCCATGGTTTATCAGCTCACCAAAAACCTTACTCCGAAAGAAATTGAAGAGTCAGGCTTTGCGCCTTACTATATAGACCATACTCTTGCGCTATGGCCGCAGGCGGCGGGTGGCGTTCCGAATAACGCCTGCCAGTTCCAGTCAAAGGGTGACCCTATTACGGACCTTACCGAAAATTTGGCAGCAGAGCAAAAGGCACGCACCACCTATGACAATCTGCTTCGTGTGATTAAGGATTCCGAGGTCGCAGAACCTCTCAGATTCCTACGTGCCAGAGAAATCGTTCATTTCCAACGTTTCGGTGAAGCTCTGAGAATAACACAGGAAAGTCTTGACAGCAAGAATTTCTATGCATTTAATCCTGCAATAGACAAAGGATGCTGCACAAAAAAATAATTATTTATGATAGCACCAAAAGGTGCCACTGCAAAAATGAACTTCCCCTCTTAAATTTAACGGGGAAGTTCAATACTTGCAATTTATATTTATTGATTTTTAACCCATCCTGCATAAAGCGTAAGCGGTTTCGGAGAACTCCAGTCTATGCTTACACTGCCGTCTTCCCCAACTTTCTCGTTAAAAAATACAGGGGATTGCAATACCGATACCGGTTTTTGGCTTAAATCAGGAGTGGCATACCAGCCTGCAAATGTATAACCTTCGCGAACAGGCACCGGATATGCACAAAGATATACATTAGCTCCTGACCACAGAGGTCCTACTGCGTCATACGTTACAGACGTTTTGTTCTCAATGCTTCCTCCGTTTGCATCAAGTGTAAGAATAAAAGGCATATTGCTTGTTCCGTCATATCTCCATGCTGCATGAATTTGAATAGAACGGCTTCCGTCTGCTCCCGGCTTAATATAACACATATCTGCTAGCGTCAAGGCATCGCCAAGCATTCCGACTCTGGGACCTGTTTCATAATCAGTGTCATAATAAACGACCCATCCCATAAATATGAAATGCTCCTGTGGCTTATAATCGGGCATCGAATAGTCATACCCTTCGGCAATATTTCTATCAAAAATAATTGAATTTGCAAGAACCGTGTTTTCCAAATTATTCTCAAAATCATAACTGTCATTATAAACAGTAAGAAATGAAGTGTAGTCCTCTATCGGATATACAGGCAGCTTTTGTATCTGCACATTGTCCGAGGTATCTGAAGGTTTCACCGGGGTATCTGAAGGTTTTACCAGATTTTCCGAAGTATGCGACTGACCGTTATTTCCGGATGACGCCGATGTATCCAAGATATCAGAAGTTATTATTGAGTATGACATAAATGAAAATGCAGTCACCATATAAAGCATTTTTCTAAGCGATTTCTTTTTGCTTTTAGCATTTTTAATCACTACATTTCCACCACCCTGCAGATATTCATCGGGAAGCGGTGTATACTCATTACTCATATTGTATTCTAAATCATTATTTTTCATAGGCACTAAAATTACTTGCTGTGTACGTCAAGCTGTGGGAACGGACACTCTACCCCAAGTTTTCTGAAACCAAGCAATAAATCATGATTAAGTGTTCTTGTTACGGAATATATATTTTTCTCAGACACTTCTACCACAAAACGAAGAAGTACTCCTGATGCCTCAAGTGCCTGAACTCCGAGATACTGCGGCGCTTTTTTCATTATGTCCGTATGTGCATTATATATCTCTTCCAAAAGCTTCGGAAGCTCTTTTTCGAGCTTTTCAATATCCGTCTCATAAGGAATGCTTATATCTGAGACTGCTCTTGAATATTTGTCTGAACGGTTCAGAATGTTTTTCATCTCTGAGTTATTGATAATCTTAACATTATCTCCCGTATCCGTAATGCATGTAGTCCTTATGCCGATAGATGTAACCGTTCCGCGGAATCCGTTTACCTCGACAATGTCTCCCACGTTATACTGATTCTCAAGAAGCATAAATGTTCCAGTAACAATATCTGCAATCAGGCTTTCTGCACTAAAGCCTACAATCAATGCCAAAATTCCCACACTGGCAATAATGGCTGTAATATTTACTCCTATAATTTTAAGACCCCAGCAAAGTATAAATATAAATGCCACATATTTTGTCATACTTGATATCAGAGACAATACCGAACGTACTCTGTGACTTTTCGGTTTAAAAATTCCAAGTACAAAGACAATTACGTTTTCAATAAAAAGTACGCCAAATATCATTGATATAAGCTTTAATAATGACTTGCCGTTAACCGAAATTATTGACGATATTTCTTTAACATCAATCAGTTTAGTTGCAAATCCCACAACTGTTATAACAATAAAAATAACTGCATATACAAGCATTTTTATCAGACTGTTTCTTTTCTCACTTTTTTTCTCCATAGGCTTCATCTCCGTTTTTCTGTCTGCATACATATGTATGCTTGATTTATTTATGTGTCCATTTTATCATAGACATCATCCATTTTTAGCATGTTACCGCATATGGCATTTGTCAATATTGGTAACATTTTGTTGATATATGTCTGTTTTAAATGTATAATATATTCCATAAATATATGTAAAGAAGGACACTTTATGAAATTCAATGAACTTTTAAATGAATACATCGAAAAACTTGGCTGCACCTCAAAAGAGCTTTCACAGGCTTCCGGCCTATCAGGTGCTGTAATAAGCCGATACCGTACGGGAGAAAGAGAACCTGTAGCTGACGGCGAACAATTACAGAAGCTTGTTTCCGGTATTGCCGTAATTGCCAAAGATAAATGTATTAACGATTTCAAAGAAACCGATATACTTTCTTCATTACGTTGTTCTTTGAACCAGAAGAATGATGACTACGAAAATTTTGTCGTAAACTATGATACATTAATTACGACACTGGGAATCAATATGAAAGTGCTGTCTACGGCTACTAATTTTGACCTCTCTTATCTGTACCGCGTCCGCAGCGGTCAAAGACGTCCAAATGATTTGAATGCTTTTTGCGACAGCTTTTGTCAATTCATTGCTGTACATCACAACAGTATATCTGACAAGGAAAAGGTGTCCGTACTGATTGAATGCAAAGCCGAACAGCTTCTGGACAATAATGATTACATATCGCATTTGAGAAAATGGCTGTATTCAGGCTCATCCGAAAAAACTGCAGGCTATATGGAAAATTTCCTGAAAACGCTGGATGAATTTAATCTGAATGAGTATATCAGAGCAATACATTTTGACGAGTTGAAGGTTCCATCCATACCGTTTCGTATTCATACCTCAAAAACTTATTATGGCATAGAGGAAATGCGTAAGGGAGAGCTTGACTTTTTTAAATCCACTGTTCTTTCCAAATCACAGGAACCTATTTTTATGTGCAGTGATATGCCGATGGAAGATATGGCAAAGGATATGGATTTTAACAAAAAATGGATGTTTGCCATTGCCATGTCACTTAAGAAGGGCTTACATCTCAATATAATACATAATATTGACAGACCTTTTCACGAGATGATGCTGGGATTGGAGAGCTGGATTCCTATTTACATGACCGGTCAGGTATCGCCGTACCACCTCCCAAATATATCCACAAACATTTATCACCATTTTAATTATGTTTCCGGTACAGTTGCACTGACAGGAGAATGTATAAACGGACATCACAAAAACGGAAAATACTATTTGACTACAAATAAAGAGGAGGTTGCGTACTACAAACAAAAAGCTTCTGATTTGCTTTCAAAAGCCCAACCCCTAATGGAAATTTTTAACGCATCAAGTGAAAATATTTTTCAGGCATTTTTACTGGCTGATGTCAAAGAAACAGGAAAACGGCGAAACATTTTATCATCACCGCCTATGTATACCATTTCTGAAGAACTTCTGGACCAGCTGTTAAGCCATACCCGGCTGTCCGATGAGGTCAAAAATAAAATACAGGCATTTTCAAGGCGTCAGAAAGAAATTGCGGAAACAATCCTTAAAGACAACACAATTCTTGACGAAATGACAATATTGTCTAAAGAGGAATTTGAAAGGCATCCGGTCAATCTGTCCATTGCAGGTACATTTTTTGAAGCAGATATTCCCTATACTTACGACGAGTATCTTACACATATTAAATTCACAAACGAATTTGCAGACAATCATCCGAATTATACAATAAATACTTATGCCGCACAGACCTTCCGCAACATTCAGATACACATACTTGAAGGAAAATATGTAATGATATCAAAGGTCAAGACGCCTGTGATTCATTTTGTAATACGACATCCGAAGATGATAAATGCCATTGAAAACTTTGTGGCACCTGTAACAGAATAAATCCGTATTCAAAAAGAACTTCCCTGTCACAAAACGGGGAAGTTCAATACTTTCATTTTTTAGTTAAGATACTTATAAAACGCTTTGATTTTACAAATCTATACTTCTTTATCCTCCAGACTGATAACGCCTCTCATATCAATAACAGGTCCGCCCTTTTTATTGATATAGTCCTCCGTTATGGTCACACGTCCTATATTGCTGTCCTTTGGAATCTCATACATAATCTCAAGCATAAATTCTTCGATGATGGATCTCAATGCTCTCGCACCCGTCTTCTTTTCCATAGCCCTTTTAGCTATTTCACGAAGTGCACCTTCATCGAATTTAAGGTCTACTTCATCCATTGCAAGCAGCTTCTGATACTGCTTAATAATGGCATTTTTAGGCTTTTCAAGCACCTTTACGAGCATGTCCTCAGTCATGGCATCAAGTGTAAATATTATCGGAAGACGTCCTATAAATTCAGGTATCATGCCGAAATTTTTTAAATCCTCCACCGCAACCTTACTGAGAACGGTATTATCATTGTCATATTTATCCTTAAGGTCAGCCCTGAATCCTATCGACGCCTCTTTATTTATTCGCTGCTTTATTATATCCTCAAGATCCGGAAATGCTCCGCCGCAGATAAACAGTATATTGCTTGTATCTACCGTAACAAGGGGAACCATGGCATTCTTGCTGTTAGAACCTACAGGCACTTCCACTTCGCTTCCTTCAAGAAGTTTAAGAAGTCCCTGCTGAACGGCTTCACCGCTTACATCTCTGGTATTTGCATTTCTCTTTTTAGCCAGCTTATCTATTTCATCTATAAAAATAATTCCATGCTGTGCCTTTTCTATATCATTGTCCGCAGCCGCAAGAAGCTTAGATACGACGCTTTCTATGTCATCTCCGATATAGCCTGCTTCCGTAAGAGATGTGGCATCCGTAATCGCAAGAGGTACGTCAAGAAGCTTCGCCAATGTCTTTACAAGATATGTCTTTCCGCTTCCCGTCGGTCCTATCATAAGCATATTTGACTTTTCGATTTCTACACCGTCAGGTTCCATATTTGCCGCCACTCTTTTATAATGATTATATACGGCTACAGACATAACCTTTTTGGCATACTCCTGACCCACCACATAATCATCAAGCTGTGCCTTTATCACATGAGGTGCGGGTATCTTTTTAATATCAAACGGTTCTGCTTCCTCTGCCTTTTCTTCTTTTTTCTTGACGCGCTGCTTTTTTGGTATCTCCTGATTAACATTACCCATATCCATAAAAGCAAATGGCATATTGGTAAACTTTGTCATATCAGACATATCAATCTGCCCCATGGAATCAAATGTCCTTTGCATACAGTCAGGACATACACACATATTGCCGGCAAGCGTTATCATCTTTCCTGCTTTACTCTCCGGACGCCTGCATATGTAACATATCTTTTCGTATTTATCATCATTATCCGTATTGTTATTCTTTTCGTCTGCCATAATTTCCTCACATTTCCGCGATATTCTCTCTTTCGCTTTTAGCAGTTTAAAAGCACATTTCGCCGTTCTCATTTCGCTTTTTCGTACATTATAACATTAAAGTGCAGCTTATTGCAACATAAAGAATGACCGGCAGTTATGCCGGTCATCCTTTAGAGGGGGAATGAAATGTAAATCTATTAATTAGTTGAAGATTTAAGAGTTACTTCAACAGTCATAAGCTTATAATCATTGTCCACATATCTGTACAGTTCTATTTCAACAGTTTCTCCAGCACTGTAATATGAGAGTTTCTTTTTTAACGCCGTCATAGTTGTTACTGAGCTTCCGTCAAAACCTACAATAATATCCCTGTATTCTATTCCTGCTTCTTCTGCCGCAGAACCCTCCTGCACCTTGCCTACATATATTCCTTCAGGATATCCCCATGCTGCTGATGTAGCAGAATCTATATCTTTTCCGCTTATTCCTAGGAAGCCTCTGTTGCTTTCTTCAACTTCTTCTCTTGTTTCTTTGCTCATAAGTTCTTCGATTATATCCATAACATCTGATATAGGAATTGAATATCCCATACCTTCTACAGACTCATCTGAAAGTTTCGCCGAATTGATGCCTATAACCTGACCATATGCGTTAATCAAAGCTCCTCCGCTGTTACCCGGATTGATAGCTGCATCTGTCTGAATAAGATTATAAGTAACACCGTCTATTGTTACCTCTCTGTTAAGTGCACTTATAACTCCTACCGTAACCGACTGTCCGTATCCCAAAGCATTTCCTATGGCTATCGCAGCTTCTCCAACCTTAATATTCTCTGCTGAGCCAATCTCTGCTATTACTATGCTGTCCATTGTATCCTGACTTATATCTGAAAGCTTTACGGCTACAACAGCCAAATCCTTGTTCGACTTTGAACCCTTAAGAACAGCTGAAATCTGGGCACCGTCAATAAATGTCACTTTAAGATTATTTACGTCTTCAACAACGTGTGCATTTGTAACTATCAGAAGTTCTGTGTCATTTTTTCCGATTATAATGCCTGAACCTGCCACCGGTGATTCATATTTCTGCTGATAGAATCCTGTGGTTTCCTTTGTCACGGTTCCTTCAATGGCAACTACAGACGGCATACAGGACTCCACAATACTTGATACATCCGTAACGATTGTCTGTGTATTCAACTGCTGATTGAGCAAAGTAGCTGTTTTTATGGTTGATGCATCTCCGCCTTTGACAGTCGTATAACCGGTGTCATTGACAGGAAATGCCTTATTTCCGAGATAATTTACCGCAAATACCACAATTCCTGCTATAAGTCCAAATGCCAGTGCACATCCTACCGTTTTTGCGAAAACATGATTTTTCTTTTTCTTAGGCTCCATAGAATAATTACTGTATTCTGTACTGTATTGCGTACTATATTCATCATTATTCATATAATTGTTATCTTCATTCATAGCAAAAACTCCTTTCAGATTTATCAACTGATTTATGCTGTCATTCTAACAACGATTTGTGATAAAAATGTGTTTAATATTTTAAGAAATTGCGAAACTTACGGTACACTTTATGAGGCTGTAAAATGATTCAAAATGGGACTATCGTCACAAAATTTACCAATATTCCCGTGAAATCATAAAAAAGAGCTACGGCTTATACCATTCACCGCAGCTCCATTAAATACACGTTATTGCTGAAATTACTTAACCTCAACGCTCCAGCCGTACTCATCCTTAATCCTGCCAAGCTGAATACCTGTTATGGTATCATAAAGCTTCTGGCTTAACTCGCCAATCTTACCGCCGTTAATCTGAATTACCTGATCTTCAAATCTGAGTTCTCCGACAGGTGATATAACTGCTGCCGTACCTGAACCGAATACCTCTTCAAGAGCACCTGACTTTGCTGCATCATATAACTCATCAACCGCAATAAGTCTTTCTTCAACTTCATATCCCCACTCTCTGCAGAGGTGAAGTACGGAATCCCTTGTTACGCCCGGAAGAATACTTCCGTTAAGTTTAGGTGTTACTACCTTTCCGTTTATCTTAAAGAGAATGTTCATGGCTCCTACTTCTTCGATATACTTACGGTGTACACCGTCAAGCCAGAGTACCTGTGAATATCCTGCATCATGAGCCTTTACCTGTGAAGCCATACTTGCAACATAATTTCCGCCTGTCTTAGCCTCTCCGATACCGCCCTTTACGGCACGTACATAATCATCCTCAATCCATATCTTAACAGGATTAAGTCCTTCCTTGTAGTAAGGTCCTACCGGTGAAAGAATAATTATAAACTGATATGTATCTGAAGGTCTTACTCCAAGAAATGGGTCAGTAGCTATGATAAACGGTCTGATGTAAAGAGATGTTCCCGGATTGGTAGGTATCCACGCCTCATCTACCTTTACAAGTGCCTTTACCGCATCTACAAAATCTTCAACAGGAATTTCAGGTATGCAAAGTCTTCTGTTTGTGTTGATGGCTCTTTTTGCATTCATATCAGGGCGGAACAAAAGTACTCTTCCGTCATCAGATCTGTATGCCTTAAGTCCTTCAAACATTTCCTGTCCATAATGGAATACCATTGCAGAAGGCTCAAGCACGATAGGCTGATAAGGAACTATTCTTGCGTCATGCCAGCCCTTTCCTGTTTCATAATTCATAATAAACATATGGTCCGTAAAAATAGTACCGAATACTAACGGATTATCCTTTGAAGGAAGTTCTTTTGGTGTTGTCGTTTTCTCAATTCTGATATCTAACATTTCTCTATTCTCCTTAATTTTCTGCATTAAAAATGACGATTTACTTTAATTATAATACTATTTTACCTGTTGTCAATAGATAATTAAAGGTTCTTCCAGATAAGAGGGGTCTTCTATATTTTGTATTACACTGGTGCATTTCCCTGAAAATACGCCGTAAAATTTCCTCTTCATTCCGGTGTATTCAACAGTAAGCTCATCAATCTTAAAAGTAAGTTTCTCCTCACTCTTTTTCAAATCTGCTTTCATGGTTATATCAAGAGTTCCCAAAAGTTCATCTTCCATCTTCAATTCTATATTGTCAAAAAGATTATCCTCTCCGAGAAGCGTCACGGAAAAATCATCACACTCAAGTCTGTAGGCCCTGTGCTTATCATCCACATATATGTAGCACTCGTCAAAAGGAAAAGGATTGTCCTTATAATTTATTGTCATCTTAAATTTTCTGTCTTTTCGGGATACAATTTTAAATGTCGACTCCTGAATAATCTTTCCTATATTTTCCATTCCTGACATTATTCCGGAATTAACTATGAGATATTCGTAAAAATTTTTATCGGTATGAAGTATCTCGCTCAGTCTGTCCCATGTAATCAAAAGGCTTTCTTCCCTAATCTTAGGACATCTTACCACCAGCTTATCCTTATCGGCATAAGCATATGCCTTATAAAGTTTGAGAGTACCGACTCCTGCGCCAAGCTCCAGCTCGTATTCACCCTCATTCTGATTGCTTTTAAATTCCATACCGACGGAAGCACTCTTTAGCGAGGGATATTCTTTGTCATTTATGCTGATATGCTTAATCTTAAGGTCAACTTCAGCATTTACCTTATCATCAAAAATCGGCCATATTATGTCATTCACGTCCATTGAAGTAGACTTAAAAGACCTTGCCGCATATATTTCGGGGCATACCATAAACAGCACCGCATCAATATTGCGATATACCCACAATGCCGTAAGCAGCACAAGCACGACTGCCCCCGATATTAGAAGCCTTCTTTTCTTTTTATTTATTTCTTTCATAGCGTCTAAATACATACTCTAAGTCAAAGTATGTCCTTTCATCGCTTTCCTCTGTCATTCTGAAATGTTCGTCCTCGTCGAGGTTAGCAAAATGTGTATCCGCCTCATATTCGTAATCAATATATGTAACATCAATTATGTCACAGTACGGAAGTAGCTGTCTGAATATCCCTACTCCGCCTATGACATATACCGACTCTGTATTGTATTTTTTCACATAGTCTAAAAGTTCCTCAAGGCTGTGTACCATAACGGCACCTTTTTTGGTGTAATTCATATCTTTTGTAAGAATCACATTTATTCTGTCCTGATAGCTGTAACCTCCCGGAAAATGTTCTGCTACATTTTTGCTCATTACAACTACCTTTCCGGTCGTATCGGCTCTTAACATCTGCTCATTTTCAGGAATTGACACAAAGCTTCTGCCCTTGTTCCCTATCGCCCAGTTTTTATCAACAGTAACTATCATATTCATATGATGCAGCTTCCTTTCCGAACATTAAAATCCGTAGCACATTTCAATAAAATATTTCGGACATTCGCAATACGGTTTATATTGCTACGGGAATATCCTTAATCTGAGGATTAGTCTTATAATTTTCCAGCACAAAATCCTCAACCTTAAAATCATAAAAATTATGCACGTCAGGATTTATTTTTAATACCGGTGCGTCATAGACAGGTCTTGTTATCATTTCCTCTATGATAGGAATATGTCTGTCATATATATGGGCATCCGCAACCATATGAACAAGCTCGCCCACCTCCATGTCCGAACTTATTGCAAACATATGAAGAAGTATGGCATACTGGCATACATTCCAGTTATTTGCAGTAAGAACATCGTTCGACCTTTGGTTAAGTACGCCGTTAAGCACCAGTTTACCGCTTTCCTTATTCTGCGTAACATTAAAGGTCATACTGTAAGCACACGGGTAAAGGTTCATTTCGCTCAAATCACTGTGGACATACATATTTGTCATAATTCTTCTGCTGAACGGATTATTTTTAAGATCAAACAGCACCCTGTCCACCTGATCCATCATACCCTCTTTATACTTATGTTTAACGCCAAGCTGATATCCGTATGCTTTTCCTATGGTTCCGTCCTCGC
This sequence comes from uncultured Eubacterium sp., assembly GCA_945920185.1. Lineage (GTDB taxonomy): Bacteria > Bacillota > Clostridia > Lachnospirales > Lachnospiraceae > CAMEJP01. Next base: position 7,208 of record CAMEJP010000026.1, on the reverse strand, counting down.
CGCACCAACTGTCCCAGATATGACTTCTAAGCTCCGACACTACATTTGACTTTTTCTGCCATATCCAAAGTAGCTCATCTATACAGCTCTTTATGGCGATAGGTCTCAATGTAAGAGCAGGAAACTCCTTTGACAAATCATATCTGTTGCAGACTCCGAATTTCTTTACCGTATAAGCTGCGCTTCCGTCAGCCCAGTGAGGTCTTACTTTCTCGCCTCTTGTATCAGTACCGTTGTCCAGTATATCTCTGCACATATCTATAAATATTCTGTCTGCTAAACTCATAGCTACCTCACATTTCTGCGGTCACGGAAAAAATGCCGCTAATTCTGAATTGTATTATGCTCATATCTTAGTATATATTTCCTTTGGCACATACGCTTTCACGGCTATTCCGTCCGGCGTATATCCCTCGCTTATCAGCTGACCGTATTTTCTTATAAGCTGTATCTTTCCTGCATCACCATAATCAAATAGACGCTCTACATAAATCTTTCTGCTTCTTATTATGTCCTCTATGGCACGCTTTACTTCATCAAGACCTTCCTTTGTCTTTGCCGATATATTAAAAGTCTTATCAGCTGCCAAATCTTTGTATATGCCCTTTTCTTCAATCTTATCCTGCTTATTAAAAAGCGTCAGTATTGTCTTGTCAGACACGCCCAGATCCTTAAGAGTATCATATACGACATGCATTTGAATATCCATATCGGGATTTGAAGCATCAACGACATGGATTATGACATCCGCATACTTCGCTTCCTCAAGAGTACTTCTAAATGCGTCAATAAGATTGTGTGGCAATTTTCTTATAAAACCTACGGTATCGGTCAAAAGCACCTGCTCACCGTTATCAAGCGTAAGATTTCTTGTAGTCGGGTCAAGCGTTGCAAAAAGCTTATCCTCAGAAAGAACACTTGCATCCGTCAGGGCATTCAAAAGCGTAGACTTTCCGGCATTTGTATAACCCACTATGGCTATGACACCGTTTGGATTCTTACTTCTCTGGTTTCTTGTAAGTTCTCTGTGCTTTTTGACTTCCGCAAGTTCAGTGTTAAGCTGGGCTATTCTGTCCCTTATAAGACGTCTGTCCATCTCTATCTTCTTTTCTCCGGGACCTCTTGTGCCTATACCTCCTCCAAGCCTTGAAAGAGATTTTCCGAGTCCTGCAAGTCTTGATGAACGGTATTTAAGCTGTGCCAGTTCTACCTGAATTTTTCCTTCCCTTGTTGAAGCATGCTTTGCAAATATATCAAGTATTACCAGCGTTCTGTCCATAATCTTAACCTGAAGCGCATCTTCGAGATTTTTTATCTGGGCAGGAGAAAGCTCATCATCACATACTATTCCCGTAGCCTCGGTCGTGATAATCAAATCCTTTAATTCTTCAAGCTTACCTGCTCCCACATACGTTCCCGGATGCACCTTCTCACGATTCTGAATAACCTTAGCCACGGTAACGCCACCTGCAGTCTTTACAAGTTCTTCAAGCTCATCGAGAGAGCTTTTGGTATCATCATTATCGTATGTGCTTATACCCACGAGTATAAGACGTTCTTCTATCTCATCATTATCAAACATTTGGGACATTTATCTGCCTTCCTTTACAGACGCCTGTGTGGACAGGAACATATACTCTTTTTGTGCCTGTGCATTGTCAGGATACTTCTCTATATACGATTTGGCAAATGAATACGCCGTATCATAATCGCCGTTCTTTTCATAAGCGACAATCCGATTAAATAAGATTTCTTCCTGTTCTTCCTCACTTGCCATTGAAAGTGCTTCATTTATGCACTTTACGGCGTCCTCATAATTTCCGAGTTTTATATTTACGACACATTTCTGGTTATATACAAATGCCGTGCGTCCGACATTATTCTCATAATAATTATAGGCACCCAACGCCTCACCGTAATTTTCAAGCAACATATCTACCTTTGCCACATTAAGCGAAGCCTCAGGACAGCCTGACTCTCTTGCCCTGTCAAAATATATTCTGGCATTTTCATAATCAGCCAGATAATAATATACCATCCCTTTGGAATTAAAATCATTTCCGTCATATGTCTTTAACTCCAGAGCCTGAGAAAGCAATGCTTCCCCGGTCTTATAAAGTTTGTAATCATACAGAAGCTCATAAGCTGACAGATAATTTTTATAATTCTTATAATCAGTATTCACAAAACTTTCAACAGCCGCAACACCCTCGTCATACCTGCCTGACTCAAAATAGGCTTTTGCGAGAGCATAATACAAATCGTCGCTGTTATCAGCCTTGTTCTCTATCGCCTTGTCAAGCTGTTGGACTGCCTTTTCGCTGTCACCGTATGCCAGATACGCATTGCCAAGATTAGCCAGATACACAGGATTGTCGCCATCCTTCCTGACTGCTTCCTTAAAGGCATTTACCGCCTTTTCATAATTGGCCTCTCTGTAATTTTCCATACCTATTTCGTTGTAGCCTGATGCACTGTGTCCGCATCCTGTAAGCAAAGTAAGCACCGCCACTCCTGCCATAAACAATATCTTTCGCATGTATTAGCTCCTATCTCACTTCTTGGCATACGCCTTATCTATCTTGATTACGGGATAATAATTGTCCCACCTGCCCTTTATGGCATTAACAATATCGTTTTCAATCTCTTTGTCAGTCTTTACATTTTCATATGGAGTAACCACGTCAAATATAAGATTTGTATGGGAAGGTCCTGCCACCATTCTGAAATCATGTATGGTAAATCTTGAATCTATCTCCTTTACCAGCGAAACCACAATTTCCTTAGTACGACTCACAAGTTCGTCGTTGACTGCTATCGGGTCCATATGTATGACTGCCTCACACGAAAGTTCCTCAAAAAGTTCGTGTTCAATATTGTCGATGACATCATGTATCATATATATGTCATCATCACCGTTTACTTCTCCGTGAAGTGATACAAATATTCTTCCCGGACCGTAATCGTGAACTATCAAATCATGTATGCCAAGTATTTCCTTATGCTCAAGGACAATTTTCTCAACAGATCTGACAAATTCCTCATCAGGTGCCTGTCCCAACAGGGGACTCAATGTATCCTTTGCCGAATTGCAGCCAGTCCATAAGATAAATAGAGCCACCGCAATACCGCCTATGCCGTCTATGTTCACATGTGAAAAATACAGCACAAGCATGGATATAAGCACAACTGTAGTGGCTACGGAATCCGAAAGGCTGTCAAGTGCAGTAGCTTTCATAGCTCCCGAAGAAATCTTTTTACCTACCATTGTATTGTATGCAAACATATAAATTTTTACGCATATAGAAATTATAAGGATAATTATGGCAAGTGTATCTGATTTTACATTTACGGGATGAAGAAGCTTGTCAACGGACGTCTTCAAAAGTTCAAAGCCCATAAGAATAATGGCTATTGATACTACGAGGCCTGATATATACTCTATTCTTCCGTGTCCGAAAGGATGCGTGGCGTCAGCCTTCTTTCCTGCCATCTTAAATCCCACCAGAGTTACGAATGATGAGCCTGCGTCCGAAAGGTTGTTAAATGCGTCTGCCGTAATGGCTATTGAACCGCTTATAATGCCTGCTGCATACTTTCCGACAAACAGAAACACATTAAGCATTATGCCTACGATACTGCACAACATTCCGTATGCCCTTCTTATTTTGGGATTACTTATATCTTCGCTGTCCTTTATAAATATTCTGGCTAATAATGAAACCATGATTTTTATGTCACCTTACTTTACTGTACTTTCACAAAATGGCTTGCATCCATACCGCATACAGGGCATCTGTAATCAGCCGGTACTTCTTCGCCCTCGTAAATATATCCGCATATATCGCACTTAAAAGCTGAAGAAGGCTTCTTCTCCTCAGACGCATTTTCCTCAATATATGTCGGCGCATTTTTAGGGCTCTTTCCCTTGATTACGTTATGATAATATGCATATGTCATAGGTGTATCCTTTTTAAGCACGTCACCTTCTACAATCTCACCCAAAAATACCGTGTGTGAGCTTGTTTCCATTTTTCCTATAACCTTGCACACTACATAGCCTACCGAATCGCTTATGACAGGCACGCCTGCCACTGTCTCACAGCTGATACCTTCAAACTTGTCAGAGTCCTTTCCGCTCTTAAATCCGAAATTTCCGATAATTGAAGGGTCTGAATTTTCACCAAGTATAGACACCGCAAATACGCCGTTCTTACTGATAAGCTCATTTGTGTAATTATTGTGATTGATACTTACCGCAACCGTTGCAGGGTCAGAGGTTATCTGCATGGCACTGTTTGCCGTACAGCCGTTTTGATTGCCCTCTCCTGCCGTTGTAACCACATACACGCCATATGACATGCTTCTTAATACGTTCTTGTTCATTTTTCTTTTCTCCTTTTCATTCATTTGAATATAAATTATTGCTGAAGTGCCTCCATAATGGCGGGCACAAGCTGTTTCTTCCGGGAAACAATACCCTTTAGCTTAACACTGTCACCGGACACATTAACATTAAATGCAGTTGATATGATATCTTTTGCCTTTTCATCCGAACATATAAGTTCCGATGACTCCGTCATAATATTTGTCAGCATAAAGAACACCGTACCTGTTTCAACAACATTTTCCGTACTGATATATTCAAGCACCTTTTCCTTTATGTCCGTCAGTTCTTCCTCGCTCATGGAATTTATCTGACCCACGCCGAAAGATATATCATTTACGGTAAAGCGTTTGAAATCCTGATAGAATATTTCCTTTACGCTTTTTGACGAAAGGTTACTGCCTGCCTTAAACATATTTTTTGCAAATTCTTCATCATTAAGATTTGCAAGCTCTGCAAGTTCCTTCGCGCTTTCCCTGTCAAACGGCGTACATGTCGGCGAACGGTATATAAGTGTATCCGAAAGAATAGCCGCACACAAAAGTCCTGCCGTCTGGGCGTCAGGCACAATTGAGTTCTCTTTATACATCTGATATATTATGGTTGCCGTACATCCAAGCGGCTGATTTCTGAAATACACAGGCGAAATGGTCTCTATCGTCCCCAGTCTGTGATGGTCTATAATCTCAAGTATCTGCGCCTCCTCAATGCCGGCTACCGCCTGTGAACGCTCATTGTGATCCACCAGTATTACTCTTTTTCTGTTAGCACCGAGAAGATTTCTTCTTGAAATCATGCCTATATATCTGTCATCCTTATCGAGTATGGGAAAATCCCTGAAACGCTTCTTTGCCATTACTTCCTGAATGTTATCTATAAAATCATCTTCATGGAAAGTAATAAGACCCGCACTCTTCATAAAAAATCTTATAGGTATGCTCTGATTAATAAATCTTGCGACCGTGAAAGTATCAAACGGCGTACTTATTATCATACAGCCCTTTTCGGCAGCCAGTTTCTTTATGGTAAGGGATACCTTTGCACCCTCGCACAAAACGATACAGCCTGCATTCATCTCAATGGCGCACAGCTGTGCCTCATATCTGTTTCCAAGTATCACCAAATCTCCTCTGTCAATGAAATTCTCCATCATATCGGGATTTGCCGCTGCAATAATAACTTTGCCGCTGTCAAAGCACTCATTTTCATCACCTACCTCAACGCTGCCCTCCAAAGCTGCAACTATATTTTTGTATCCTGTTTTGGCAGCAGACAGCACATCACTGTCATACACCTCCATATAAGACTTGGCTATATCGCTGATTGTTATAAGTCCTATCAGCTTTTCTTTCTCCACGACAGGCAGAGTTACGACATTCTGCTCCTTCATAAGAGCCCATGCGTCCTTTATCGAAATATCGCCCGAAACGCCCTTCGTTTCTCTTATCTCTATATCCTTTACCTGTGTACTGACATCCTTAAGATATTCAGGTGCCTTCACACCAAATTTATCAAGAACATACTGCGTTTCTTCGTTTAAATGTCCTGCTCTTTTTGCTATATATTCTTCTCCTGTAATCTGAGTCTTAAGTCTTGCATATGCCAAAGCAGAGCATACGGAATCTGTATCAGGATTCTTATGTCCTATAACAAGCACCGGCGTCTTTCCAGCCATATAATCCTCCATTTTTAAAACCTATTGTAGTGATTTTAGCATATTTTTAAAACAAAGTAAATAAATTTCGGGTTAGTCATTTTTCTTCATACGCACTTCCATTCGCAATCTGTAAAAATGCTTCTGACAGCCTCTTCATATTCAGAAATTTTCTGTGCCTTTTTAATTTTCTTAAGCTGCTTTTGGGCACCCGCAAAGTTCTCCCCAAGATATCCCCAAAGCTCCTTCATTTTGAAAAGAGTATTCATATCCCCCGACATTATGCTTCGATATCCGTCTAAAAGTTCTTCATGAAAATCTCTCAGTTTATCAGGTTTTTGCACATTTTCCTCCTTGATATCACTGATAAGCGCCGGATTTTTAAGGATTCCCCTGCCGGTCATCACATTTTTTGTATCAGGAAAAGCCCGCAAAAAGGATTCACAACTTTCTTTTGAAACTATATCTCCGTTATAGCAAAGCGGCACATCAATATTTTGACACACATACTCATAAGCAGTGATTCTCACATTTCCTTTATACAAATCCTTACGCAGCCTCGGATGTACAATAAGCTCCTCAAACGGATACTTTTTATATACCTCAACAATCTTTTCCCATTCCGCTTCATCCTCCATACCTATACGCGTCTTCACGGATATTTTAAAGGAACTTTTTTCAAATATTTCTTCAAAAAATGCGTCAAGCTCGTCAGGCACAGTCAAAAAGCCTGCCCCGTGTTTCTTGGATACAACCGTACCCGAAGGACATCCAAGATTGATATTGACCGTATCATATCCATATTTCGCCAGTTCGCGTGTTATACGCAAAAAATGCCCCACACTGTTTGTAAGTATCTGGGGCACCACACACATATCCTTATTATGTTCCGGCAAAATATCGTTAAGTTCTTTCTTCCCAAGCCCTTTGTTGGATATAAACGGCGTAAAATACTTGTCCATCGGAGAAAAATTGTGGTGATACGCATTTCTGAAAATATATCCCGTAATCCCCTCCATAGGCGCCAAATAAAATTTTGTCATATGTTCTGCCTCTCTACCTCACAGCCAATCCCTGCAAAATGCCAGTTCTGCTCCTGTGTTCTTCTTTATGTGCCTCTTATGTCGTAATTGTAATACTTATCGACAGAGTTGTCCAGTGTTTCGC
>CAMEJP010000025.1 GCA_945920185.1 uncultured Eubacterium sp. | reverse complement strand
CCTTCAATGTGTTTACCTTAACTACATTGTTTCCGTAAAAAGCAGCTTCGATAATGGAACGTGTCCTAGAGAAACCTACCTTGCCGGCACCGATTTCGCTAATTGGATAATAAGCTTTTGTTGACATATAAGTTGTCCTCCTTTTCTTAATTGAAATCCTCTATATTATCTCAAAACACAAATAAAAAGTCAATAGAAATCAATTAAGATAATCGATATTTTTAATCTTGTTTCCGCATATCCTTATGATGTTTTCGGCTTCTTCTTCATTAATGTTCATTTCTTTTGCTATTTCCTTTATGGTTACAGGTCTGAGATACTTTGAATACAGCTTGTTTACCGTCTCGTTAAGTTCATTTACCCTGTCAAGTACGACATTTTCAACCATAAGGCTCTCATCTTCGGAATTAACCATTATGGTTACATACTCAATAACTTCATCCTCGAGAAATTCACTTACCGCTTCTCCGCTTGAAAATTCTTCATGTTTTAAATCATCTACCGCAGTTATAAGGCAAAGGTTAGCTTCCCCTATGAGGTCCGACATACTTGTGCCTTTATCACGGAGAGGCTTTACCCACTCAGTCACAGCCACAAGATGAGCCTTTATAAGTTCCTCCTTCGTATCCTTTCCTGCTGCAAAATCCCTGTAAAGTCCCAGTATTTCCGCAGCAGAATACGTCTTTAGCTCCTTTAATTCATCCTTGTACATATCAAGAAAATGATGTTCCTCGCCATCTCCTGCCTCTATCTCAACGCTTTCCTTTTTTTCAAACATACTGGTATCTCCGGAAAAATCCTCCACCTTTATGTTGCCCGCCGCAAGATATGCAAATATCATCTGCTTTTGTTCGTCATTAAGCGGCATATCAAATGCGTCCTCTATATCTTTTTTTGAAAGGCTGTTATTGTTGGCTGCCGCCAGCACCTTTAAACTCTCAATTGTATCAATAAATATTTTTTGCTCGTCCATAATTACCTCCATTCCGAAGCGTAAGCGTAGGTTCGCGTCGCAAATTTCAGATTTGCGACTGCGATATCCGATGTTTGTAACGTTTAGTTACAAACTCGATGAGTGAAAGATTTGCCTATAAAGGAAATCTTTCACTCTTACCTCCATTCCGAATTTTCTGACATCATTATAACTTAAAACACCCGTATTGACAAACATTATTTGTTGCTATTATAATTGAAACAGTGAGTATTTCCTTTTACGGATTTTTTAACACTCAGTCTGTAATTGAGGAATGCTCTTATGATAAATACGGAGGTAATACAATAAAATGAGAATTGCTTTAATTAACGAGAACAGCCAGGCTGCTAAGAATTCAATGATTTATGATACTTTAAAGAAGGTAGCCGATACAAAGGGCTATGAAGTAGACAACTACGGTATGTACTCATCAGAGGACAGTGCACAGCTTACATATGTACAGTGCGGTATTCTTGCAGGTATTTTGCTTAACAGCGGTGCTGCTGATTTTGTAGTGACAGGCTGCGGTACGGGCGAGGGTGCCATGCTTGCTCTCAACTCATTCCCTAACGTACTTTGCGGACACATCGTTGACCCTTCTGACGCTTATATGTTCAGCCAGATTAACAGCGGAAATGCCATTGCCCTTCCTTTTGCGAAAGGCTTTGGCTGGGGTTCAGAGCTTAACCTTACTTACATCTTTGAAAAACTCTTTGACGGCGAGCCTGGACAGGGATATCCAAAGGAAAGAGTTGTACCTGAGCAGAGAAATAAGAAAATCCTTGACGAGGTTAAGAAGGTAACTCACGTTGACATGCTCACAATCCTCAAAAACATTGATCAGGAGCTTTTAAAAGGTGCTATCGCAGGCGAGAAGTTCAAAGAACTTTTCTTCGCTAACTGCAAATGCGACAAGATGGCTGCTGCCATAAAGGAAATTCTTGGAGAATAAAGGAACAAAACACAGGCACTGCATTATATGATGCAGTGCCTGTTATTTTTCAAAAATCAAGATAATCTTAATCTATTTTTTAGCTTCCAGTTTTACCTGTACATCCACAAGACCTATGCGTTCTGCCACATACAGATTAACCGGATTTTTAAGTACCTTGTAGGTAAAAGGGTCTACTACCATCTGATGTTCAAAATCCTTATTCTTCATCAGGTATGCCATCGAAGCATTTATCTCAGCTTCCGTCACCTCTATCGAAGGCTTAACAATAGCCTTGACAGGAAGCATTGTTGTTATGGTAAGCGTCCTCTTTACCTCATCCATAAACTCCTGCTTGCTGCCCGTTTCCACTACATATACATATGCGCTCTGAACATTGAGTCGGCACAGAAGCTCATGCTGAAGCCTTCCTGAAACAAGAGCATACTCTCCCGTAGGCAGCGGTCTTACAATAATTCTGTACTGAAGGTCTTTAATCATATCCCATTTTGCCTCTTTGTTTCCGGCTTTGCCGTAAGAAGCAAATTTTTCTTCAAGATATTTTATGGTTTCCTCCATCTGCTTTGTAATAACAGAATGTTCATACTCAACCAGCTTTATGTCGCTTACGTTAACCTTCTTCTTTGAATTCTTGTTAAGCCTGCGCCATTTGTTCAAATATTGTTCTTTAATTGCCATAAAATGTATCTCCTAATTCTCATTTTTTTCATTAGCATTTATTTTTGTCAATACTCGCGAATTGCTTCGCAATTTGCTCGTTATAAAAACGGCACTTCGTGCCTATCAAGGTATGGGGCTTTTGCCCCGCACCTTGAGAAGCTAGCCCCACCGCCTAAAGGCAGTGGGTTATCTTTGACTTTTTATATACTGTATCATACCCGGTCCAAGACTTTCAGTAGGTCTTGGAATAAAATCGTGCTTTTGGTAAAATTCCTCTCTGCCCTTTGCACACATAAGACACAGCATCATTTCCGTCCCCTCTGCGGTTATGTTTTTAACATAAGATATCAACTCTTTAAGTATGGTGCTTCCGATTCCCTGTCCCTGTACACTTGGAATAACTATCAAATCCTGAATATATGAAATGACAGCTCCGTCGCCAACCACACGTCCCATTCCCACAGGAACTCCGTCACAAAATGCCGCCACAGTAATAAGACTGTTTTCAAGTGCTTTTTGTGCCTGTTCACGCGACAATACCTTCCAGCCAACCTGGCTTCTCAGACTGAGATAGATATCAACATCTATGATATCTTTTTTTAGTTCGTACATTTCATCAAAAAAACCTTTCTTTTTCGTAACAATACAAGTATAATTGTTATAGTGAAGTTTTGCAACTAATTTTTGAAAGGATTTATTAAAATGATTACTGTAGCTAAAGATAATTCCGGAGATTTCAATTCTATTCAGGATGCCATTAATTCAATAACTTCATATCCTGAAACAATTTTTGTAAAATCAGGCGTATATTATGAAAAGCTTGAGTTAAAACGTTCTGACGTATCTGTCATAGGTGAAGACAGGGAAGGCACAATAATAACTTATAACGACTATGCAAAGATGCCTATGGAGGACGGCACTAACAGAGGTACCTTCCGCTCATACACGATGCTTGCCATAGGCGACAATATCACACTCAAAAATCTTACCATAGAAAATTCTGCCGGGTTTGGCGGTGTTGTAGGTCAGGCAGTGGCACTTTTTATTGAGGGAAACGGTATCAAGGTTGATAACTGTAAACTTCTCGGTCACCAGGACACCCTCTACACAGGTCCTCTCCCAAAGAAAGAAAAGGCTCCAGGAGGCTTCAGAGGTCCTACCGAATTTGCCAAAAGACGTGTGGGAAATATGTGTTTTACCGACTGTTACATATGCGGCGAAGTAGATTTTATATTCGGAAGCGCCATCGCTTACTTTGAAAATTGCCATATTCACTGTCTTAACAGAGGCGAAAAGGTAAACGGCTACATGACTGCTCCGTCCACATACGAGGGTTGCAGATACGGCTATGTATTCAACAAATGCGACATTACCGGTAACTGTCCTGACAATACCTTCTATCTTGGCAGACCTTGGAGAATATACGGAAAAACAGTACTGCTAAACTGCCGTATAGGTTCTCACATTATGCCTGAACTTTTCCACGACTGGAACAAGCCCGAATCACACGACACCTCATATTTCGGAATATACAACTGCGAATATGATAACTTTGACAAAGAAAGAAAAGCCGGATTCGTACACATTCTCACAGACGAGGAAGCTTTGGAATACTCAAAAGAAAAGGTACTTTCTTACAGCTTTGACGAAGTATTTTAACATTCAAAAAAGCGCAGCGGCAAATTACGCCGTTGCGCTTTTAAATAACCTTTACGGCTTACTGTTTTTACATCATGCAAAACAGGCACTTATATCAGGTAAAGAATTACGCTATTTTTCCGTCTTTGATTCTTATGATTCTGTCACATTTTTTAGCCACATCTTCATCATGAGTGATTACAATAACTGTTTTTCCCTGATTGTTAATGCTTCTAAGCAAATCTATTATAGACTCGCTTGTATTTGAGTCGAGAGCTCCGGTAGGCTCGTCTGCCAGTATCAGCTTATTTCCCTGAGCCAGAGCACGTGCTATTGCACAACGTTGCTGCTGTCCGCCCGATATCTGGTTGGCATACTTGCCTTTCATATCCTTTATGCCCACAAGTTCAAGGCTTTGCTCCACTATCTTCTTTCTCTCACTTCTTTTAACTCCCTTTATTATAAGAGGGACTTCTACATTCTCATATACAGTATAATCATTCATCAGGGCAAACTGCTGAAACACGAAGCTTACATTATTCTTTCTGAAGTCGTCAAGCTTTGCCACAGACATATCACTTACCACGCTGTCACCATAATGATATTCTCCGTCAGTCAGCACGTCCATACCTCCTATGATATTAAGAAGCGTGGTCTTTCCGGAGCCTGAAACGCCCATAACGGCAACCATTTCGCCCTCTTCTATGGTCAGATTGACCTTGTCAAGAGCAAGTGTTTCCACTGTATCTGTCTTATATATTTTTGTTGCATTGATTAGTTTTATCATTGAACTCCTCCTGTCAAAAGCCTACACATATCGGCTTTTTTAACTATTTTCAAATATTGTGCCAGTATTACGGCATTTAAGACTACATATGTAATCACGACATACAAAATATCATTTATGACAATATCCTTTATGTCAATCGTCTTTGTGCTTACAGTCAGTTTCACCACAGTCTCTGTAATGCAGTACAAAATAACCGCAATCAGGTACAGTATTCCTGCTTCCTTTAATATGCTTTTAAGGGTCGACATCCGCTTTCTTCCAAGTGACCAAAGTATTGCATAATTCTTCTGTCTTGCATAAATCCACAGGTTCATCATAATCATAATGGTTATAAACGCAAAAAATATAACAAGTACCGCAATCATCATACTCATCGTTTTATAAGCATCATTTACGATATCCATGTTTATTATTTCAGTAGTTCTCACGGTAAAGCCGTTGTCAGTCAATGCTTTTTTTACCTGCTTTATCTCATCGGTAAGCCTGCTTTTGTTGCTTGATATGGTTACAAGCACTCTTCCGCTCTGCCTTATCTGTGTGAGGGTTCGCTCTTTCATAGAGTCGTTAAAGGTATAGTATAAAAGGAAGCACCTCGAATCATTACCGCTTACATTTACGCTCTTAAGCTTTGAAAGCACGTTAAGCCTTGCACCGACAAATTCGATGGTTCCACTTCCGTTTACAAGATAGGACAAATCCTCGCTTATAAGCACTGCATTCTCCTTTTTTGAAGGCTTAAAGACCTCTCCCTGCGTATGCAGTTCCTCATTCTGGTAAAGCACAAGGTCAATCTTATTACCTCCGTCGTCACCGTAATAAGCACCGTCTATCGGCAGACGAAGCTGCATAGTCACATTTCCCTTTGAAACTTTCAGGGAATCAACAAGCTTTTCGGGATTCTCAATAGGGGAACAAGCCACTCCGTCTTCTGATTCTTCAATTTTGCCTTCATACACATACATGCTGTAGCTTACGTTATAGTCACTTTCCTTTAAGAGGTTCGCCTCCCTTTTTATGGCTGTCACAAGGCTGACTATGTTGCTTACCGAAAACAGCAGAAGCATTATTCCGACTATGACAAGAAGCGAGGTAGGTACGTCTCTTAACAGTTTTTTTAATTTTCTTTTCATACCTTTCCTCCTATCATATCAGACGGCATAGTCTTTTTTGTGATAATATACGGTATAACGCTTGAAACAAGAGCTACCGCTGCAAGAAGCAAAAGACACTTTGGCATGGAATACCTGTACAGAAGGTCATTGTTCATTATAACGTCCGTAGTTGTCTCCACATACAGCTTTCGTGTAATATATGCCATAAAGGCAAGCCCTGCAAGAAGTGCCACAACAATTCTCAGTACATTCTCATAGATATTCATAAGAAGCCTATCCTTCTTCCCTGCGCCATTTGCATACAATATACCGTATATCTTTCTGCTGTCCAGTGTGTTTACCACCTGTATACATATGGACACCAGTACTGTTGTGATAAGAAGCGTCCATACCAGCTCTTTTATAATTTTATTTATCTTGGCATTTTCCCTGTTCCTTACGTCAAATGAAGCTCTGAGTGAGCTTATCGAAATCGTCACATTATTCTTCTCTGCCTCTTTTTCAAGTGTTTTAAAGACTTCCTCCTTGTCATAGCCTTCACTGACGGCAAAAAATACAGGATAATCAACTCCTTTTCCAAAATTTTTTCCTTCTGTTCTATTTCTTGTTCCTATAGTTACCATGGCATAGGTAAGGTCATAAAACGGACATGTCATATCCGTTGCAAGATTTGCACAGGCTATCTTATGTTCAGGCCATAGCTGATTCTCGTCAAGTATTCCATAAACATAATACTTAATATCTCTTGATTCGTTCTTAAGTTCTATGCCTGTCTTTAATCCGGAATATCCGCTTCCAAGTACCAACACAACGTCATAACCGTCTCCCACGGAATCCACGACTTCCTTTGTAAGATACGTTCCGTCGCTCATCTTTAGCGTATGCATCGGAAGCATATCAGAGCATAATGTAAGCTCATCAATCCCCTCTATGTCACTGAGTACTGTTGAATTCTTCACACCGATTTCACAAAGCTGCTCCATCCAATGTTCTTCACCAGACTGATAATTTTTCAACAAATGTTCTATCGGCCACTGGGTATAAGGATCAAAAAATCCAAAGTAATCCATACCTTCCGTATCCTTTACAGCGTCATAATAGTGCCCTGCATCACCAAGCACTAAATATCCCAGCTCCTTGTCGTAGTGAGTTGGATTTTCAAAACTTGTAATATCCAATATATATGTATCTTCAATATCACTGTTAAGAAGCTCTCTTGTCTTCTTTTCATTGTAGTGCGTCCTCTCGTAAATATAGAAGCCGTACAATGCAAGCGTCGCACACAGAATCATCAGCACCTGAATAAGAAGATGCTTTACTTTATGGCGAAGCTGCATATCAATCATAAAATGTATTCTTGCTTTTAACTTCATATGTTCTCCCATTTTTGTTTTATTGTCCGGGTGCAGGCTTTTACAGCCGCACCCAAGACTTATATTTTGTGGATATACAATTTCTGTTCTTAACTTTTCACTTACTTTTTAATAGCTGACATAAAGATAGCCATATCTTCCGTCTTCTAAATCTACTTTGATATCTGCACCATATGCCATCCATACAGTCTTTTTATCACTCCATGAAGAACATATCAAACCACTCCAACCAGCCATCTTCTTATCTGCAATGGTCTTGCCGTCCATATTTCTTACTTTAGCATATAAGTATGATACACACTCAGCATCACTTCCCGAAACTCTTACGTTATATTATACGGTATCCCACCATGAAATTCCCTTATCTAAGCTGATAGAATAATTGTACCTCACATCTCCGTATTTGTCATACTTAACTCCTGACTTTGACTGTGCATAAATAGTTGTCGCACAGAATAGCGTTAATAATAACGTCAGGGTCAATAATACTCTTCTTTTATTTCTCATGTTCTTTAATTTCCTCCTATTTTCATTTGCATATCCACTTCTTCTATCTTATACCATGCTCCTGAGAAATGCAAGCACTATTCTTTTATTTTTTTACATTTTGTTAAACATTTTCAAACTCGCATTTTTAAATTCAAATATTTTATATAGCATCATCGTTCTCTTTTTAACTTGTTACAATCTTTTCTGTGACATTTTTAAGAACGGTTATAGTCCTAAGCATATTGTCTGCACCATATTTTTGTGATACGATGTAATGGATTTATCATGATATATTTATCAAAAGAGATGACCAAAAGCTGGTTCCTTATCTTTGGGAAATCGTAAGAGAAATTATAAAAACAGTTATAGAAAATCAGCAGAATCTTGTGATTGAAGGCAGATATATTCCCTTCGACTGGAAAAAAGATTTTGATGACAGGTATGATATTGACATCAATTTACTTTTCCAATAACTTTTTGTAAGTATTATCTATGCAGACGGCTCCAAAAGGTGCAGTTATAAGTATTGAAAGTACGGCTACCGTCAATACAATCTGTCCGCAGGATAAGCCCATGGCAAGCGGGATTGCTCCTATTGCAGCCTGTACGGTTGCCTTTGGCGTGTATGCAAGCATACAGAACATTTTCTCTTTTCCTGTCAGCTTTGTCTTTATAAGAGATATCATCACGCCAATCATTCTGAAAATCAGTGCGCCCACAACCAAAAGTACTGCTCCCGCTCCTGCAGAAACCGCATATTTCAAGTCTACCGTCGCACCCACTAAAACAAACAGGAATATTTCCGCAGCTACCCACAGCTTATTATATTTTGCGGACAATCTTACAGCCAGAAGATTATATTGACGTCTTATAACCACGCCGAGGCTCATAATAGCCAGAAGACCTGAAATCGGTACTATTCCTTCAAGGCTGTTCTGCAATTCAAGAAGCAAAAATGAAAAGCTTAAAATAATAAGGATTTTAACGGAATCCCTCATATGAATTTTCTTAAAGGACAGCACCAATAGTATTCCTACAATAACTCCTGCCAAAATTCCAAGAAAAATCGAAACCGGAATCTGCAAAAAGCTGACAGCCGATATATTTCCTGTTGAAGCCAAAGATGTAAATGCAGTAAATATTACAATGACAAATACATCATCAACGGAAGCTCCGGCAAGTATAAGCTGCGGAATACTGTTCTTCTTTCCGTATCCTTCATCAATCAGCTTAATCATTCTCGGAACTATAACCGCAGGCGATACGGCAGCTATAACGCTTCCCATAATCGCCGCTTCAAGCCTTGTCACTCCGAGAAGCACCGGCGCAAGGATAACCGTGCCAAGAATTTCCACGCATGCAGGAACAAAGCACATAAGCACCGCCGGTCTTCCTACTCTCTTCAAATCCGATATATCAAGGGAAAGTCCTGCCCTTGTCAGAATGATTACAAGTGCAATCTGCCTTAAATCAGCAGAAATATTTATTATGGATTCGTCAATAAGATTAAGTGCGTGCGGACTTAAAACTATTCCTACAATAATCATTCCAAGAAGGCTTGGAAGTTTCATTTTTGAAAAAATGCTTCCTAACAATAATCCAAGCAATAAAATAAGTGCAATACTCGTCAACATATATATGCCTTTCCAAAATTCAATATTTTATCCTATATGGTACAAGACTGATTACAAAAGCCTCTCCCTGAGTTTTAAAATATTTTCCTCAATCTTTTTAATGGTTTCCTCAAATACTTCGTCGCTCTGTCCTGTCGGGTCATCAAGTCCCCAGTTTTCCTCATACTGGGCTTTAAGGTTAGGACAGCTTACATTGCAGCCCATAAAAATGACGACATCAGGCTTCGGTATGTCGGTAATCAGCTTACTGTGCTGTGTTTTTTCCATATCTGTTCCATGCAGTTTCTTCATCATACGGACTGCGTCCGGATTTATACGATCTTTAATCTCTGTTCCCGCAGAGTAGCTTTCAAAGACATCTGACGCAAATTTCTTTCCAAGTGCTTCAGCTATCTGACTGCGACAGGAATTATGTACACACACAAATGCCACCTTCGGCTTTCCCTCACATTTTATTTTGCCTGTTTCACAAAGCATTTTTTCAATCTCTTCCGGCTTTAACACTCTTCCAAAAGACACTACCTTTTCATTTATCACAAGTGCAGGCATACTCATAACGGAATATGACATTACCTTTTCCATATCCGTTATATATTCAGCTTCTATATCCATACCTGCATTTTTTATTGCTTTCCTTGTATTCTCATACATTTCGTGGCATGCCTTACAGCCGGCACCAAGCACCTTAACACTCTTTACTTCTGTCAAATTGCCCTTGAAACCTGTGTCTTTCTTTTTTCCAAAATTTAAAAATGCCATTTCTTTTTCCTCCTGAAATTTATTTGTTTCTTAGTTTTGCAACACTTTGCATCTGTTACACTCTATAACAAAAAATACTGAATTGCATTGAAAAAATATCCTACTATGATGATTCCCACGGTACACACCACCACAAATATTCCCAACAGCTTAGGCTTTACGGCTTTCTTTAACATAATTATTGACGGCAGCGAAAGTGTTGTGACACCCATCATAAATGACAATACAACACCAAGTCTCGCCCCTTTTGCAAGCAAGGCTTCAGCAATCGGAATACACCCGAAAATATCAGCATACATGGGAATACCGCATACCACCGCAATAATAACGCCAAACGGATTTCCCGTACCAAGTATTTTCACAATCAGATTTTCCGGTATCCAGTTGTGAATGACGGCTCCGACCAAAACACCCAAAACCACATACGGTGCGACCTTCTTTGCAGTAAACACAACCTGTTCCCATGACATTTTCAGTCTGTCACGTTTTGTAAGTTTTTCCTGTAAAGTATCTGCCACCTTGCCGTTTCTTATAAATTCCTGCACCTGATTATCCAAGTGCATTTTTTCTATCACGGTTCCGCCTGCTACGGCAATCACCAGTCCTACTATAACATATACCACCGCAATCTTCCAGCCGAAAATACTCATAATCAGCACAAGAGAGCCTAAGTCAACCATAGGTGAAGAGATAAGAAATGAAAATGTAACTCCTAACGGAAGTCCTGCGCTCGTAAAGCCTATAAACAGCGGAATGGATGAACATGAACAAAACGGCGTCACTGTTCCAAGAAGTGCTGCCAGTATGTTTGTCCATATTCCCTTAAATCTTCCGAGTATTTTCTTCGTTCTTTCCGGTGGAAAATAGCTCTGTATATACGAAATAACAAAAATCAAAACACCGAGAAGCATCATAATTTTAATAATATCATATATAAAGAAATGTATGCTTCCTCCCAATCTGCCGCCAGTATCAATTCCTGCAAGTCTAAGAGCGTTTCCTATCAGCCTTGAAAGCCATTTCATTCCCAGAACTTCACTATGAAAAAATTTCCATATTCCTTGCAACATCACGCTTCTCCTCCTCCATTTTCAGAATATTCCAGAAAATACTTTAAGCACTTCTCAGCTTCCTTAATCCCCTCATATGACAGGGAATAATGCATCCACTTTCCTTCTTTTCTGCCGTTCACAATTTTGGCATCGCACAAAATTTTCATATGATGTGACAATGTAGGCTGTGAAATCTTCATTTCTTCCAAAAGCCTGCACGCACATCTCTCTCCCTGCCTTAAAAGCTGTAAAATGCGAATTCTGTTTTCATCAGAAAGAGCTTTAAATATATCTGCCATCTTTACCGTATCCATTTTAACCTCTCCATATATTGAAATTTATCTATATGTTATTATAACATCATATAGATATTTGTCAATATGTTGTATAAAAAAGTGCGAAGAACCTTAATTCTTCGCACGGTGTTTTCTACTAATTTGCCATATCC
The DNA here is from genome assembly GCA_945920185.1 of uncultured Eubacterium sp. Taxonomy (GTDB): domain Bacteria; phylum Bacillota; class Clostridia; order Lachnospirales; family Lachnospiraceae; genus CAMEJP01. The sequence goes on along the minus strand of CAMEJP010000025.1, from coordinate 19,139 downwards.
CTGACCTTTTTCAAAGCCTTGTTTACAGGCGGAATTAAAAGTATAATAACTGTTCCGACCATTTCCAACAGGATATATGCGTAATTGTAAACAATCGGATAAATGGCACTGAGTGTCTGTGGGAAACTGTCAGGCATATAATCCATCCAATAAATATATCCTCCGATAGTATGGAATACGCCTCTTGCAAGAGCTGCCACTATGTAACCTATGATTAGTCCGTTCTTTTTCTTATAGAAAAAGCCTGAAACGCCAAGTGCCATAAATGCAAATATGTAATCGCAGCCTACCTGAAAAGGTGACAGCATATAGCTTCCGCCGTCCTGAATAAGCTGAAGCATTCCGTATGAAAGGCCTGCGATAAGACCCATCTTAGGTCCGTAAAAATATCCCACAAGGCATACAAAAAGCATACTGCAAAGCGTTACTGAACCTCCCCATGGCATATTGTAAATCTTAACATAGGAAAGGGCAAATGCCAAAGCTATGGCTACTGCAGAAAATACAAGCTGCTTTGCACTGTACTTTGCATTTTTCCTGTCAAAAAGGAACGCCGCAAGCACCATAATAAGCACCAAGGCAACGGCAAGAGTGATATATCCACCCTTGGTCAGGGAATAAAAAGCTCCCTCTGAATCATAATTAACAAAAAAATTAAGCATAAAAAACCTCCTGGCAAATTTTGCTAGGAGGTAAGTTTAACGCAATAAATACATTCGCCATAAGCACCATATGCCAAAACATAAGCATACGGATTCTTATGATTAGTCTGCTTCCCTACGCTGGTATTATCCAGTTCAAGTAATAAGGGTAACTCTCAGCCTTTCGGCACCCCTAGCAAATAATATTAAGTTCTATGACAGTGTATAACAATATCTCTGATATGTCAACAAAAATTTACAAATATTGTCAGTCCGGCTGTATCTTACATATTTACGACACGCATAATATTTGTTATGCCCGGTGTGGCATTTTTAGCCTTCTTTGCCGGAATGCCCGCCGTAATGACTACAAGTTCTCCGTCCGATACAAGACCGCTCTGTCTCACTATTTCAATGGCATTGTTCATAATCTCGTCAGTGGTGTTTAGCTGGCTTGACTTTAAAGCTGTAACGCCCCAATAAAGCTGCATTTTCCTGCGGACCGTCTCGCTGACGGTCGTAGCTATGATAGGTGTAGACGGCTTAAATTTTGAGATAAGTCTTGCCGTAAAACCTGAAATGGTTGGTGTTATAATTGCAGCCGCTCCAAGCTTTGCCGCCGTATTCACGGAAGCATAGCTTACCGCACATGAAATATTGCCGTTAGTATGCATTTTAAAGGCGTCAGCCTTGTTGTTTTCCATGTACTGCTCGGTAGACTCTGCTATGCTGCACATCATTTTAAGTGCCTCTACCGGATATTTGCCCATAGCTGTTTCTCCGGAAAGCATCACGCAGTCAGTTCCGTCATAAATGGCATTTGCAACATCAGTAACCTCTGCCCTTGTAGGACGCGGATTCCTAATCATCGAATCGAGCATCTGAGTCGCCGTAATTACAGGTTTAAAACGGTCATTACACTTTTTGATGATAATCTTCTGATAATGCGGCACTTCCTGTGCAGGTATCTCCACACCCATATCGCCTCTTGCAACCATTATGCCGTCAGATACTTCTATAATTTCATCTATGTTTTCAATGCCTTCTTTATTCTCAATCTTAGCTATGATAGGTATGTCCACTCCATGCTTTTCAAGAATTTTTCTTATCTCCAGTATACAATCGGCATTTCTTACAAATGAAGCTGCAATAAAGTCAAAGCCCTGACTTATTCCAAATTCAATGTCCTCCCTGTCCTTCTCCGTAATGCCCGGAAGATTGATTTTTACATTAGGAACGTTTACTCCCTTTTTTGCAGAGAGTTCGCCGCCGTTTATAATGTCGCACACTATATCGGTTCCGTCAATGACGCTGTCTACCTTTAATTCTATGAGACCGTCGTCTATAAGAATGGTATCGCCCTTTTTAACATCCGCAGGGAGTCCTTCATATGTTATATGGTTTATGTTCTCATCGCCTATTACGTCGCGTGTTGTAAGCGTGTATCTGCCGCCCTCTTTAAGCGTAACCTTCTTGTCATCCTTAAGAACGCCTGTCCTTATTTCAGGTCCTTTTGTGTCAAGCAGTGCTGCTATCGGCATTCCAAGCTCTTCTCTGATTTTCTTAAGCATTCTCATACGGGTTGCCTGTTCCTCGTGGTCGCCATGTGAAAAATTAAATCTTGCCACATTCATTCCGTTTAAAATGAGCTGTCTCAGTGTTTCTTCCGAGTTGGTGTTTGGTCCCATAGTACATATAATCTTAGTCTTTCTCATTGTTAGCTTTCCCTTTCTTCGTTGTCATTTTTAATATGCTGGTGTGTGTATAAATGTTCCTGACAGTATTCATAATTGCCATCACATTTTGAGCAGTATCTGAATGTCAGATTCTCATTTGCCTCAGTTTGTCCGCATATTGCACACTTATGCCTGCTTCCTTTTGATGCGCTCTTTACCTTTGATGTATAGACTATCTTCCTCTTTATCTCCTTTGGAGAATATCTTGCAACATTTCTTGTCATAAAGAAGAACACTATAAAATTAAGCAAAGATACAAGCGCAGCCGTAGCGTACAGAGGATGTGCCATAATACCGAGATTGAAAAGTCCCACATAAAGAGCAGGAGCCACATTTACAAGAGTTGTAAACAGGAATCCGAATACTATGGTAAGTCCGAAGTACACTGCGTCTATTATCGCAAGCCACTTTATCTTTATCGGTATAATAAAGAACAGCATAAGCTGCATGTCCGGATAAGTGGCTGCAAACGCCAGAAACAGCGACATATTGAGGTAATACGTGTTAAGAGGAAAATCTATTCCCCATATAATATATATTAAAAATGCAGCAATTATATGCAATATCATTCCCATAAAGAAGTAGACGTTAAATCTGAAACTTCCCCATGTTCTTTCAAGCGACGAGCCTATCATATAATAAAGATACAGCGAAAATATAATAAAGATAATGCTGGTATCAGGTGGTTCTATTATAAATGTCACCAGTCTCCATACCTGTCCCTTCAATATCATAGAGGGACTGAGGGAAAGATATGTCTCATAAAATCCCGGCGCAAACACATTCAGCAGGAATCCGACCGCATACAATATAATCACATAATACATCAGATTCGATATAGCATATCTGCCAAATTTTCTCTCCAACTTATAAAACCACTTCATTCTATCAGCCTTTCTATACAAGATGTCTGTTATCTATAACATGCTTACTCTTTCCCATGCTTCTCTCAAGCGTCTTAGGCTCCACAAGCTTAACCTCAGCCATAATGCCAAGGCTGTTCTTAAAGGTATGAGTAACCTTCTTTTTAAGAGCGTCTCTAAGAGCGCTGTCTTCATTGAAGAAACGTTCATCTACCTCAACGGTAATCTCAAGAGTATCAAGATTATTGACTCTGTCAACCACCATCTGATAATGAGGAAGCGTACCCGGTACATCGAGCAGCGCTGTTTCAACCTGCGATGGGAATACATTTACGCCTCTTATTATTAGCATATCATCTGAACGGCCTTTAAATCTGGAAATTCTTGGAAGAGTTCTTCCACATTCACAAGGCTTGTGTGAAATGCTTGTAAGATCCTTTGTGCGGTATCTCAAAAGAGGTATTCCCTCTTTTGTAAGCGTGGTAAATACCAGCTCGCCGAGAACATCATCTCCTACCGGCGTAAGTGTTGTAGCGTCAATAATTTCAGGATAATAATGATCCTCATACACATGCAAACCGCAGTGATATTCACAGTCGGACGCAACGCCCGGACCCACAACCTCACTAAGACCGTATATGTCATGAGCGTCAATGCCAAGGCTTTCCTGTATCTGCTTTCTCATACCGTCAGTCCAAGGCTCTGCACCGCATATTGCTTTTTTCAGTTTAATCTGGTTTCTAAAGCCCATATCCTCCACTGTTTCTGCTATATGTAACAGATAAGACGGCGTACAGGCTATGGCTGTAACACCAAAATCAACCATCATATCAACAAGCTTTTTTGTATTTCCGGTAGACATAGGCACTACGGTAGCACCGAGATTTTCGGCACCGTAATGAAGTCCCAGTCCGCCTGTAAACAAGCCGTATCCGTAAGCCACCTGAATGATATCGTTCTTTCCTATACCTGCCTGTGCGAGTACTCTTGCAACACATTCCTGCCACACTTCTATATCGCGTCTTGTATAACCTACAACCGTTGCTTTTCCGGTAGTTCCGCTTGAAGCATGTATTCTCACAATCTCAGACATAGGAGATGCAAACAGTCCAAAAGGATAATTGTCTCTCAAATCGTCCTTAGTAGTGAAAGGAAGCTTTGTAATATCCTCAATTCCTCTTATATCACCAGGCTCTATGCCCATGCTCTGCATTTTCTTTCTGTAAAACTCCACATTGTGATATACTCTGTTTACCAGCTTGACGAGTCTGGCGCTCTGCAGAGTATCCATCTCATCTCTGCTCATACATTCCTTTGTTTCATTCCAAATCATTGTGTTACCTCACATTTTATATTTTTATCTTCTAGCCAAGTGCGTATCCGGCTTCAAATGCCTTTTTATTAATGTCTATGGTCTTTGGCGGCACTGTATTCTCAATAACCTTAATCCATGCATCATATGAAAAATCCATATGCTTTGCAGCCATGCCAAGAACCACAACATTAAACGCTTTGGAATTGCCAAGCTTCTTGGCTTCCGCCATTGCGTCAACGGAATATGTGGTATAGCCTGATTTTATCTTTTCAAGTATGCCTTCCGGATATTTTGCGGCACCTGTAACCACTGTAATAGGGTCTATCTGCTGGTCATTTACAATGACAACTCCGTCTTTTTTAAGAAAATGGAGATACCTCATAGCTTCCAGTTTTTCAAATGCTATAAGAACATCTGCCTGACCCTCTTCGACAATAGGCTCTGCAACCTTATCGCCGTATCTTACAAACGTGACAACGCTGCCGCCTCTCTGTGCCATGCCATGTACCTCGGAAAGCTTTACGTCAAAGCCTGCGTCTATGGCAAGACCACCCAATATTCTGCTTGTGAGAAGTGTTCCCTGACCTCCCACACCGACAATCATAATATTTTTAGTTTCCATGTATGTTCTCCTGTTCCACAGATATATTACTTACTAAGCTTCTACTTCTTCAATGGCACCAAACTTACAAAGTTTTTTGCAAAGTCCGCAGCCGTTACACATTGTTTCGTCTATGCGTATTGTGCCGTCCTCAGCTTTTGTGAGTGCCGGGCATCCCGGTCTTAAGCACATTCCGCACTTTTTACACTTTTCACTGTCAGGTCTGCATTTTGTCTTAAACACATTTCCCTTAAGAAGCACACAAGGAGATTTTGTGATGATAACAGACAGTTCTTCTCTCTGTGTCTCTCTCTTTACCACCTCGGTAAGTTCATCTATGTCAAAAGCATTTACCTCATATACATGCTCCACTCCTATAGTCTTGCAGAGTTTGTAAATGTCTATTGCATAGGTTGGTTCTCCGTTAAGCATTTTTCCCGTAGCCGCATGGTCCTGATGTCCTGTCATTCCCGTTGTGGAATTGTCAAGTATCATAACCGTACCCGTTGCCTTGTTATATGCCATATTCATAAGTGAATTGACACCTGTGTGAAGGAAGGTTGAATCACCTATAACCGCTACCCAGTTTTTGATGTAGTCCTTGCCCTTTGCCTTCTCCATGCCATGAAGAGTACTTATGCTTGCACCCATACATACAACGGAATCAACTACGCTAAGCGGTGCTACCGCTCCAAGTGTATAGCAGCCTATATCTCCTGCTGCGTGAATTTTCAGTTTGTTAAGTACTGAAAATACGCTTCTGTGAGGGCAGCCCGGACAAAGAATAGGCGGACGTGCCGGAACTTCATTTGCCGGAGTAAGATTAAGTTCCTCGTGAAGAACTGCTTTTCTTATCATATTGGCACTATATTCACCCTGTATTGTAAATATTTCCTTGCCTATACACTTTATTCCCCAGGATTTCACCTGCTCTTCTATAACAGGCTCCAGCTCTTCAAATATGTACAGCGTATCTACTTTTGATGCAAACTCTTCAATAAGTGCCTTTGGAAGAGGATTAACCATTCCGAGTTTAAGAACTGATGCCTGAGGCATAGCCTCCTTAACGTATAAATAAGGAATGCCGCTTGTAATAAATCCTATCTTTGTGTCATTGTATTCTGCCCTGTTTATGTCAAATGAGCATGAATCCTTTATCAGTCTTTTATTTCTTTCCTCCACCACAAGATGTTTAAGCTTGGCAAAGCCCGGCATCATGACATTCTTTTTGGCGTCTCGCACATATGGCTTATCCTCAGGTTCAACTCTGTCGCACAGTTCAACAAGTCCCTGTGAATGTGCAAGTCTTGTTGTTGTACGAAGTATTACGGGAGTATCATATTCCTCGCTTATCTCGTATGCCTTTTTAACAAATTCTTTTGCTTCGCTGCTGTCCGAAGGTTCAAGCACAGGTACGCCTGCTGCCCTTGCTATCATTCTTGTATCCTGCTCGTTCTGAGAGCTGTACATTCCGGGATCATCTGCGACTACCATAACAAGACCGCCGTTGACGCCTATATATGATACGGTATACAAAGGATCTGAAGCCACGTTTAATCCCACGTGCTTCATAGATGCCATTGCACGTACTCCGCTTATGGAAGCACCTATGGCTACCTCAGTGGCTACCTTTTCATTAGGAGCCCACTCTGCATATATCTCCTTATATTTTACAATATTCTCGCTTATTTCCGTACTCGGTGTGCCCGGATATGCACTTGAAACCTTTACGCCTGCTTCGTATGCGCCGCGAGCTATGGCTTCATTACCAAGCATTACTTTCTTTTCTGACATGATTACCTCCATTCCGAAGCCCGTTATTATCGGGGTCGTCATTATAAAAATCGCTTTTCATTACATTATAGCATTAAAAGAACTTTTAGTCCAGCTATTTAAACTACTGCTTTCTAAAACCTGTACATGTTACCGCTGCAACCTTATTGCCAAGCTCATCTTCAATATCGATATTCATAACTCAGGTTCTTGAAGTTTCATTTACAACCGATGCGCACGACTTCAAAATTTTTCCCTTAGGGGATTTCAAAAAGTTGATATTGCTTGAAAGGGTGACCGTAAGCGGCTTATTAAAGTTGGATGCCACCGCAAATGTGAAATCTGCGAGTGTGTATATCGCACCGCCCATAACAATGCCTGCCGCATTCATATGATTTTCGGTAATCTCCATGGTACATACCGCTCTGTTTTCTCCTGCCTCCTCAATCACAATTCCTGCCTGCTGTGTGGCAAACAAATCATTTTCAAAAAACTCTCTGGCTTCCTGTGTTGTAGTCATAATTTCCTCACTTTCCGAAGCGTTTTAATAAGTCCGCGCCGTAAATTTCAGACTTGCGGCTATGATGTCTTATTTTTCATTTTCCAGACTATTGTATTATATTTGTACATTTGTTTCAAGTGTCTTCTCTGCCATTGCAACAAAATTTAAACAAAATCCGTTTTTTTATTGTATATTTTGCACATATGATATATACTTAAACCATTAACGGTACATACCATAGTACCAGAAACGGAGAACTGAATAATGCCTATAACTGATTTACTTGAAAGAAACTGCCGTCTTTACGGAAATGATGTGTGTCTTGTGGAGATAAATCCCGAGATGACTGACACAAGACGTGTCACATGGAAAGAATACGAGCTTATGGAGCCGACAAAGTCTACATATTACAGAAGAGATATTACATGGAATATTTTCAATGAAAAGGCTAACCGCTTTGCCAATCTTCTCATAAGCCGCGGCGTCAAAAAAGGCGACAAGGTAGCGATTCTTCTTATGAACTGTCTTGAATGGCTTCCTATATATTTCGGAATATTAAAGACAGGTGCGCTTGCCGTACCGTTAAACTTCCGTTATGCTCCCGATGAGATTGAATACTGTCTTGACCTTGCGGACGTTGATATTCTCGTATTTGGTCCTGAATTTATCGGACGTATAGAGAGTATCGTAGACAATATAAATGCACACAGACTTTTGTTCTATGTAGGAGATAACTGTCCTACATTTGCCGAGGATTACAATCAGCTCACGGCTGACTGTTCAAGCCAGTCTCCTAACATTTTCCTTGATGACAGCGATGATGCCGCAATATATTTTTCTTCAGGTACAACAGGCTTTCCAAAAGCTATACTGCACAACCATGAAAGCCTTATGCACTCTGCAAAGGTAGAACAGCACCATCACCATCAGACAAAGGATGACGTATTCCTCTGTATTCCTCCTCTTTATCATACAGGAGCAAAAATGCACTGGTTCGGAAGCCTTTACTCAGGCAGCAAGGCTGTACTTCTCAAAGGTACCAAGCCGGAATACATATTTAATGCCATTTCAGAAGAAAAATGCACCATCGTATGGCTTCTTGTTCCGTGGGCGCAGGATATTCTGGAGGCAATCGACAGCGGAAGAATTAACTTAAAGGACTATGCGTTAAGCCAGCTGCGTCTCATGCACATAGGTGCACAGCCTGTACCTAAGAGTCTTATTAAGCACTGGAAGGAATACTTCCCTAACCACGAGTACGATACAAACTACGGCCTGAGTGAATCCATTGGTCCGGGCTGCGTTCATCTTGGCGTGGAAAATATAGACAAGGTCGGTGCCATCGGTATTCCGGGCTACGGCTGGGAAGTCAAAATATGTGACGACTCAGGAAACGTGGTATCACAGGGAGATGTCGGAGAACTTTGCGTAAAAGGTCCCGGTCTTATGACCTGCTACTACAAGAATCCTGAAGCTACCGCCGAGGTTCTTCGCGACGGCTGGCTGTTTACGGGTGATATGGCTATGCAGGATAAAGATGGCTTTATATATCTGGTCGACCGTAAAAAGGATGTCATCATCTCAGGCGGTGAAAACCTCTACCCTGTTCAGATTGAGGATTTTATCCGTACTCACGAAGCAGTTCATGATGTGGCTGTCATAGGTCTTCCTGATAAGAGACTTGGTGAGATAGCTGCCGCAATCATTGAACTTAAACCGGGATATACCTGCACTGAAGACGAGATTAACGAGTTCTGCGTAAAGCTTCCTCGTTACAAACGTCCTAAAAAGATAATATTTGCTGATATTCCTCGTAACCCTACGGGAAAAATCGAAAAACCAAAACTCAGAAAAATATATTGCGGAGAAAGACTTGTTGAGGCTGAAAGTGAAGGCTGAATACAGAATTTATACCAATACTGATTTATACCGATACCGGACTATGTTATTTAACGCAAAAATGCTGTTGTTCCCCACAACGGCATTTTTTGATATAAACATTTTTAATCTGATTGCAAATAACTTTTAATCTGATTGCAAATAACTTGTTGTTGTATTTTTTCCTTATATATACTATAATTACAAAGTGTACGCTTCTTTTCAAAAAGCGTTGTTGATATTCTCAAAAGGAGGTTGGCCTTATAGCCACTTATTATGAATAATATTTACAAATTAGGCATTGACATTGGCTCTACCACTGTCAAGATTGCCATATTAGATAACGATAACAAGATACTTTTTTCGGATTATGAGCGACATTTTGCTAACATACAGGATACTCTGTCATCCCTTCTTAAAAAGGCATGTGACAGTCTTTCTGAATTTGACGTATATCCTATGATTACGGGTTCGGGCGGTCTTACGCTCGCAAAGCATCTTGGAATACCGTTTAATCAGGAGGTAGTTGCCGTATCAACCGCTCTCAACTTCTATGCTCCGCATACTGACGTAGCCATAGAACTTGGCGGCGAGGATGCCAAGATTATATATTTCACAAACGGCATTGACCAGAGAATGAACGGCATATGTGCCGGAGGAACAGGCTCATTTATCGACCAGATGGCCGTACTTTTGCAGACTGACGCTTCAGGACTTAATGAATATGCAAAGAATTACAAGACCATATATCCTATTGCTGCACGATGCGGTGTTTTTGCAAAGTCAGATATTCAGCCCCTTATAAACGAGGGTGCCACAAAAGAGGATTTGGCAGCTTCCATTTTTCAGGCTGTTGTCAACCAGACCATAAGCGGTCTTGCCTGCGGTAAGCCTATCCGAGGAAATGTAGCTTTCCTCGGAGGTCCTCTGCACTTTTTGTCAGAGCTTAAGAACGCATTTATCAGAACTCTTAATCTTACAGGCGATGCTATCATCGCCCCTGAAAACTCGCACCTTTTTGCAGCCATCGGTTCAGCTATGTCATATGAGGAAAGCATATGTATGCCTGTAAAGAGCATTATCGACAAGCTTTCTTCCAACATTAAAATGGAGTTTGAGGTAGAACGTATGAAACCTCTTTTTGAAAATGAGACGGCTTATGCGGAATTTACCAAAAGACATAACGGTCACTCTGTAAAGTCAGGCGACCTTGCCTCATATCAGGGAAACTGTTTTCTTGGCATAGACGCAGGTTCTACCACAACCAAGGTGGCACTTGTCGGCGAGGACGGTACTCTCCTCTACTCTTTTTACAGCAACAACAACGGTAATCCTCTTGCCACTACAATAAAGGCCATAAAGGACATTTACACAAAGCTGCCTGATAAAGCGCATATTGTACGTTCATGCTCCACAGGATACGGTGAGGCTCTTATCAAGGCTGCCCTTATTCTTGACGAGGGCGAGGTAGAAACCGTATCACACTACTATGCCGCTGCATTTTTTGACCCTGAGGTAGACTGTATTATCGATATTGGCGGTCAGGATATGAAATGTATTAAGATTAAGAACAATACCGTTGACAGCGTTCAGTTAAATGAGGCTTGTTCTTCGGGCTGCGGTTCATTTATTGAAACCTTTGCAAAATCTCTGAATTTCTCGGTTGAGGATTTCGCCAAGGCTGCCCTTTTTGCAAAAAATCCGATAGATTTAGGTACACGCTGTACCGTATTTATGAATTCAAAAGTTAAGCAGGCTCAGAAGGAAGGCGCTGATGTTTCAGATATTTCTGCCGGTCTTGCCTACTCTGTCATAAAAAATGCACTTTATAAGGTTATCAAAATTGCCGATCCGAAGGACCTTGGAAATCACATAGTGGTTCAGGGCGGTACATTTTACAATGACGCCGTATTAAGAAGCTTTGAAACCATAACGGGCGTTGAGGCTGTCAGACCTGACATTGCGGGTATTATGGGTGCTTTCGGTGCTGCACTTATCGCACGTGAACGCTACGACGGTGTTTCAGAGACAACAATGCTTAGCATTGACAAAATCAATGAGCTTACATATGACACAAAAACCGCACGATGTAAGGGCTGTACTAATAACTGTCACCTTACCATCAACCGTTTCAGCGGCGGCAGGCAGTTTATCACAGGAAACAGATGTGAGCGCGGTATCGGCAAGGAGAAAAACAGCGAGAAAATTCCTAATCTTTTTGAATATAAGAACAGAAGACTTTTTGACTATGAATCTCTTACCGAAGACAAGGCACCGCGCGGTACCGTCGGCATAGCAAGAGTTCTGAATATGTATGAAAATTATCCTTTCTGGCATACATTTTTTACTAAGCTTGGATACAGGGTTGTTCTCTCTCCTGAGTCTAACCGAAAGATTTACGAACTTGGCATAGAGTCTATTCCGAGTGAATCCGAGTGTTATCCTGCAAAGCTTGCACACGGACATATCACATGGCTTATAAGACAGGGTATCAAATACATTTTCTATCCTTGTATACCTTATGAGCGAAAGGAAATAGCCGGCACAAACAACCACTACAACTGCCCTATCGTTACTTCTTATGCGGAAAACATCAAGAATAACGTGGAGGAACTGAAAACTGAAAATGTTACTTTTGAAAATCCGTTCTTCTCATTTGAGAGCAAGGAGATTATAACAAAACGACTTGTACAGGAATTTAAGTCAAGAGCTTCCGTAAGCGAAATCAAAGAAGCCGCTTCTTGTGCATGGGATGAACTTATAGCAGCAAAGCGTGACATCGAGCTTAAGGGTGAGGAAACTCTCAAATATATGGAAGAAACAGGCAGACGTGGAATCGTTCTTGCAGGAAGACCATATCATGTCGACCCTGAAATCAACCACGGTATTCCTGAACTTATCAATTCTTACGGAATAGCGGTTCTTACTGAAGACTCCGTATCACATCTTGGAAAGGTTGAGCGTCCTCTTATCGTAATGGACCAGTGGATGTACCATTCAAGACTGTATGCCGCTGCCAGCTTTGTAAAGACTCAGGAAAATCTTGACCTTATACAGCTCAATTCATTCGGTTGCGGTCTTGATGCCGTCACTACGGATGCCGTAAACGACATTCTTTCAAGTGCGGGGAAAATATACACGGTACTTAAAATTGATGAGGTCAACAACCTCGGTGCGGCAAGAATCCGTATCCGTTCTCTCATCTCCGCACTTAAGGTGCGTGACAAAAACCATTACAAGCGTGAAATTAAGTCAAGCGCTTATGAGCGTGTTGAATTCACAAAGGAGATGCGTGAAAATTACACTATTCTCTGCCCTCAGATGTCTCCTATACATTTTGACATATTAGAGCCGGCTCTCCGTTCATGCGGCTACAACATCGTAGTTCTTGACAATGACGGAAAATCATCTGTAGATGTAGGTCTTAAATATGTAAATAACGACGCCTGCTATCCTTCCCTTATGGTAGTCGGTCAGATTATGAGTGCCGTGCTTTCGGGAAAATATGATTTGAGCAAAACTGCCGTCATTATAACACAGACAGGCGGAGGCTGCCGTGCTTCCAACTACATCGGATTTATAAGACGTGCTCTTGAAAAGGCAGGTCATCCTGAAATACCTGTTATATCTCTAAGCACACAGGGTCTTGAGACAAATGAAGGCTTTACTTACAGTCTTGACATGCTTAAAAGAGCGATGATGGCTGTCGTATACGGCGACGTATTTATGAATGTTGTATACCGTACCCGCCCATACGAGGCCGTAAAAGGTTCTGTAAATGCTCTTCACGAAAAATGGAAACAGGTATGTATAGAGCAGGTTCAAAAACAAAAGGTAAATATGCGCGAGTTTAACAGAAATCTTGCCGCCATAATAAAAGACTTTGACGAGATACCTCTTCTTGATATCAAAAAGCCGAGAGTCGGCGTAGTGGGAGAAATCCTTGTAAAGTTCCTGCCTTCCGCCAACAATTATATCGTGGATCTTCTTGAGAGTGAGGGTGCCGAGGCTGTTGTTCCTGACCTTATGGGATTTTTACTGTATTGTTTTGAAAATGCCAACTTTAAGGCAGAATACTTAGGAACTTCAAAGAAAAGTGCATTTACCAGCAATATGCTTATAAAACTGCTTGAATGGTTCAGAAAGACAGCAACGAAAGAACTTGAAAAGAGCAAGAGGTTTACTGCTCCATCTTCAATAAAGGAAACAGCGACTCTTGCAAAAGACCTTGTTTCTCTCGGAAACCAGACCGGCGAGGGTTGGCTTCTCACAGGCGAAATGATTGAGCTTATACATATGGGTGCAAACAACATTGTGTGCTGTCAGCCGTTTGCCTGCCTGCCAAACCACATCGTAGGTAAGGGTGTAATAAAAGAGCTGCGTCTTGCTTTCCCTGAGTCAAATATCATAGCCGTTGACTATGATCCGGGTGCCAGTGAAGTAAACCAGTTGAACAGAATTAAGCTGATGCTTTCAACGGCAAAGAAAAACCTAAATGAAAAATAGTCTTATTTAGTGTTTTAACACATATAAAAGCTGTCGCATATCAGAAATGATAACTGATATACGACAGCCTTTTTAATATTTTTATCCTCCTTAAGATACGGACTTTATACATTTTCAATTTGCCAGTCTATCGGAGTAAGTCCCTTGCTCTCTAAAAACGCATTTGTCTTACTGAAATGTTTACATCCAAAGAATCCTCTGTATGCTGACAATGGACTTGGGTGCGGTGCTTCAAGTATAAGGTGATTAGGATTATTAAGAAGCTCCTTTTTCTTTCCTGCCGGAGCTCCCCAAAGCAAGAATACTATCGGTCTGTCCTGCCTGTTAAGAACCTCTATAGCTGCATTTGTAAATTCCTCCCAGCCTATCTGCCTGTGTGAATTAGCCTGATGGGCTCGTACCGTAAGTACGGTATTAAGCAGAAGTACACCCTGCTTTGCCCATTTTTCCAGATAACCGTTGTTCGGAATATATAGTCCCAAATCATCCTGAAGTTCTTTGTATATGTTAACAAGTGACGGCGGTATCTCAACGTCAGGTCTTACCGAAAAGCATAATCCGTGAGCCTGTCCTACGTTATGGTAGGGGTCCTGTCTGAGTATTACCACTTTGACATCTTTAAGCGGCGTAAGGTGAAATGCCGTAAACAGTTCCTCTTTTGGAGGAAATACCTGATATCTGCTGTACTCGTCACACACCTTATCATACAATTTTTTATAGTATGGCTTGGAAAATTCACCTTTAAGTGCATCAAGCCAGTCATTGCTTATGGCTGCCATAATCTTTTGCCTTTCCATTTTCTTTCATCGCATTTGTACCGTGACCGAAATCACCGGTATTCTGTGTTAAATTATAAATGCTTTCTGAGTCGCATAGGTATGCCTTTTTCACTTAGATACTGCTTTAAGTCGGTAATATCAAGTTCTTTATAGTGAAACAGTGACGCTGCCAAAGCTGCATCTGCATGACCCTTTGTAAATGTATCATAAAAATGTTCCTTGCTTCCTGCACCACCTGATGCAATAACAGGTACAGAGACATTTTCCGCAATAATACTTGTGAGTTCGTTATCATATCCTGCTTTTGTACCGTCGCAGTCCATACTTGTGAGAAGTATCTCTCCAGCGCCAAGCTCGCATACCTTCATAGCCCACTCGACAGCGTCTATTCCCATATCAATACGTCCGCCGTTTTTGTATATATTCCAGCCTGAACCGTCACTTCTTCTTTTGACATCAATGGCAACAACTACGCACTGGCTGCCGAATTTATCTGCCGCCTCGCTTATAAGATTTGGATTCATAATGGCTGCTGAATTAACTGATATCTTATCAGCGCCCTCTCGAAGAAGTTTTTTAAAATCATCAACAGTTCTTATGCCGCCACCTACGGTAAACGGAATAAATACATTTTCCGCCACTCTTCTTACCAAATCAACGGTGGTATCTCTTCCGTCGCTTGAAGCCGTAATATCAAGAAATACAAGTTCGTCAGCTCCGGCTTTATCATAAATCTTTGCCACCTCAACAGGATCACCTGCATCTCTCAAATTCACAAAATTTGTTCCTTTAACAACTCTTCCGTCCTTGCAGTCAAGACAAGGGATAATTCGTTTTGTATACATATTTCCTCACATTCTTGCGACCATACGGAGCAACCATGCTCACATTCTGAATCGTTCGCTTCTTTAAAATAATTGCTTTTTCAACGTGTGCCGCCAAATTACAGCATCCATAATTTTAGAGCTTTGCAAAATTTTCCAAAATCTTAAGTCCCACATCGCTGCTTTTTTCCGGATGGAACTGACAGGCAAATACATTTCCGCTCTCAACAGCAGCGTGAATACATGTGCTGTAATCCGTTGTTGCCGCCACAATATTTTCATCCTCTGCTTTAAGATAGTATGAGTGTACAAAATACACATAAGAGCCGTTGGCAATACCTTTAAACAGCCTTGTGTCCGGCTTTATTTCAAGCGAATTCCAACCCATATGAGGAATTTTAAGTCCTTCTTTCGGAGGAATTTTTACTATCTTTCCTTTTAGTATCGAAAGTCCTTCAACGCCTTCGCTCTCTTCGCTTTCCTCAAAAAGGAGCTGCAGTCCGAGACATATTCCAAGGAATGGTTTTCCCGTGGCAACAAATTCTTTTATCGTATCCACAAGATCATACTCTCTGAGTTTTCCCATAGCGTCTCCAAAGCTTCCTACACCGGGAAGAATTACTTTGTCTGCCTTCATAATGGTATCCTTATCACGCGATACCGTTACCTCGCTTCCCAACAATACCAATGCCTTGTACACGCTGTTAAGATTGCCTGCGTCATAGTCAATTATCACTATCATTTTTTGCTGCCTCCATATATTTTTAATATTTCATAATACTGCGAATAGTTGCTTATAGTGGCATAATATATGGCGTCGTTTTCATTAATTCCATATTCTGTAAGCAATTTTTCAAGCACTTCAGCATATATATCATTTGTCACATCCGCAACGCCTATTTTACTGTCATTCTCGAGATTCTGGCTATGTACCTTAACAGCCTTCAGGAGTGAATCAAATGCCCTTATATCATCATTCAGAGAGCTGTACTTATAATACGAATCTCTCTGTTTCTGTATAAACATTATCTGTCTTACTTCCTGAAAGAATCTGGCATCGCTTTTCTTTATATCCATTCCGGACATTACCTCATATGCCATAGCATAATTTTTCTGCTTATAATAATTCTTTGCAGTCTTCATATCGTTATAATAATTAAATGCATTGGTCCACACCAGAACAAGTATTATAACACTCGCAACAAAGGTTACAAATATAATTATTTTTACAGGATTGAAGCCTACTTTATCCTTAGGGTCAACCGGAACCTTTTCTTTGTGTTTTTTCTCCTTAGGAGCTTTTTCTTTTTTTTCTTTCTTCTCCTTAGGTGCTTTTTCCTTTTTCTTCTTTTTACCCTTTTTGTTTCCTTCCTGTTCCTGTGCAAATTCTTCTAATATCTGCTGGTTTTCATCCTTAATCCCGTCCAAGTCATCTTCCACATCTTCAAAAAGCATATCTGTTATAATCTTCTTGAAGCTCTTTTTTTCTTTCTTGGAACCGTCAGTTTTCTCATTTTGTGCATCCTGATTCTTTTTAGATTTAGGGGTCTTTTCCTTTTTAGACTTCTTATTCTTAGATTTTTTGCCCTTTTTGTCATTCTTTCCTTCTAATTCTTCCACTGTCTCAGAAGCTGTATCATTCTTAGACGGTATTTCTTCAATCGTACCGTCAAAATCATCAGGAAGAGAAGGTATTTCCATACTCTCAATCTGAGCCAGTTCCTCTTCTGTGAGCTTTTTTCCAGCAGGAATATTATCATTTTTGGCTTCATTCACAATATCATCAAGCATATTTTTAAACTGATCCTGCTCATTTTCTATCGGGTCGATATTATCCAATTCGTCATCGATATTCTGAACATTTCCGAGAAGTTCCTGTAAATACTTATCATCATCCATTTTCAAGTTCTCCTATATAATCCATAGAATTCATTGGTATTGATGTAACCTTATTTGCAATCTCAGGAGGAAACTGCGAATACTTTTCGCTCACTCTGTACATCTTTGCCGTGTTGCTGATAAACACCACACGCTCTAAAGGCCATCTTAAGACTGTAGGTACCGAAAAGTCCATTCCCAATTCTAAGACAAACAGCTTCTTTGAAAGGCTTCTCTGAAGCCATATATTGTATAAATTCCACTGTTTAAGATAACCTTCTTCATTATAGCCGTCCGTCTTATAAACATTAGGCACCATTTTCTGATGGCATATGTCACAGACAGGGCAGACGTCTTTTTCATAATACGGTGCAGCATCCTCAAGCTTATCACTGCAAGCACATTGAAGTTTCATAAAATTGCCGCATGGTGTCACTATTCTTAATCTGTTAAGTTCACTTTTATATATGATTCCATCCACAGAAAGGTCGGCTACAAAATAGTCCTTTCCCTTTACAAGTTTCTCAATGCGGTTGTAAAAGTCAAGCTTTGAAAATGCTTTCGTTTGCTGACTTGTAGTCTGCTCAGGTATATCCTGTAACAATTCTGCAAATGATTCTCTGTAAAATTCAGCGGACTTTTCAAACATATCCTGTCCTGATAAATCAAGTGTTTCTGTCTCTTTTCCTACGGCTATCAGAACCATATCCGCTTCGCTTATATTTTTCATCAATTCCTGAAGCATAAATATTCCTTTATCAATTAAAGATGCCATTTAAGAAATGGCATCTTTGTCATCATTGTTTATCAATTAACTTGTCAATCTCACCAACCAAAAGTCCTATCTCCGGCTTTGAAAGCTGTACATCAGCTCCCAACAGCTTTCCTTTTCGCTTCATCTCTTCATTAATAAGGGATGAAAATATGATTACAGGGATTTTTTTCAAGGCGTCATCATCCTTAACAAGTTTGGTCAGTCTGTGTCCGTCCATAAGCGGCATCTCAATATCCGTGATAATCAGATGTATCTTTTCAAAGACAGTTCCTTCTCTCTTATATTCACAAATCTTATCCCATGCCACCTGACCGTTGTTACACAGTATTGTATTGACATATCCGGCGTTATGAAGCGAGTCTTCAATCAGCTTGCTTAACAGAGGAGAATCCTCCGCAATAAGTATAGGACTTTCGTTTCTGTCTCTTACGCCAAGCCTTGCAATATCAGAAACCTTAAGACCGGTCTCTGGGCTAATCTCTGAAACAATTCGTTCAAAATCAAGAATAACTATCAGCTTTCCGTCAATCTTAACTATACCTGTAGCTATGCCTTTTTCAGTAGAGCTTATTGTCTTGTCCGGTATGATAATATCAGCCCACGAAACTCTATGTATTCCCAAAACATTTTCCACATGAAATGCTGCATCCAACTTGTTAAAATTGGTTATGATAAACATATCATCTGAATTATCATCTCTTGAAGGTACTTTAAGTACATCTGACAAACTGATAACTGTGATAATGGTATCTCTTGGCATAAAAATACCTTCAATGGAAGGATGTGAATTAGGAATTGGTGTTACAGGACTATATGGTACTATCTCTCTTACTTTTGCCACATTAATGCCGTAATGATTACCGCCAATACAAAATTCTAGTACTTCTAATTCGTTTGTTCCGCTTTCAATCAAAATATTATTATCCATATAAAACACCTGTCCTTGCACATTTTATAAACTATAGTACTATTCTACCATATGTACACAAAAAAAGCAACCAAATCCATTGGTTGCCTTACAGGTCCTTCAAAACTACACACTGAAGAAATTTATACATCTCTGTTCTT
>CAMEJP010000024.1 GCA_945920185.1 uncultured Eubacterium sp. | reverse complement strand
CGTTCTTTGATTTCCGCAGCAGCTTTGAAAAATCAAAGCCGCCGTTTCTTTTTATCTTCTAATGAAATGACGCGGTATCACTGTTGAAATCGGCGGCTAAAGGAGGTAGCCGCCATGAAGCAAAAAGCATATCGACAAAATCCGACAGTTATTGACTTATCAAAAAAAGCCCGCCCACCACCGGGGGAAACTACGCTTATATATATGAACTGTCTAATCATCTGGATACTGCTTACAATGCCTATGCGCCCGTCCGGGCTTTTCGGACGGGCGCATTTTGTACGTTCAAAAAATTTTTGAAGAAATTTCAAAAAATCTTCGGCGTTTTTGAAAAACGCCGTATTGCCCCGCGAAAAGGGGGGAAGCACCACCAACTTTCCAACGAGAAAGGAGGTGAGAATGTGGAACCTAATAGCAGGGAGTTTTACAAACAGTGTGCTTTTCAGAAGTTTTGTAATACGGTATTGCACAATGAAGCTTGCGACACCCATAGAGAACTTCGCAGACACAAGGCAAAGGAAGTGACCTTTTCCGACATGACCTTAGGAATATCGGAAATGATGACCACTAATCCAGAATTGTTTGATTATCTTTTGAATCACCAGGATTTAATCAATAGTCAATCTGAAAAAAGTAAGGTGATGCATCGCGGTGAAGAATTTTACGCACTATCAAAGATAGGTCCATATACTTTTGCTGATTATATTGTAGCAGCTCGTGACAATACTAAATTCTGTGCTACAGTAATTGAGCCAACAAATACTCCTTGGGGCGAAATCAAACAATCAATTTGTGTTAAGCATACAATGATAATTGGAAGAACAACATCCGGTAAATTCATTGGTAAGGATGAAGCATACTTTATAGCCGGTATTCTCAACAGTGATATTGTTATCCAATATATGCAGAATACTTTTAAAAGTAATGGTTACAGCCTAAAGAAATCACATTTTTATCTTCCTGAGTACGATAAGACAAACTCGTTGCATAGAACAATAAGTAAATTAGCCAAAAAAGCTTCTGGACTAGATGATGAAATCAAAATAGCTAAAATTCAAAGAGAACTTTCAAAGGTTTATATAGAGTTATGTTCCACTAGATAAAACGAGAGCCACAATCCCGGTAGTTTCCCTACCAACGATTGTGGCTTTAACATCTATATTCATCCCTAAGTAGTTCATTACTACTAAGGATTTCTCCCCACACATTTGCCTTTATGCCGATTCTGCCTATGTGCCTTAGTAGTCTAAACCGTAGTATTTATGCAGGTTTGCGACACATTCTGCCGTACTCTGCCCCACTTTGCAAAGCCCTGCATTATAGTAAAACTGGAATGCCGTGGCAGATGAAAAGTATTTTTATCATTGTTATCAATCTCCTTATTTTGCCCCAGAATGCCCTGTTATGCGAAGGATTTCGGGGATTTTGTAGTTTGCTCTGAAATTACAGATTGTGGCAAATCAGAGCAGAACCCTGCAAGTTGTTACTACCTGTTAGTAGTAAAATTAGTAGTAAAAGGGGATGGGTTACTACTAAGAATTTTTTCTCTTTCTTCTCATCACATATACGTTTGAACCATTCTTTTCAATAGGATATCCTCTATCAATCAAAGACAGCACCAGTTCTTCCAATCCTTCTGTAAGAATATTCCCACAGACCATATAATTTGAAATTGCAGTCATTATTGAATGAACATAACCTATTGAAAACTCTTCGCATTCGGTTAACAATCGCATTCTCCTCTCTGCCTCATCACAATTATTCTCTATGTTCAAGTAATAATCTGCTGCTCGTCCATGCGCATGGATTACTCCAGCATCAGATGCTCTTAAAACAAATTCTTGATATTTCTTATCATCATGGTCAATCAGGCTTCTATCCATATAAAGCTTAATTATATCACACCATGTTGCTAAACTATCCTCACTTGATAAAATCCTCTGAATATCTCTATCAATATCCTTGATATTTTGCACCTGACCAATACGTTCCTCATCTATAAGTTTTTTCATTTCATCAATCTTTGCTGAATATCTTTGATTGTACTCTAGCCTTATCTCATCAGGTATTTCATTTTCCCATTTATCAACTATATCTATAAAATGTTGTAAATTTGAAAGTGCCTGAAAAGCATATATATACAACTCTTCGCATTCTTCATTTTCATCCGAATGTCCATTAACATTTCTATCTTCTGTAAGTAGTTCTATTGCCTTTCTTGTTTGAACTTTTGAGGGAAAGAGTTCTGGACACTTATGAATAATTTCTGACATAAAAGTTACGTCCATGTCATCAATTTCATAGTTGTCTATACCATTTCTACGCATATTTTTATATGCATGTTCATATTTACCCGGCAAATATTTTACAGACATCTGAGTTTTTTCGTAAAGCGGTTTTTTCCACCCTTCAATAGCAACTAACTTCAAATAATCTTGACAAGCATTACATCTTAATTTCTTTATATCATTAATTCTATTTCTTATATGCATATGTTCCTCCACATGAAAGTTAAAGGGCATATAACTTTCTAGCCATATGCCCTTAACTGTAAAATTAGCAATTACACTGTTCAGCAATTGCGAATTCTCTGCAAGCATTAACCACATTGGTTGACACTCTTTCAGCTGCAGTCTCGTCCATTTTTATAGCAAAAATGATACCTACCGCAGACGTACCAAGAGCAACAATAAACTTCCAGTCTATAGTGACAGAAATGTTTCTCATAGCATTACCTCCTTTCTGAAGCCCACGCCCCAATTATCCAGGTATGCTATGTTGCCCATTCCAATAAATTAGGAATATTTTATTTTATCACATTTTGCAAGTTTGTCAATCTGTTTTTATAATAACACACGCTTAGAATAAACCACAATCAGTACCACCAGCTTAGCTGGTGGTTTGCTCTGCGGCTATAAGCCTGTGATACCTGCCAGCTCTAAAGAGCTATGAAGAGTTCGCCAGCCGCACTACTATCACAGGCTGCCCCTTAAAGGGGCTTTTTTTATGCCTTGTTTACCGGCTCACCCGTAAACGGGTCAATGTACTCTTTTAATGACATTTGATCATATTCCAAATCTTCTTGTAATTGATTTCGTACATACTCTTCTATTTTCTTTGCATTTTTACCTACTGTATCCACAAAATATCCTCTGCACCAGAAATGTCGATTTCCATATTTATATTTTAAATTCGCATGCCTTTCAAATATCATTAGCGAACTTTTTCCTTTCAGATATCCCATTACTTCTGATACACTATACTTTGGTGGTATACTTACAAACATATGGATATGGTCTGGCATACATTCTGCTGCAATGATTGCTATACCTTTTCGCTTACATAACTCACTTAGTATATGTGACACATCCTGTCTTATCTGCTTGTAGATAACTTTTCTTCTAAACTTTGGTGCAAATACTATATGGTATTTGCAAGTCCACTTTGTGTGTGATAAACTGTTATTGTCCATCTGGATACCTCCTTTGCTATTTAGTACGGTTGGCGAACCTTTACTAATTATAGAACTGGAGGTTTTTTACTTGAAGCTAAAGCTTACTGGGGACACACCTGCATAGCAGGTGGTTTATTTGTATGTTGATACAAAAATAACCTCACCAGACACCAATCCAGTGAGGTCACATAATCATACATTCTGTTTAGGTACAAACTCAATCTTAAGAGCCATTCCCATTCCATCTGCTAGCCTTTTAAGCAGATTTACAGAAGGATTTCTTGTTCCGTTCTCAAGCTTACTTATATCAGCCTGATTTATACCAGTACGCTCTGCAAGCTCTTTCTGCGTAATATTCTGAGAAGTTCTTGCCTCTACAATAGCTCTGATAACATCCATCTCTGGCTGGATGGCTTCATATTCTTTTGCAAATGTAGCATCTTTCATCTGCTCATCTTTATACTGTTTTAATGTCTTCATAATTTTCCCATCCTTTCCTTAAAATCTGCTCTACGCTCTTTCGCCAGCTTGATTTCTTCTGGTGGTGTCTTTTGTGTCTTCTTAATAAAACCATTTGTTAGTATTATCTTTCCCTCATAGTAAAAGAAATATAATACTCTGGTTATATTATTACCAACTTTGCATCGTATCTCAAAAATACCGTCATCAATTGGTTTACTATATGGTTCTCTAAGTTGATTGCCCTTTTCTTCCAGTAATTCAAGCAAGCCAATCATTTTGGCTCGCATCTTTACATCAAGTGAATCAATAAATTCTTCTACAGGACAGTCACCATTTTCTTTTTCATAAAATATAACTTCAAAATCTGCCATGTATTCTCCTTTGTAATTATTATATGGCATATATGCCATATTGTCAATCATTCATTATAATATCACATCAAGACTCTTTCTCAAATGGTGTAGTAATGGTACAGTAAACCACTTTTTCATTTCAAGAAGCACTGTATTTACTGGCTTCAAAGACCTTCCAAGGTATCCTTCCGTGGCAGATAAAAAGTACTCTCGTTATCATTTTTTACCTCCTGAAATGCCGTGATTTGCCGTATTTTGCACCCTTTGATTCACTTTTAATACGCAATTCTAAAATAATCCAAATACGCCTTATATTTATCCTGTGCTGTCAGACAGGTATCTGTCAGATACCCTTTCTCATTATTCCATTCTTTCAAGCCACGATAATAAAACATTTTTAGATTGTCCTCAATAATGAACGGAACGATATTGTATTTCAGGCATTCCTTGAACATAATCAGTCTGCCTACACGTCCATTGCCGTCCTGGAATGGATGTATTCTTTCAAACTTCACATGGAAGTCCAGAATGTCTTCAAAGTTCTTATCTTCCTTGGCATTGTATTCTGTCAGCAGAGCTTTCATTTTATCAGCGACTTCTTCCGGAAGTGCTGTATCCATACCACCAACCTCATTCGGCAACTTCTTGTAATCACCAACAACAAACCTATCTTTTCTGGAATCACTGGTTCCGTTCTTCAGAATCAGATGCAGTTCTTTAATGAACTTCTCTGTCAAAGTTGCCTTTGCATTATCAATAATCATATCAATGCAACGGAAATGATTCGCTGTTTCAATTACGTCATCCACATTCAGCACTTCATTTTCTACACCAATGGTGTTGGTTTCAAAGATATATCTTGTCTGATCATGTGTCAGGCGGTTGCCCTCGATGTGGTTGGAATTGTATGTCAAATCAATCTGTGTTTTATGGTAAATGCCACCGGAATATTTGCTCGCTTTCTGCTCCTGCAGAATATCCAGCAATGTAACAGGCTGTTCCTTTTTCTTATTGGAACGTTCCGGTTTTTCTGCATTTTCAGGAATATTCCAAGTCTTGCCGGTAAGAAATGCACCTGGCACACGTCCCTGGGCACAGTAGTTTCTGACGCTGCGTTCCGAAACATTCCACTTTTTTGCTATTTCAGTAACTGAAAGGTATCGCATCTGCTCTCCTTCGTTATAAATCAAATCTAAATTTGCACTTTACTACGATATAGTATACCACATTATCGGCAATATATCAAACTTTCATCTGCGTTTTTTCTTTTATTTTTGCCGTTTCCGGTATTATTTGTGCTTCGCCATCACCGTAAAATATATAAAATGTTGTGGTGAGAATCACTGATTTATCAATAATTATGTGTGCATCAAAACACATAGCAGCCACACACGATAGTGCGTGACTGCCATAAAACATAATCCTATTTAATTCAACATGTATTAAACTGTTAACCTAATCAGATACGATCACAAGAGTATTTGTTGTCTTTGAACGTCTCATTCCACCCATATTACCGCATTTGAATGTTGCTACAACATCAGATTTTTTTTAAATCTGACCTATCTTCAATTCTGGATCAAACATCTTCCTCATCCTCCTCTTCGAAATCTTCAGAAGTAAGCAATACTGCTGGCGTATATTCGCATTCTGGAACCATACTCTTTATTACTTTGAATTGTGATTCAAAATAATCTGACGGAATCCAGAATGTTTCGTGAAACTTTGTCTTATCAGAATATGTAATAACAAATTCGATACCGCCTATGTCAGTACAGAATTCGTCAATATTTCTTCCAGTTACATCTGGCATTAAAGAAACTAATGTATCATATTTCATTTTGAAAATGGGACTGTTCGTTTTATAGCTCCACTTTCTTTTAGGATTCATTTCTGACTCTACCGCTGGTATATAATCATACGAAATTGATTCAGGTGTGATAGTTACCTTGTCGTTATATGCTTCATCAACGCAGCAATATCCGGATGCACCTTTTATAACAATTTTAATAATATCCTCCACCTGCACACCTTCTTTCTACTGTTCATCGTCTCATTTTCGGATACGAGACTTCATATTCTCGACAATATCCCATATCTCTTTATCCAACACAAATGGTTCGCTGAAAGCATTTAACACAATGCCCACAGGCTCCTTTTCATTGTTTCTTGCAAGAAGAATAACCTCAAGCATATGCTTCTGAACCTTGGAGAAGTTATCACCATACTCCCCCATTGCTTCCGTTGTTGAAAAGATAGGGAAGAAGAATCTGTCTCCATTTTGCAAAATATCCGGAATCAATCTTGTTTTATCCTTCGCTGTAAATTCCATACCAGTTAATTTCTCAAAGTCTCCATTTAACGCCCCAATCATTTCTTCCATACGAGCCTGGTCTGCTTAGTATATTCATTCTAGCTCCTGTGACACACTCAGTGTACTTTGATAGAGGAACACTCAACATATTACATAATTATTATATTCCCAAAAGCGAACACTTTCAACAATATTCTACATTTGTTATCTGTAATGCAATCTTCTACAATTACGTCCACATCCAGAAAAGGTTTTACCTCAATTCCTGAATGATTATGAGCACTTTGAGAACAAAATTTGCAATTTTCGCTACAGCCGCCCTGACGTCCGTTGATAACTACGCATAGATTTACCTTATTTCCGCATAACTCTTTTCTGATGTTATCAGAAGCTTCACATAACTCATCTAAATCTGCTGACAGGAGAAAGGACAAGTCATCTTGCCGATTTAAACGTCGACCTGAAATGAGCTCTTTAGCCAATTCTTTTACATTTGTCTTTTCCATCTGTTATTACTCCGTATTTATCCCATATTTTATAGATTAGATTTTGAACGTTCTCGAACAGTTTAACAGGTGATTTTTGAATTATCAACCAATAACAAAGAACAGTTGACGTTATAGGTTAATTAAGAGCATTGGCTTATTTGCTGTAGTTTATGGATTGATTTTTTTGAGTTTTAATGTATCATAGAGAGAGAAAAAGATATTAAACTAATTAACAAAGAAAAATCAAAATTGTAACGATTGAAGGAGAACCATAACTATGATAAAAATTCTTTTCGTATGCTGGGGTAACATCTGTCGCAGCACTATGGCCGAAAGTGTCATGACTTATCTGGTAAAGGAAGCGCATCTGTCAAATCAATTTTATATTTCCTCCGCAGCTACCAGCCGTGAAGAAATCGGGAATCCGCCTCATCACGGAACGGTGACAAAGCTCCGTCAGGTTGGTATCCCTGTAGTGCCACACCGGGCAGTCCAGATGACCGGTGAGGATTATGAAAAATACGATTACCTGATTGGGATGGAGGATCTGAATCTCCGTTATATGCTCCGCATTGTCGGTGAAGATTCTGAGCACAAACTGTACAAGCTTTCCACCTTTGCAGGGCAGTCGGGGGACATTGCGGATCCTTGGTATACCGGTAATTTTGATGATACTTACCGGGATGTCCTGGCGGGCTGTCAGGGACTTTTAGAACATTGCAAAAAGCAGTTGGGAGCAACTTTATGAGATCAGTTTCAAGACCCTTGTAACCATCGGACACTATGAAAACAACGACTTCAATTTAGAGCCAAAGGACTTACTCTCTATGCCCGCCATCTTGCGTATCACGGCTCCATTTTTATATCCATGTGCCTCCGCTTCTTTTATCATTGCCTCCGCTTTACCCGGGTTTCCAAGCTTGGCAACAGATACGGCATAATTTGCATACGCAAGCCAATAATCAAACTCTGCCTTATCGATTATCGGCAAACCTTTCTCATAATATTGAGCCGCTTCTTTATAATCTCCGCGCAATGTATAAATTGTTCCCATATTAGTATATGCCGTACCTTCATTGGGATTCAGTTCTATTGCCTTTTTATAACATTCTATTGCCTTATCGATCATATTTAAATTTCTATAACACCTGCCCAGATTAACCATAATTTTTGAATTGTTTTCATCCATTTCATACGCCTTAATCAGAACTTCCAGCTCTTCAGCATACTTATTTGCTTCATGCAGTCTTTTAGATTCCTCAAACAAAGCGATTACTTTTGCTTCCGTAAGTTCTTTGCTGACCACTTTTTCATTCTCGTCTAATATGTATTTACTGTCACAATAAATACACTCATACATATTTCCGATTTTTTTCAATTCCCGACCGCCGCAGGCTTCGCATTTTAACAATATCATGTCATTTCCTCCAGTTGTATTAAATTTTCACATTCAATTTCGCTCTTAATAATCTATCACATATTATAGTAATTTTTCGCCGGTTTTTCAAGTATCATTTGTATTCCGGTATCAGATGCAAGCATGTTTTTTACCGGCAAAAAGCACCCGGGTATTTCTGCCTGAGTGCCTCCAATATGATTATTATTGTTTTACCTCACTCCTGCCACCGCCTGTGCAAATTCGCACAGGTGCTTGATATCGTTGTCGTCAGGGTGATTTGACGCCATTTCCATTATTCTGTCAATCTCGTCAGACGAATAACCCGTTTTTATTTCGAGCTTTTCGCGAAACTTTTCGGTACTCTTTCCCTGACAGAGAAAAATGCCAAGATAGCTGCAATCATCGTTTATCCACGGCAGTACGGAATTTTCAACGTACTGCTTATATTTATCATTTGCCGGCAGTCCGCACGAGGCAAACAATGCAATTTTAACATTCTCAAGCTGTTCAAGGATATTCAGTATTTCAATGCCGCAGGTGCAATTCTTCACCGGAAAGCCTATGAAATATTGCTCTGCCACAGGCAGCTCGGTCATTTTTTCGGCGTTTACCATTTTTTTGTCATCACCCGGAAGGCTTACAAAAATATTCTTTGCAAGTTCTTCGGTATTTCCTGTTTCAGATATATAAATTACTGCATATTTCATAAAAACACCTCATTTCAGAAGAATATATTCAGCAGGCCAAGCACAAAGCCTATCAATGCTCCTAGATTAACTATCGTGTTCAGTTCTTTTTTCATAACGCTCATTACAAGCGCTTCAAGCTCATCTGCGCTCATAGCGTTTATTTTGTTCTCGACAATGCCGCTCAAATCAAGAAGGTTCATCAGATTTTCCGTGCATCCGGGCACAGCGTTTTTGTACAATGCGGCAACGACTTTCTTAAGCTGATTTCTGTCAATGCCAAGTCCCTCCATAATATCTGAAAGCGGGTTTTCACCGGAATCGGACAGCTTTTGTTTAACATAAGGTGCTATGAATTCTTCTCCGTGCTGTGCAATATACTCCTGTATCTCAGCACCTACGGGAGAGAGTACGGCTTTAAGCAGTTCGTCCGTCAGAAACATCCCGACCATCGTGTTGTTCAGCTTTGCTTTTATGATATCGGGTGCCTTTTCAACAATTACGCCCGATATATCCACCTGTGAAATAGCTTCAGATATGTATTTTGCCATACTGTTTGAAAAAGCTTCTTTTTTGCTCTCGATATCCTCCTCTGTCATATCAGAAAATCCACTGAAAAGGTCATTTATGGATAACGACAGTTTGTCCAGTATCGTTTCGGCAACATTATCCGCCAGCTCGTCACTCAGCAGTTTATTTTCAATATCCGCCTGTGTGATAAGATTATTTCCTACCGCGTTTCCGACAGATTTCGCAAGTCTTGGCTTTCCCTTAGGAATTGCGCCCGGAGTAAAAGGCAGTATGTGACCGAACAGCCTTATCTCCTTTTTTGGGTGAAACAGCATTTTCACCGCGATAAAATTTGTTAAGTATCCTATTGCAGCGCCGATGACAGGACCGGCTATGTATTTTACAATCATATTTATCCTTCTTTCTTCTTCATAACGCTCATATATGCAGGTCTGATTATTTTATCGGTGCATACTATCTCTTCTATACGGTGCGCACTCCATCCGACTATTCTTGCCACTGCAAATATAGCGGTGTAAAGTTCCTTCGGTATGCCCAGCATATCATACACAAAACCGCTGTAAAAATCCACGTTCGGGCAGACGCCGCTGCGGTTATGCTTTCTGTTCATAATGAGTTGTGGGGCAAGCCGCTCGGTCTGCTCATACAGACGGAATTCATCTGTTCTGCCCTTTTCAGCGGCAAGCTGTTTTACATAGCTCTTAAGGACTCTTTCTCTCGGGTCTGAGAGCGTATACACCGCATGTCCCATTCCATAGATAAGTCCCTTATGGTCAAATGTTTCCTTGTCGAGTATCTTTTCAAGGTAGGCAGAAACCTCCTCGTCGTCCTCAACATCGTTTATGTTCTTAGAAATATCCGCCATCATATCCATCACCTTGATGTTTGCACCACCGTGCTTCGGACCTTTAAGCGAGCACATTGCCGCCGCCATTGTGGAATATGTGTCCGAGCCTGAGGATGTAACAACACGTGTGGTAAATGTGGAGTTGTTTCCGCCGCCGTGTTCCATATGCAGTATCAGTGCGGTATCAAGCACTTTCGCTTCGGTCTTCGTGTATTTTTTGTCCGGGCGAAGCATTGTCAGTATGTTTTCGGCGGGAGATAAATTCGGATCAGGATAGTGTATAAACATACTTTCAAGATTCTGGTAGTGGTTATATGCGTTATACGCGTACACGGCAAGCGTCGGAAACCGGCTTATAAGCTGAAGACACTGGCGGATATTGTTCTCAAGAGACGTTTTTTTCAAATCCCGGTCATAAGAAGCCAGCGTCAGAATACTCCTTGTCATTGTGTTCATTATGTCGTCGGTCGGAGCTTTCATTATGACATCACGGGTAAAGTTGGTCGGGAGGGGCATCAGCATTCCTATGGCAGAGCGGAACTCGGCAAATTGTTTTTCATCGGGCAAATCACCCACGAGCAGCAGATAAGCTATTTTCTCATATCCCATCTCGTCTTTCCCAAGACTGTTTATTAAGTCTTCAACGCGATGGCCGCGATACCACAATTCGCCGTCACACGGCTCTTTTGCACCGTTTGTTACTTCGTATGACTTAATGAGGGAAATGTTTGTAAGTCCTGTGAGAACGCCATTTCCCTTTTCATCACGAAGTCCCTGATTGATATCATATTCATCATAAAGCCTGCGGTCAATAAAGTCGTTTTCACGGCAGGCACATTCCAGTCCGCTCATATATTCATTCATCGTTTTCATTTGTATCCTCCATTTGTTCAAGTTCCGTTCTCATCACCGAATCAAACTCCTTCATAAGCTGAAGAAGCTGTATGATTTTTTCCTTACCGAACTTTTGAAGAACTTTTGTATAAAAATCTCTCAGTTTACCGTCAGTTTCGGCAAACACATTCTTTCCGTGCTCGGTTATCGTTACATATGTGCCGTCCTTTCCGTCACCGTCATGATCCCAGTTGATGAGATTTTTTCCGCTCATTTCTCTTATCAGCTTTGAAGTCTTCCTTATGGGCAGATTTAGCTTTTCCGATATCTCGCTCAGGTATATTCTGTCCGAATAGATGGAATCACTTTCTGTTTGCTCACACATAAAATGAAGTACAATGTATTCAGCAATATTGATATCCTTAAACATAAATTTCGCATCGTCTTTAGACAGCATATATCTTCTGTATGTTATTTCATGAGCAAGGTTCTTCATGGCCTCTTTGTCTGTACTGATTGTGTTCATTCGCTTCATCCCTTTCTATGATTTGTTATTATACTGTTTGTTTTTAAACTATATGGTTAAAAATATAAGCAATCCTTACCGGATATTGCTTATACCATAAAGTGTTCAATATTTTTGCATATCTTATGGAATATCTCTTTAAACGTGGAAATTTCTTCGTCGGTCAATCCATAATACAGTTCATTTTTGATATCCTTCCAAATATTTTCAATGTCTGCCGCTACCTCTTTTCCCTTGTCTGTAAGGCTGAAATGCATATATCTCCGGTCATTTTTATCCTGCATTGAACTGATGTAACCCTTTTCAGTCAAGCCATATACCGTCGTGGAAATGTGTCCCTTGTTTGCATTCAGAAATTCCGAAATATTAACCAGCGAATCGGCGTCCCTGCATATCGACAGATAATAAATGACCTCAAATTCTGCTCGCTTCATATCATAGTGTTTTCTGAGCAGTTCAAACTTTGAGTCTGAATATTTCCTGAATTCGCCGCCCTTAAGCACTACCTCTAACGGCTTTTGAACCATATCATCACCATGCTTTCTGTTGAATTGTTCCGTCTAAACGGTTTGTTTTTAAACTATTTTATTACTTTAGATTGCTTTTGTCAAGCATCACATTTATCTCCTCTACCTGACGCTTTGTAATTCTGTAGCCCACTATCGACATAATCAGATATGTAAAGGCAAATCCGGCAACCGTTGACCAGAGTGCCTCACTGTATTTTTGAAGCTGCCATATGAGCATTACTATCGGTATCCATACGAGTGCGGTAAGCACAAAATAAATCATATTCTGAGCCACAAAGCCAATTCTGTCCTGCTCGTAAATAAATGTCATTCCGGAAAAAGCCGCGCCTATTAAACCATAAAGCAAAATATTGACCAGAATGGCGATACTTGCCGACGGAAAAAGTTCAATATATTCGGGAGCCACGGCGCAAAATTCTTTGTCCCCCGTGATAAGAACAACCGCCACATTTATCAAAATATTAACTAAAAGACCGCAGACCACAGAGTTTGCAAATCCCGAATAAATACGCTTTAACATAATTACCTCACATTCCGAAGCGTTAGCGTAGGTTCGCGCCTCACATTTATAAACGACTTTTAAAGTTACCCTTTGTTCATTCCCAGCTGCTTTTTCATCCTGCTGACATTTCGTCTTGATGTATAGCTCTCAGTACCGTCCTTCATAATGATTTTGATGGTACCTGCCACATTCATATCAAGCCTGCTGATTTTTTGCAGATTGACAATTTCCGACTTGGATATTCTCATAAACAGTCTTTTGTCCAATTTTTCTTCCAATTCATAAAGCTTTGGATGAATACTGTAAATACCTTTTTCATCCTGAGCCATTACCTTCTGATTTTCTGCATAGAAACGAACCATATCCTTAAGATTAAGCAGCACTTTTTCGCCTCTTGCGTCAGTTCCCACTTCATTTGCATTTACCATGCCTGAAATGTCCTCAACCAAAGCTTCTACTGTTTTTGTAAGGGTATGGTTACATACATGAATCTCCATACGTTCATACTGTTTTTCAATTATCGGTTTTACTTCCATCAGTTTCCACCTTTCCGGGGCAGCCTCGCCGTAATGATTTCCCGGCCTTATAAACCTGTTTTACGGCGACTGACTGCACCGAAAACTTACTTAATGTCACTTTTTCTGAAAATGATATAAGACACCAGTCCCATTAAAGCCGTGAACACCACACTGACAATAATCGCGACAAGCATATCACTTACGTCTGCGCATATGCCGATTTTATCCATTCCGCAGTCATATGGCGTCAGCCTGTAAATATTATCCAACATTTTTACCTTAGATGCAAGTGTGGAAATAAGAGCCGTAAGCATTCCGAAGATAAATCCGAAAGCCGTAACCACAACCGGCTTTTTTATGCGGATTGCAACAGGTATACATATGCTAAGCTGTCCTACATATACGAAAAATGCCGCCACATACGAAAGTATCAGCTTTGCCACAGAAGTTTCCTTACCATAGACAAGCACATTTCCAAGATAGTTTGAAATTACCGCACCCTCTGCTCCCTTCATATCATTTCCACTGAAAATACATGCCAGTGAGCCTATGGTATATGTAAGCAGCATCAGGAAAATAATTACTGAAAATACAAGAAAATAATTTGCGACAATATTCTTTCTTCCGTATCCCATTGCACCGTGAACCGTCTTGTTTTCAAAATCATTGCCAATCAGCATACCGACTGAAAGCGAGCCAAACAGCCAGATAATCATGGCATCTCCCATCGCCGTTACACTTCCCGCAGAAGAAGCGTCAAGTTCACCCTTTGAAAGAAGCCATGCCAGTACATAATAAGCAATTCCCGCAAAACATGTAAGTATCAGTGCCGCTCTTATTCCCGTTGTCTTTTCTGCTCTGTATATTGTTGCATTAAATAAAGCCTTCATATTTTTTCCGCCTTTCGTATGTATTATTTACCGATTACCGATAAGAAATAGTCTTCAAGACTGCCTGAGCTTTCCGCTTCCAGCTGTTCATGCGTAATTTCCTTTTTGATTCTGCCTTTATCGATAATAATAAAGTCTGTAACCGTCTGATAGAGTTCCGGAAGATTATGGCTTGAAATCAAAACCGTTATACCGTACTCATTATTCAGTCTCCTGATAAGGTTTCTTATCTCTACCACGCCGATGGGGTCAAGTCCGTTCACAGGTTCATCAAGCATCAGAAAATCAGGACTTCCAAGAAGTGCTATAGCAATTCCAAGCCTCTGGCGCATACCGAGCGAATAATCCTTAACCTCTTTCTTTCCCACATTCTCAAGTCCTACCATTTGAAGAAGTTCCTCATCCGATGCAAAGAAATTTGTATTTCCCGAAAGCATTCTGTAAAACTTAAGATTCTGTTTTCCTGTCATAGAGCCGTTGACGCCCGGAGCTTCGATTAAGGTTCCCATACGCCTGCATTTTACCTCTATCTGCCCTTCGGTAGGAAGCGACAGACCCGCAATCATTCTCATTATGGTGGTTTTTCCTGCACCGTTTTTTCCTATAAGCCCGTACAGTCCTCCCTTTTTCAGTCTCAGGCTGCATTGATTTACAGCCGCTACGCTCTTATACCTTTTTGTTACATTTTCCATGCTGATAATGTTCTCTGACATATGTTTTCCTCCGCACTTTATGTTTTTTAACCGTTAATGGGAAGATAACACTTTTTGCTGTCCTTGAAAACAGATTTTATATAAGCGGTAGTTTTCAGTATACAAACGGCAGAGAAAAGCTCCCTGACATCCTTTAAGGATATAAGGGAGCTTTCCTATTCACCTGTACTGTTGATTTTTAACTTTTGTCAGCTTTTATATCAGATGATATCATTCTTCATTGTTTCATTTTCGCCCTTCTTTATCATTCTCCACGCAGTTGAAAAAAACAGCGTAACGGTTGTCATAACTGCCAGAAGGTCTGATACGGGTTCTGCCAGAAACACCGCGAACACCTTATCCTCAAAGAAGTTCGGCAGAATATAAATCATAGGTATAAGGAGAATAATCTTTCTTAAGACCGCAAGAAACAGAGAATGAACCGCTTTTCCAAGTGCAACAAACGTCTGCTGACACGCCATCTGTGCGCCAAAAATGCAGCTTACCGCCATATATATTCTAAGAGCCCATGAGGTGTATTCAATAAGTTCCCTGTCCGAAGTAAATATGGACGCCAACGCACCCGGAAACAGCATCGCCACAAGCCACATCAGGCAGGTATAAATCATACAGCTCATAAGAGTCAGTAAAAATGCTTTCTTAACACGCCCGAACTGTTTTGCTCCGTAATTGTAACTGACTATCGGCTGCATTCCCTGTGAAAGACCCTGAACAGGCATCATGGCAGCCTGCATAACGCTTGCAAGAATCGTCATTGCACCTACGGCAATATCGCCTCCGTACTTTCCGAGCGATGTGTTAAAACATACGGACAAAAGGCTTTCCGTCGCCTGCATTATAAACGGAGATATTCCAAGTGCCAGCACAGGTCCTATAATTTTTGGATTGATTCTTAAATTTTCCCGTCTGATATGGAGTATACTTTTCTTTCCGCACAAAAACGTTACCACCCACACCGCAGATACAGCCTGCGAAAGAATGGTAGCCAGAGCCGCACCGCGCACGCCCATGTCAAATACAAATATGAAAATCGGGTCGAGAATAATATTGAGTCCCGCTCCAATCATTACTGTCTTCATTCCGACGCTCGAAAAACCCTGTGAAGTAATAAATGCATTCAGACCTGTCGTAAACTGAACAAATATCGTACCCAGAACATATATCTGCATATAAGGCTTTGCATACACAATGGTTTCACTGCTCGCACCAAAGGCATACAATATTTTTTCAGAAAAAACAGAGAATACCACCGTCAGAATAACAGAGATAACAGCCAGCATGCACACACAGTTTCCAAGTATCTTTTCCGCACCCTCATTATCCTTCTGTCCCATTGCTATGGCTGCTCTCGGTGCTCCGCCAAATCCTACTAAGGCTGCAAAAGCTGCCACAAGGATAATTACGGGCAGAGTGACTCCCACACCCGTAAGTGCCGCAGTTCCCACACCTTTTATGTGTCCTATATATATTCTGTCAATCATATTGTACAAAAGATTGACAATCTGTGCCGCAATGGCAGGCAATGCCAGTGAGAGCAAAAGCTTTCCCACCGGCATTACGGCTAACTTATTTTCATTTTCCATAAAATATTCATCTTCTTTTCTCAGTAAAATTCTATCCCAGTGCCACATCAAGAACCATCATAAGCGAAAAACCTATCGCTGCACCTATTGTACCTATGTTTGAATGTTTTCCCTGCTGTGACTCCGGAATAAGTTCCTCAATAACCACATACATCATGGCTCCTGCCGCAAATGACAAAAGGTAAGGCAGCAAGGGAACTATCTGCTTTGCAAGAAGTATGGTTATAAATGCACCGACAGGCTCCACTGCTCCCGAAAGTGTTCCGTATATGAATGCCTTTAGTCTGCTCATTCCCGAATTGCGAAGCGGCATAGAGATAATAGCTCCCTCCGGGAAATTTTGTATGGCAATACCTATGGCTAAGGCTAGAGCTCC
Source organism: uncultured Eubacterium sp. (assembly GCA_945920185.1). GTDB lineage: Bacteria > Bacillota > Clostridia > Lachnospirales > Lachnospiraceae > CAMEJP01. The sequence goes on along the minus strand of CAMEJP010000024.1, from coordinate 14,057 downwards.
CGCCATTGTAACGCCCGTATTTTCCATAAAACCTGCTGCTAAAGTAACACCCACCGCCATACCCTCAGGAAGATTGTGCAGCGTAACGGCAAACACCAACATAGCCGACTTTGAAAAACCTGACTTGACACCTTCAGGCTTTTCGCTGTCAAGATGAAGATGAGGCACAACGCTGTCCAATACAAGAAGAAATGCTATTCCTAGCAGAAACCCTGCCATAGCAGGAAGCCATGATACTTTCCCCTGCTCCCCCGCCATATCTATGGCAGGTATGAGAAGCGACCACACTGATGCAGCTATCATAACTCCTGAAGCAAAGCCCAAAAGCATTTTTTCAAGGCGTTCATTCATATTGTCCCGCATCAGAAATACCATAGCGGAACCCAGTGCTGTTCCTATTAAAGGAATAAATAAAATTAACATATTTCCTCACATTTCCTATTTTATTGTTCTATTCTTGCAACCTCCTTAAACCCTGAAGTTTTAAGGAATTCCATATTGTGTTCAAACACGCCGACAAAATCCGACGGATCTATCTTTTCAAAATTAATGTCATCAAAACCGCTTCTTGTAAACTTTACAGAGAGTATCGTATGATCGTCCGTATGACCGGTTGTTGTGTTGATAACGCCATCCTGAGCATGAACAATTACTGTTGATACAGGAAGAAGTGCAAATATCTCTCTTGCCAATCTTATCGAACAGCTACACACATAGTCCTGAACATAGTCATAATACTGAGTCTTGGTAAGTTCCCTGCTTGAGGTTTTTCCTGTCTTTGTAAGGTTTATGCTTGTCTTTGGAACAACTGTATTGCTCTTTACGTTAAATTCGACAGTCATACAGTCAGGTGTATCGGTTCCCACCTCAAAATCGCTACCGTACTCAACCAGATCCTCAAACGGCTCAACCTCAGCTATGACGGCAAGATAAGAATCGATATCTCCCTCAAGTACACCTTTGGCAAATTCGTGCATTGCCTCCCAGTTTTCGTATGCCTCATTATCCTCTGCTTTTGCTTCTTCGACAGCCTTCATAAGCTCGGCTTTTTTCTTTTCAACATTTGATTTATTCATTTTCTCAAAGAAGCCCGGCTTATAATCGTCTAGAGCTTTCCTTGCCTGTGCTTCCTTCTCTCCGATGCTTCCTTTTGCAAAGGGTTCAGCCTCCCTGTACACAGAATGCCAGTCAACCGGCTCCTCACATTCCTCATGTACGCTTCGTATAAGCTCTATGTAGTTCTCATATTCCTCCACGGCAAGCTGGCTCTTTTCCACTTCACTTGCCTTTTCCTTTACCTGCTCTTCCTTCTTCTTTGTAATTTCTGCCTTCTTGGTCTGTGCGGCAGATTTCTTCTTATTGCTCTTGCTTGAAGATGTTTTTGTGTAATACACGCCTGTTCCCGGGATTCCTACGGTAGCTCTCTTCTGTCCGCTCGAATTTATGGAAAAACGTGCTCCTTTGGTACCTACGCTTACGCCCACGCCTGATTTGCTGAGATTAAGTCGTACACCTTTACATATTGTGATACTTTTTCTAAAATTAAGTCCCATTACAGTCCTCCGTTTATTCTATGTCTGATTGTAATATTTTATCACAGATTGATATAATTTTAAAGCACTTAAAAAAAGTGTTGACATATTTGCAAAAATATTTTATAGTGTCTATATTGAAATAAGGGCGTTCCTTACGGGATGCCCTTGTTTTTTTTTTGCTTTAAGTGCAGGATGTAAATTTATATCAGGATAAATCTTACCCTGCCACACTACTTGTAGAACGGCACTACGGATTGGAGGAATAATATGGATAAATTTGATTTATCCCTTCGATGTTTCGCGATGATTTCAGAGTAACCGGTTACATTTTTGGCGAAGGCAAAAAAGCTCTCTGCGTTGTAGGAAGCGTGCGCGGAAATGAATATCAGCAGATATATACCTGCTCAATGCTCATAAAGCGGCTTACGGAGCTTGAGGGTGCAGGGCTTATAAACAGTGAAAATCAAATTCTTATAATCCCCTCTCTCAATCCCTACTCCATGAATATAGGAAAACGCTTCTGGCCCACGGACAATACTGACATCAACCGGATGTTTCCCGGTTACAGTCTTGGAGAAACCACTCAGCGTATAGCCGACGGTGTCTTTAAGGTGATTTCACAATATGACAACGGCATTCAATTTGCCTCATTTTATATGCCCGGAACATTTTCACCTCATGTAAGAATAATGAAAACAGGATTTGAAAATGTCGAAAAAGCCAAACAGTTCGGTATGAACAACATTGTAATCCGTAACACAAAGCCTTATGACACAACCACATTAAACTACAACTGGCAGATATGGAACACTGACGCATTCAGCCTGTATACCACAAGCACCACAAGTCTTGATACCAAGAGCGCTGACCAGACGGTAGAATGTGTGCTTCGCTTTATGGCTGCCAACGATATGATAAACCCACAAGCAGCGGATATGATTTCAGACAGTAAAATAACTCCACGTGTATTTTTTGATAAGGAGCTTATGACTGTAAGACCTAATGTATCCGGCATATTTTTAAGTAAAGTGTCGGTGGACACCGCTGTCACACGCGGTCAGCTGCTTGCAACGGTTCTTGATACGTCACTTGGAACAGTACTTGAATACCTTCGCTCACCCATAGACGGTACGGTATTCTTTCTGCACAACGACCCGTTTGTATATGCAAATACGGGTGCAATAAAAATACTGCCTGAAGCGTTTTAAAACGCCTAAGGCAGTTTTATTTTAAAATCTTCCGTGAGAGCCGCCGTGGCTTCTGCCGCTTGAACTGTGGTGAGTAGAAGAACCACCGCTATGTCCGCCGCTTCCTCCTGAATCAGTCGGTCTCGGTCTCTTCGTGACAGCCGACCTTATATAGCGGTCTTCATTTCTTGTAAGATTAACCGCTTTTCCTACAGCGTAACTGTTTGCCTCCGTAGCCTTGGCAACAGTACTCATCTGTCGTTTCATTGAAGCTACTATACCGTAAGCTATAAGGAATGCCACAACCCATATAACAGCAAACATTCCGATTACAAAAAGCGGACTTCTGATTGGATGGTTGTAATCATACGGCTTGCCCTTTTCTGCCTGCTTAAGGAATTTATCACAAAGCTTTACATATGTTTCACATGCCTCATAATAATCTCCGTCAGAAAGTTTGGAAACAATTTTATCCTCTATATAACTGCATCCGTAATCCGTAAAAGCCTCGATACCGTATCCGCATGTAGAAATCGCCCACTCCCTCTCTTGCATGGTTACAAGAAGAAGTATTCCGTCATAATTTTTTCCGTAGCCGTAACCTTTGTAGTCAAAATAATCATCAGCATATGACACACAGTAAGCACCGCCAATATCAGGTTCCAAAAGGATAACAACGTCAAATTTGTACTTATCCTTGATATCCTCTATCATATCCGCAAGCTTTTCTTCCTCTGAGGAAGTTAAAAGATTCGCATTGTCTATTACCCTTTCAAGACTGTCGTTATCGTCAGCATCCTTATCATCCGCATATACGCTTAAAGGAGAGGCAACGAGCAGTATCAGGGAAATCAAAAATATACATATTTTTTTCATGTCTAATACCTCCGTCCTATAAGAATATAAATGATGCTATAAGACCTGCTACCAGTCCTATGCCTGACATAATGGATAAGAGATAAGCCCTTGCCTTGCCTTTGTCTATAGGAAGCCTTCCTATAAACTTACCTGTCTGACCATTCATTGCATATGTATATATCTCATTGTTATAGCGTGTGCTGAGTATCCACACCGGAAGAAGCGCATAGCTTTTATCGCCATATTTGTGATTTATGTTCGAGCTTACAAGTCTCTTACTTCCAAAACCTTTTACAGTATCGGCAAACATTTGCTTGACGCTTGCGTCTATCCTTGCCTCTGCTCTCGGTGTACTTGCAGTGACATCCACATCATATTTGTCGGCAAGATATCCGGCAAGATATGCACTCTGAAACTCCACCATATCGTCATAGTTATACGGCTCGATTGACTCCATATATGCATCATCCATTTTGCTTGCACCGTCTATCGGAATATTGTCAAACGCTATGCTTCCTTCCCTGCAAATCTCATAAAAATCTGTTTTTGTATATATATAATTTGCGTCGGACCATGTGCTTGTTCTTGTAGCTTCGTATGTCATATTAGCGTCGGCATTACAGTCAAACAGCCAGAACGGAACATAAAGTCCTTTTATGCTCTCTATCCTGTTATTTGCAAGAAATGACTTTGGCAAAAGCTTCTTTCCCTTGCAAAACTGTGCCAGCCTCGCAACAGCCTCGTCCTTTTTAATCTTAAACGGTATGACATATTCAGGCTTTAAGTCTCCTCTGAACTGACTCTTTAACACTACCGGCATATCGCAGAAAGGGCATGTCGTAGCAGCAAGAGTGTCATCTCCTACCACCTCGCCGCCACAGTGTGAGCACTGATATATGAACATACCGTCCTGCTCACCCTCCTGCCATTCAGGCTTTTCCTTAGGCTTTGCAGTATCCAGTTCCTCATCTTTTGCAGCAAATTCACTGACTTCAAATTCGCTGTCGCAGAATACACAGAACATTTTTTGCTTGTCACTGTCAAACTTCAGCTCACCGCCGCAGTTGGGACATTTGTAATTTAAGGTATCTGCCATGATATCCTCCTATAGATATTTTGTAAGCGTTAGTTTTCTAATAAATTCAAATTGGTTTATCATTACAATTCGACATTATATCACATTTTTTTCACATTTTCCACTGCTTACATTTCTTTTTCTGTTTTTTATAATTTCGGAGTACAGCCATAGCCTGTCTGTAACAGGCATAAGCACTCTTCTTTTCATCATTATTCGGCATGTAATCATTATATGCTGTTTTTTCAACGAGAGGGACCATATCGAGTTCAAATGTTGTAAGCGTCAAAAATTTCTCAGCAAACTGATTCGGTGTAAGGGCATACAGTTTTTTGCCAATGACACCCTCAGATTTTTTGATAATTCTTCCGTACATAGAGATAACAGCCTTTTGTGCAGTCTGATGTTTTACCTTCACTCTGAACAATGCCTCGTGCATAAACGGCGTAAACAGCAGTATAATAAGCAGCAATACTACAACAACAAAAGCTGTTGCCACCAAAATTCTGACTGCGTTGTAACCTGCTTCCATAACGTATGACAGTGTGTTGCTTACGGCAAAATTATTGTATTCCGAAGAAATGGTAGGCTCATACACGACATAGCCCATATTCTGGATATACACCTCGGGATAAGCATGGGAACAGCTTAACCTTATTACCTTGAATCCTTCTATGTTTGTGTCATCAGGCACATATCCTTCCGCATAGCGTACATTAAGTCCGACGCTTCTTGCCATAAGCACATAGGCACCGGCAAAATCCGAGCATGTACCCGTTTTGCTCTCAAACAGAAAATATTCAGGACTGTCATCCTCTGCCACATAGTCCAAATCATACTTAAAACCGTTATCTGTAAAATAATCACATAAAGCCTCAGCCTTCTCCCAGTCATAGGTACAGTCTTTAGTAATATTTTCGGCAAGTTCACGCACCCTGTCTGAAATGTGTCCTGTATTTTGTGCGGTCTGCTTTTCGTACTCCCTAGCTTCCTCACATTGGGTCAGATAGGCTTTTGCAACCTTGGCATACTCATCACCGCGGTTATTTAATATTCTGCAGAGTTCCGTCAGAAATTCAAGTTCTGTTTCATCATCAAAATCAGCCCCTCCAATCTCCAAAAATCTGAAGCGTGCCTCAAACTCATCATAATATCTTACGTTAAAGCTATTGTAATTTTGCGAAACATTTTCTTTATTCCTGAAAACACCGCTCCTTGTGACATAGATTTCCTCATAATTACTGTTGTATTGTATTGAAATCGCTCTGGCAGGCACTATATAAGCTACCGAAGGGAAATTTTCCGCCTGCACAAAAACCATCTGCTCACGGTCTGTAAAACGTTCTGAAGATACAAGTTCTGAGAGTCCGTATTGCTCCGCAAAACCGCTCTCATAGGTATTTGCCTTAATAACTGCATTTTTAAGCATGGAAAGATTAAGGTTTTCTGCATTTTCAGCGTATTCCTTCATTGTATATACCGGCTCAGAGTAGTACTCATCGGCATACCATACGTCCCTGTCAAAATCATAATAATCAAAAGTCTGACGTTTGAAATATATGGTATCATCAGAATATACACTGTATATTCGCCTGTTTGCAAGCTCGTTATAATTATCCGCATTTCCTGAATATTCGCTGAAAACCGAATAATTTTCAGGCAGGGTAATACTCATATTTCCACCCATAAACAGATTTTCAAAGATATAATAGTACTTCGCTTCCGGCTTTTTAGGTATAATCACGGCAAGTAAAAGTACCATTCCAAAGAACATTCCAAACGAAAATATATGAGAGCCAAGCCCTATATACCTGCCGCGTTCCGCCTTTCTGTTATTTGCCGCATAAACCGCAACATCAAGAAGGGCTATAAGTGCCACATATGCAAGATTTACCTCCGAAAGAACCTTTACATGAAGCACTAACGGAATAAGACTCACTAAAGTAATAAATGCCATACGATACAAAATGTTTGCAAAGTAGTATATTACTATTCCGAAAAATGCGCCAAAAGATAATGTAATTGCCAAAAGATAGCTGTTTTTGTTCTCAACGACGTCTGCACCCGTAAGAAACCACTGCTGGAAACTTACGCCATAATCATCGCCTCTTGCAAGAGATGAGTACAGCATAATGATTACAACTGTCAGAACAAATATCAGAAGTCCGCCCTTTACCCTGTGCTTATTGGTATATTCTCCGACTAAAAAAGCAAATGTTGTCATAAAAGCCGCACCAAAAGTCCATATCGAAAACGGTTTTATTCCATACGCCGAAAAACATGTCACCGTCAGCACTGTGGCTAAAAGCCACGAAAATAAAAGATGCCCTTTACGCTTTGCAAAATTCTTAAATCTGTCCTGCATCAGGCACACCTCCTCTCAACCGTGACGCACAGAGGCTTGCATACACCACCACATTATCAGCCGAAGTGTATGAAGAAAGCATATCATAGAGTGCGGCATTTTCATAAGGCGTAACATATACCACCGTATTGTCCAATCCGGATATTTCCTTAGGAAAACGCTCTGAATTTATGTCGGTGTTAAAACTGTAAACTGCGAGTTCACCACGAACGTAAGCAAGCATATTTTCATCGGATATGTCGTATGTCACATATCCGTCCTCAAATCTCACGTACAGTTTGACCGTATAGCTGTTGTCAAGAAGCAGCCTTATTATTCCGAGTGCATTTTCAACCGTCTCCTGCATCAGAGCTGCCGGTATGTCATCCTCCTCATAAAAATTGTACTCGGCAAGCTTTGCCGCTGTCTTAAAATCTATATCTGACTCGTCTGTAACGCTGTCAAGCACCATTGCCACAGAAGTACTTGCCATCTCATCATCAAGCCTTACCAGAAGCTTGTCCCTTCGCGCTGACTGCTTCCAGTTAATCCTTTTAAGCGGGTCGCCCGGCACATACTCCCTGTTGTCATAGCCCGGGAAACCTGAGAATGTGTTAAACTTTGCCTCCACTGTATCCTCGCTGTCATCGGAATGTCTTGAAACACTCATAAGCTTTATGATATTTTCATCATACAGTGAAATATCGGAAATGTCAGGAATAACAGCCATATTTCTTCTGAGAGCCACATAATCAAGCCCACGAAGTTCAAAGGTAAAAAGTCCCATATAGTCACAGACTGCCACGCTCTCAACACCCACAACCGCAGGGCCGCAAAAACACGCCGTAAAGCAGGCCGTAAATACTGTTTTGTGTCTTGGCAGCACAGACACCATATAATCTTTTTCCGTACATTTTAACCTTGAAGATGCCGTCATTCTTATGCGGACGGGAGGGGTAGGAAATACATTGCGGTTATATACCGTAAGCTCCATCTCGCACTTTTCCTTCTTCATCATGACACATTCCGCCATATCACATTCCACGTATATATTCTTTACAAATGTCAGTGTGAGCAGAAATGATATGACAGGTGCAAGTGCTGCAATCAGCAAAAGAAGCCAGCCTACCCTGCCACTTAAAAACATGGCAAACACATAGGCCAGCATCAACGAAATTATATATCCGAATATTCCTTTTCGTTTAAAACTTATCTTAGTCATATCTTCCTCACAATCTAAGATATTATCAAAAATCCGGTGCAACACTTATCTTACAGGCACGGGGATTTTCGCCAATATCGCATTTATTGCGCCCTCCGTGGTATCCGCAAGGGATTTGCCTTTCGGGGTGAGTATAATTCGGTGTGACAAAACAAAAGGTGCAAGAAATTTAACATCATCAGGAAGCACATATTCTCTTCCAAGAACAAATGCGTAAGCCTTTGCCATCTTATAAAGAGCTATGCTTCCTCGCGGACTTACGGGAAGTTTGATGTAATCTTCCTTTCGTGTAGCTTCCACAATATCTACAATGTAATCGCGCACTGCATCGGAGCAGGATACCTCTTTTACAAACTCCGCAAGGCTTACTACATCTTCACAGGTAATTACTGAATGAAGAGTCTTTGCGGAAATATTTCTCTCATTTCTCATCATTATGTCAAGTTCATCCTGTCTGTTCGGATATCCCACGCTTATTTTCATAATAAATCTGTCCATCTGAGCTTCAGGCAGATGGTAAGTTCCGTATGTTTCAACGGGATTCTGGGTGGCAAGTACCATAAACGGCTTTGGAAGCACATAGGTGTTTCCGTCCACGCTTACCTGCCCCTCCTCCATAATCTCAAGAAGTGCCGACTGTGACTTTGGCGAAGCTCTGTTAATCTCATCTGCTATAAGGAAATTACAGAACACTGCGCCCTTTCTGAATTCTGTATTGTGCGTTGTCTGGTCAATCATCGTATATCCCGTTATATCAGAAGGCATAACGTCAGGTGTAAGCTGCAGTCTTCCAAACTGCCCTTCGCATGACTTTGCTATGGCTGATACAAGCTGGGTTTTTCCGACTCCCGGCACATCCTCTATAAGAACATGTCCTCCTGCAAGCATCGCCGCCACGACAAGATTTATGGTTTCCCTTTTACCGACAATGACCTGTTCAACATTTTCAATAAGCCTTTTTATCTTTTCATTTTGATTAAGCATATCTTTGTTCAAAGCATTTCCTCCCTTTCAAACGGATGCGGGCGCCGTCTTGCACCTGATTATTATATAGATATCATTGTATATCGCTTCAAATATTTTTACTTATTATTTCACGTACATCATCAACCGCAAGTTCCTTCATAGCCTTTGCTATAGAGCCAAACATTTCCTTATCCTCAGGTCTTAACGTGCAGTCATCAAGTTCCTCCAATATCTCAAAAATCCTGTCAAATTCAAAGGCATCAAGATAATTTTCAATACTTTGAAGCAGTGATGAGACTGTGTCCTTCTCAAGAAAATCCTCATGATTTTGTTCCGTACTGTCTTTGGCTTCAAATTCTTTCAGAAGTCCGTACTCCTTTAGCACTGAATATATTGACTGTATCAGTTTAGCATAGTCCTCCAGAAGCTTTTCACTATGCTCGTCAATATATGCGTAATCACCGTTATTGCCTGCATTTTCCTGTTCCTGAGCCATTCGCGAGATTTCATCCGCACCGATATTCTTTGCAGTGCTCTTAAGCGAATGTACCTGTATGGTATAATTTCTGTAATCCTTCTTCTTCCTGTAAGTGCGAAGCTCCTCTATACGCTTTTCAGCGTAATCATACGCTATCTTTAATATCTGCAGATATTCTTTTACATCATTTCCACAGTGAGATGCACCCATATGAACATCTAATGCAGGAAGCTTTTCTGCCAATTCATCAAGCCATTCATCATCAGAATCATCTGAAGTTTCAGCATTTTCTGACGAATCATCGACAATAATATGATCGCTTGGAATGTATTTAAGAAGAATATCCTCCAGTTTTTTGACATCAAGAGGCTTTCCCATATATGCATCAAAGCCTTGATTTAACAGTTTTTCACGCACACCGCTTATGGCATCCGCCGTCAGTACGATTATTTTTCCTTCAGCACCCGGTGCATAATACGGATTTAACTCCCGTATCCTGTGCATAGCCTCAACACCGTCTATCTGCGGCATCATCTGATCCATAAACACAAGAGGATAACATTTCTCTGAGCAAATGTCTATTGCTTTCTGTCCTCCGTCAGCCACATCAACCGTAAGACCGTAAGAACCAAGCAGACCCTGGGCCATACGAAGATTAACTTTATTATCGTCTACCACCAGAACTTCCACTGACTTCACATGGAATCTGTCTGATATGGCAATATTTTCCTTCTTGAAGATGCAGTCCTTGTCAATAGGTGTATCATCTACGATAACCTGCGGCACGATAATGGTAAAGACGCTGCCTTCTCCGTATACGCTCTTTACCTGTATCTCGCCTCCCATAAGCCTTACATATCCGTTAGATATGGCAAGTCCAAGTCCTGAGCCTTCAATATTGCTGTTTTTCTTTCTGTCAAGGCGCTCAAATTTCTTAAACAGTTTCGGCAGTTCCTCTTCGCGTATTCCGGTTCCGGTATCACTTACAATGAACTCAAGCCATACCTTATCTCCGTCACGTTCCCGCACCTTTGCCTGAAAACTTACGCTGCCCTCTTTCGTATATTTGACTGCATTATTCAGGATATTTATAATAACACCACGCAGACGCACCTTATCGCCATACATCTGCGTAGGAAGGTTATCATCCATTTCAACCACAAAATCAAGCCCTTTTTGTTCTGCCTGTGTTGTGATAATCAGGGAAACATCCTTCATAAGGCTTGAAGTATAATAGTTTGCAGGCACCAGTTCCATCTTTCCAGACTCTATTTTTGAAATATCCAGAATATCATTTATTATTACAAGAAGATTGTTGGAAGCAAGCTTTATATCCTCCATATAATTTCTTACCGAAGGACTGATATCAGACTTAAGCACAAGCTCTGAAAATCCGATTATCGCATGCATAGGCGTACGTATCTCATGCGACATATTTGCAAGGAAAACGCTCTTTGCTTCATTTGCACGGTCGGCATCAACAATTGCCTCCTCAAGTCTTTCTATCGTTCTCATATGCTTTGACATATCATTTACAAATACAATATAACCTATAATGTCTCCGTAATCATCCAAAACCTTATTTATCGAAAGATTGCACTGTGTTCCGTTCCCCTTATATATGGCGTCTACGTCCTTACGCTTCTGCTCAAAGTCAAATACATCCGGTTCCACTTCAAAAAGCTTGTCGATATTGTACTGTTCAAGATTCTCCTCTTCAAATCCGAAGAAAACGTCGGCACAGTTATTCGCCAGACGCAGTTTCTTCTGTGCGTCATACCAGATAACCGGCAAATCAAGCGAATAGTAGATAAATTTAGATATATTATCTACTTCAATCCTTGAATCATTCATAAAATTAATCGCCTGATAAAGTATGATAAGTGCTATAAACTGTCCGAAACTGCTGCCCGGTACAGCCTGCATTCCAAGCATCGGCAAAATGGTATCAAACACCATTCCAAGCGCAACTGTAAAATCAGCCAGAAGCATTTTTCTGGCAAGAATACGAAATCTCTTTTTTTTCGTTGTTCTCAACAGCCAGATTAAGGAAATAGTCATAATAACTGCCATCAAAACAGAATATATTGTATACAAATCATTCCAGATACTTGGAAGAAAAGAATATGTCATTCCAAAAAAAGCCTGATTATACTCAACCAGACTTTTTTGTGCCAAGCCAAAATAAAGAATGATGCCAAGACAAGAATAGCCGTAAATGCTCCTTCTTATCCATAGTTTCATTCCTGCAATATACGTTACAAGTACGGTGGCAAAAATCAGGAAAGCAAAAACTCCCGCCATACCTACCAACCGCCAATAATAGGCTTTTTCAGGGTCTGCCTGAACCATAACTCCGTAAAATCCCAGATTCCACACACCGCTTCCGATACATGTAAAAATCCAGAGAATATTTTCTTTATAATGCAAATCCATTTTGCGTAATGCATGCCATGCAAAATAAAATGCAAGAATAGAGCATGCAAAAAGAGCATGTGATATAACAAATCCCATATCCGGCCTTCTTTCTATATATTATCCAAGTACACGCTTAATCGTTTCCAGCAAAATCTGCTTAGTGACCGGCTTTACAATATAAGCTGCGGGATTGTATGGCACACATTCCTGCATAGCTTCCATATCCAGATTTCCCGATACTATAATGACAGGAATATCCCTGGTAGCCGCCTCCTTTTGAAGACGATTCATAATGGCAGTTCCGTTATACAAAGGCATCTGATAATCCAGCAAAATCACATCCGGGACATACTTTGCCAGATATTCCATTGCAAGTTTTGCCGAATTAATCATTATCACATTATACTGGTCGCAAAGATAATTTCTGACGGTTTTTAAATAATTCATATCGTCATCAATGGTTAAGACAACCTTTTTACCTTCACCGTAATTTTTGTGATTCAATACAGTTTCTATTTTTTCTTTTAGCAATACCTTGTCTATAGGCTTGACAATATAATCGTCCACGCCCTTAGTCATGCACTTAATGACTGTACCTTTATCATTTTTTCCTGTAACCATAATTATTGGCGTATTAATGCAGCTTTTCAGATTACGCAGACGTTCGAGTGTTATAAATCCATTCATAATCGGCATTTCAACATCCAGCAGAATAAGATCCACTGTGTTCGTTTCCATATAATCAACAGCCTGACGTCCGCTTCTTGCCGTCACTACCTGCATATTGTCCTGAAGATACAGCTTTAACGTATCCAATACTTCCGGATCGTCATCCACAACCAAAATCTTCGCATATCTCATAGTAAATCTCCAAATACACCTTTCCTTACCATGTACGTGAATTTAAATCTCTAAACTGTGCTACGGTAGGCACATGAGAATTAAGGCCTCCGTCTACATTGATAATCTGTCCGCTCACATAACTGCTTTCATCAGACGCTAAATATACACAAAGGTGTCCTATATCCTCAGGGCAGCCGTAACGGTTGACCATAATATTGCTCAGGAAAACCTCCTTAAGCGCATCAGGTATATGTGCTTCGTTCTGTGGTGTAACGATAAGACCCGGACGTACACAGTTGCATCGGATATTCTGCTTTCCGTACTGAAGAGCAGTATACTGTGTCAGCATATTAACTCCCGCCTTAGCGCATGCATAAGCCGTAGAACCTAGGTCTCCTCCGCATGATGCCATAGAGCCGATATTTATGATTGAGCCGCCATCTTCATTCTTCTGCATATACGGAAGAACGCACTTAGTCGCATAAAATGTGCCTCTGACATCACTGTCAAAAACACTGTCCCACATCTCAAGAGTCAGTTCGTCCACACGTCCGTCCTTAAGACCTACATTGGCAGCATTATTTACAAGAATATCGATTTTTCCGTACTTTTCAGCCGTATCTGCCATAAGCGCATCGATACTTTCCGTGGCATTTATATCCATAAAGTGGTAATATGCCTCTCCGCCTTCCTGTACAATGCTGTCCACAACAGCCTGTCCCTTCTCCTGTCTGCGTCCGCAGATAACTACCTTTGCACCCTCCAAAGCATAAAGCCTTGCAATTCCTACTCCAATTCCGCTTGTTGAACCGGTTACAATTGCAACCTTATTTTTTAATCTGTCCATAATCCAATTCTCCTTAATGCATTCTACCCATCATAAAAATGAGCGCAAAAAATCTATAGCTCAATTATATATTATTGACAAAAAAAAGTCAATCTTTCGGATGGATAATATTGGAAGATGTTTTAAAATGGTTTAAAAAATTGCGGCTTCCAGAATAATCTGAAAACCGCAATCTTTTCTTACTGTCAAAAACAGATATTTTACTTTTATTCTGTAACCTTACCGTTTACAATGGTGTAGTCTTTTGTACCATCCGTATATGTTCCGGTGTAGTCATCACGAAG